>NZ_JAFIBZ010000029.1:0-72209 GCF_017832375.1 Methylocaldum sp. RMAD-M | reverse complement strand
GCCGCTGTTGGAAAAGGCCGTGGCGCAGGCGCCCGAGGTACCCATTTTCCAGTATCACCTCGGCATGGTGTACCTCCAGGCGGGCGATAAGGCCCAGGCCAAGGAGCGCCTGGAAAAGGCCGTGGTCAAGGACAGCGATTACCTGGGCCTCGAGGAAGCGAAACAGGCCCTTGCAGGCGTTTCCGAATGACAAGCTTCATACAGCGCGGTTATGCCGCCATCCAATCCCGAAACACGGCAGAAGCCGCCACGTGGTTCGAAAAGGCGGTGGCGGAAAATCCGAAAGACGCGCAGGCCAAGGCTTGCTTGGGACAAGCCTTATGCTGGCTGGGTAGACGCGATCAAGGCATCGTCCATTTGCGCCAGTCCGGTCAGTTATTGCTGAAAAAAGCGCGCAAGAGCCGGGATATCGGTTTGCTGCTCGGGCTTACCGAGCAGCTGCAATTCTGGAACGATTATCGGGGATCGCTGGAATTGGCGAAACAGGCGGTGCAGATCGATAGTTCGCAGGTTCGCGGTTTTCAACTGCTGACGCTTGCCCACTCGAGGTTGAATCAGAACAAATCGGCATTGGCGGCTTGCCGGCAGGCGGTCAAACGGGCGCCGCATAGCGCTATGCTGCAAATTTTATTGGCGAGCCTGGAAACGGCCGACGGGAGTTGCGACGAAGCAAAACAAAGGCTCGAAAACGTTTTGAAAGGTTTTCCGACGCCTGAAGAAAGATTCCGGGCGCATAAGGAATTGGCGCGGATACACGACAAGCTCAAGGCATACGACCAGGTGTTCGGCCATTTGCACGCTGCCGCGGATGCGTCCGCCTTGCTGCCGGAAGTCAGAAAGCAGGATGCCACTCTAGTTCCGAATTTGATCAGAACCAACACCGCCGGTTTTACTCGGGAACTGCTGGCTCGCTGGTCGGAAACCGCGCTTCCGCAGGATCATCGAGCGCCCCCGGTGTTCCTCGTGGGGTTCATGCGCTCGGGGACTACGCTCACTCAGGAAGTTCTGGATGCCCACCCGGATGTTTTCGTTGCCGACGAAGCGGACTTGATTTTCGCCTTGGGAAAGGAACTGGACCGCATGTCCGGGTCGACCGGGACGACGCCCGAACAGCTTGGGAAGCTCGATCTGGCCGGCGTGACGCATTTGCGCCGGTTCTACTGGAACCGGGCGCGGGAACGGTTCGGAGACAAGATCGACACACGGATTTTCGTGGACAAGACTACGATGAATACCATCGATTTGGGACTCATCAATTGCATTTTTCCGGAGGCCAAGCTTGTTTTCGTCATGCGCGATCCGCGCGATGTGTGCTTGAGCTGTTTCATGCAGACCATGATTCCGAACCCCTCTACCGTCCAACTGCTGAGCTGGAAGGGAACGGCGGCCTTTTACGCGCAGGTCATGGAGTGGTGGATGTGCATGAAAACGCGGATGACGCTGGATTTCGTCGAATTCCGTTACGAGGATGCCGTATCCGGATTCGAGACGACCTTCCGCGAAGTGTTCGCCTTTCTCGGGCTTTCCTGGGATCCGGCGGTTGCCGATTTTCACAAGCGGGCGGCGGGAAAATACATCAATAGCCCCAGTTTCAACCAGGTGGCGCAGCCGCTTTACGCCTCGTCGGTCGGGCGCTGGCGATATTACGAACCGGAGTTTGCGCAGGTGTCCGAGATCCTCATGCCGTTCGTCGCCGGCTTTGGATACGATCCCTGAGGATTTGAGACATATTCGTTTAGAGCATTTTCCGGCTAGGCTAGCGCCCCCAAGGCGCAGTAGGTCGGCAATCCTTTGCCGACACGACGAGACATCTTTGTCGGCAAAGGGTTGCCGACCCACGATTATAGTGTTGGCGTGGAAGCTGGCTTCAGCCGACGATAACTCCAAATCGCTTTCAATCCGGTATTCATTTTTGCCGGGCGGGTGAGGCCGCGAGACCGTAACCCACCGAGCGGCCTTGAATCGGTGGGTTACGCTCCGCTAACCCACCCTACGATTCATGTTCACTCGAATGTCGAATGGAATAAGTAGGTCGGAAATCCGTTTCCGACGGAATCAGGCCATCGCTTTCCGTTTTCTCATGCTCGAAAACGTCAAAAGGCCCGTGATAAAGAACCAAACGGCCGCAGGAAGGGGAACCGGCGAAGCCTGCAGATTGCCGTTGATCCACACGTCGGCGTGAAGACCTTCCGAGGCATTCGGGCCTAGGCTGAAAAGCAACGGCCCCGATGAGCCTGACGTTGCCGCATTATCCAGACCGTATACCGAGGCATTCACGAAACCAAAGCCCAGACTGGGAGAAACATTGGTGAAGCCCGGAAGGAAACTGTCGGAACTGCTGGTCCTGAAGTAGTCGAGAAATATATCGGTGTCCGCAGACTGCCCGCTGGCGGTAGCAGTCAATTCGAAATCCAGAGCAAGTTCGATGGCATAGCTGTCGCTGCCGAGGTTGTTGAAATCCAGGCGGAACCACCCCAGGTGGGAAGAGGCTACCGTACCATCGGTTACATTGCCGCCTACTGCGAATGTCCGACTGAAACTGGTTTCGACGCTAACCGGGCCCACGGTTGGATTGTCGGCTGCGATTGCGCCGTCACCGGTGGTCGCCACATAGGAATCGGGAGCGCCCGCCTGCTCGAAATAACCGAGAATTTGGAGTCCCGACAAGTCACCCGGATTGTTGAGGTTGGTGATGTTAGTGATGGTATAGGTCAGTGTCGCGTCGCTGCTGAACGCACTGGCCGCCAGTGTCGTTTGGGCGCTCGACAAACCCATTACCACCAAGGTGGCTAGTACTTTGTAGTTTTTAGTAAGCGGTTTCATGCATATCTCCTAAAAATAGAGGCCGGTGCGAATGAAAGCCGGGCACTCATTGATTGCCCGGCTTTCGATCCGCGGCAGCCGGATCCATTTCGGCCTGACTACGGTTCCAAATAATTTTCGAACGGCAGAATCGGATCGGTCGCGCCGTTCGCCCCAACCGCCGGAATCGTCAAGGTGTCCTCTGTAGCCAAATTTGGATCCAGCGGATTGCCCGCAGTCACGGATTGGCTATCTCCGCTGTGCCCATGGGGTACGACGATCTCCGGATGATCGAACGGCGCCTTTTCGTAACGTACCCGGTCGTCGGTGAAGGTTTTCAAGAAGGCGAGCAGATGCGAGCGTTTAATGGGATTCTCGGCCAACGTGACACTGTCCATTAACGAATGCTTATCGGGATTGTTGACATTGCCGAACCGGGAGTAGAACTCGAGGACTTCTTCCAGGGTGGCCATGCTGCCGTTATGCATGTAGGGCCCCGTCAGTTCGATATTCCTTAGCCCTGGTATTTTGAAAACCGCTTTCTTGGCCACGGCCAACTTGCCCGGTGCCGAAACGAGAGCGGCATTTGCGGCCGCAATGGTGGGACTGTATTTGCGTAGGGAATTCAGGCAGTTTTGATCGCGCAGCACACCCTCACGGCTGCCGTCGATTTCTATGCCGTCGGGTATGGTGAATACTGTGGAAATCACGCTATTGGTGTTTAACGCAAGAGGCGTCAGAAAATCGCAACTGCGGACGTTGTCGACGCCCGGATCGACTATCCCTGAATCATTGCCGAGCAAATATTGAACGTACTGATCGGAGAACGACAAGGGATTACCGAAATCGTCGACGCCTCCTACCCCCGGATCGGCATCCGGATCGCCGACGCCGGTATTTGCGAAACCCATATCCATCAACCGCTGGCCGCCTGAAGCGACATCTCGGATAACGACATTAACATCGCGGTTGATGCCGGCAGCCGCGGCTCCGTTCGAGGGGCCAAGAGCATTGGGACCGTACTCGATCAAGCTATGATCCGGACCGAAATACATACCCGGCGTGGGCGTCACCAAAGTGCTGTTCGTGACCATGGCGGCGGTGGTCATGGTCGGGCCGGCATGACACAGGTTGCAGTGATTGTCCACGAAGGTCTGGAATCCATCCGTCAACACGTCGATTTCTTCCTGAGTCTTGCCCATGCCCTGCCAGGTTGGCCTGTGCGTCTGCGGATCGCGAGGCGACAAGTCGATGGGGGCTTGATCGGATACCAGCGTGGACTGATAAAGCTGAAGCGCTATGCCGAAAAACATGGAAAAGTTGGCTTCCATCTGGTTGTAAGGCGTTTGCCCGGAAGGCGCGCCGAACGGACCAAGGCCGCCGTAAGACCAGTACTTCGGATTGAATGCCTGAGTGATCATGTTCTTGTAGGTCGTGCTCAGTCCGGGTTTCAGAGTCCCCGGCGAACTCAGGCTGAATGGTCCCAGTACACTGTCTTCATGATGGACCTTCTGATACTGCAAGGGCTGGCGCAGCAGCAGCTTTCTGCCAATGGCCGGCCACGTGCGCTGCCTGCAACTCATTTCCGAATCGCTCAACGGAGGCCCCATGGCCTGAGAGGCGAGCGAAGAGTTTTCCAGATGCAAGCGCTGCTTGACCACGCTTCGGGCGTTGATTTTTACCCAGACCCCGGCATCGGGATCGCGGTCGCCCCAGGGACTGCTGCCGTTGAAGATGTTGTTGGCTCGGCCGTCCCAGAAATTGCGGTGGTTGAACACGGCGTTGATGACGGTGGGCGTGTTCCTGGGCTCGACCCGTCTCGTGCCGACATGATTGACGTGAAACACGGGATCGGCGCTGCGGGCACATTGATCGCTCGTGCCGGTGAATTTCGAAGCGCCGATAAAGTCACCGCTGAACGTGCCGGCTGAAGAAACGACGTCGTCGGTCGCGAAAGCGACTCCGCTTTCTTGATGCAAGGGATCGTTGAACCGGAAAGTCGGAAAGTCGTTGCGGGTCAATGTGTGGTTGGCGCCCCCGGAGCCCGACGGCAGTGCCTCGAAAGTTTGGCCGGTCGGACTGCTGCTCTTTTCCCCCGGATTCAGCTGATTCTTGACGCGCCGATCCGCCCCGGCATGGTAATGGCAGGAGGCACAGGCCATGCCGTCGCTGCCGACGTTCATGTCCCAAAACAGAGCCTTGCCCAGGGCGATGGCCATGTTCTTGTTGACGACGATGGGATCGGAGCCGTCCAAGAGACCCGGAACCGGCGGAATGGGCACCTTTTGCAAGGGCATGGGCTCTGGGCCGTGGGCGAACGCCGACTGCGCGATCAGCAGGCAAACCCCCAAAAGGACGTAGTTGATAGACCGCATGTTTTTACCTCGAAGTTGGCGGCCTTAGAACCTCTCCCCCGAGGTTCCGCCGCGGGAAACGCTTATCCATGTTCGTAAAAAGCGGGGCAGGGACCAATGTCCTTACCCCAATACCGTTTGTCTAAGATTTTTCCGTTCGGGTTGAGCGCAGCCCTTTGGAGCGTAGCGGAGAAGGGCGAAGTCGAAGCTCCGGAGAGGCCGTTCATCCTTCGACTTCGTCCCGCGCACCATATAAGCGATGGCGCGGAACTACGCTCAGGGTGAACGGTGTCTTCTGTCTGAACGAACGGCATTGCCTCTGCCCCGCTCGAACACCATTACCGGCAAAATCAAGCGACCGCCAGGCCCGCTTTCCGTCTGCCGAGCGACACCAAACCCATCAAACCGGTGCCGAAAAGCCAGACCGCGGCGGGAATGGGGACGGCACTGACAGGAGCGCTCAGCGTAATGTTGTCGATTCTTAAATCAAACCTTTTGCCGTCCTCCGGCACAATCGGGTAGCCCTTATAGTGGATCCAGAAGGCATCGATGTTTTCGAACGCCTCATCGAGGGTCAGTGTGCCGTTGAAGCCGTTGGCCACCGTCTGATAAGCGACCACGGTTGGGTAGTTGGTGCCGTCGCCAGCGGCGAGGTCCGGGTTCAGGGCCATATTGAACCCCAGGATTTCCCAGACATCGTTGGGGCCGGTCCCCGGATTGGCGTTCTTGATCGGCGCCTGAAACTCCATGGACGTGAGGCTGAACGCGGAGCTGTCCTGGGCTCGTACGTAGATGCCGGGGGAGTCGGGATGGTACTGGAGCAAGGTGCTGAAGTCCCCATCATACCGGTGCAGGTGGGCGTTCGGGTCGGGGTTGCTAACAGTGCCGATCGCAAACCCATCCTCGAAATAACACCCGGCCGAACCGGCGCCGGCACAAGTGCCGCCCGGCTCAGGCGCCAGATTAGCTTTGCCGTAGTAGGCCGCGAACGTCATGGCTTCGAAATCGATCGTGACGGGGTCTACGATGGCGGCCCCAGCGGTGCCGGTGGTTAAGGTCAGCGCGGAAAATATCATTCCGGCGATTGTCTTCGATTTGTTCATCTAAAAATCTCCATAGCGTATGAATCCGGTATCCCCATTCGTCCAGGACAGATATGGCCCGGCGAAATAAAGAATTCCGCGACAAAGGACCGGGCGTGCGATGCCGACGACCGGCCGGTGAAACGCTGACCCAGCCGGTTCCCGGCTAAATCAGGAGGGTGCGGCCGCTGCGTTACTATCCTGCGACAAGGACCATTCCCCCGCGGCAGTAACGAGCAAAATACATACCACGCCCAATTCGTCTGAAGGCCGTTACTGCCGTTCCGGGCAAAACCCGCTCACCCGCTTTAAACCACACCTGCGCGATGGATATTCCATAAGATCGGACTTGGGGGAAGCGTTCGAGTCGAGTGTGGGATTTGAAGCCTCTATCTGGGTCATATGCCTCATGGCCGAGGAGCGGCGGTCCGCTTCCGGGGCGGGCCGAGGACGAGCCCTGAGGTCGCGATGCAGGCTCTAGCGTACGTCCGGCGGCGGAGGCAAGTACGTGGCGCTGTCGGCGCCGCGATCTCGTAACCGATGGCACAGCCTGTGCTACCTAGGGCGGTGGTTAACAGCCTGTCACCTCGGATTTACATGCAGAACAATGAAAACATTTCTTCTATCGGCTCTTCTGCTGCTCGGCTGCAGCGCTTCGGTTTATGCCGTTCAAGAGGGATCGTCGGTACCCGGGTGCCCCGCGGCATTACCCGGCAATAACGAAAAACTGGACTTCGGGGCTTATAAAGGCAAAGTCGTGCTTGTCGACTTTTGGGCCACTTGGTGCCCGCCGTGCAAGAAATCCATGCCTTTTATTAACGGATTGCGCAACGAACGTCTGAAGGACGGATTCGAAGTCGTTGCCATCAACGTGGACGAAAACACCGAGGACGCTCTGCGATACCTCGAAGCCCACCCGGTGGATTACGTCACGGCGTTCGATGCCTCGGGCGAGTGTCCGCGCGTTTTCGAGGTGAAGGCCATGCCGTCGTCTTATCTTGTCGACAAACAGGGCAAGGTGCGCGCGATTCATCTCGGCTACCGCGACGAGGATCAGGACGCTATCCGCAAACAAGTAGACGCGCTCTTGGGGGAATGAGATGACATTCTTCCGAAAGCTTCGACTGGCGCGTTTGCGGCAGCCGATTCTGCTCTGCGCCCTCGTGATTTGCCAGGGCTGCACCAGCGTCGCGCCGTGGGAAAGGGGCACTCTGGCCAAGCCGGAGATGTCCATTACGCCCGATCCCAGCCTGACCGGCTTGCGCGACCACATTTTCTCCAGCAAGGAAGGCTCGCAAGGTGGACATGGCGGCACCGGGGGCGGCTGTGGCTGCAACTGATCCGCATTCATCGCCTCTCTGCCGATTTGCTCGCCGCGCCGCGTCGGCGGGTCAATGCTTCAGCGGAGAATGGGCTTTTCCACTCCGCCTTTCGCGTCGGCTTGGTTCAGGCGGCGTCCGGAAGGGATTCCCGACCTACTCACAGTACGTCCGCTGGCGACTCGATGTAGGTCGGCAATCCTTTGCCGACTTCTCGGCATGGGTTCCCAAACAGGAGTTTGGGAACCAGCGTAAGGGATTCCCGGCCTACGGCCCGGCGGCTCGACATAGTTCGGCAATCCCTTGCCGACGGCTCGCTTGGCGCGGTCGGTGTCGGGAAGGGATTCCCGACCTACGGCCCGGCGGCTCGACATGGTTCGGCAATCCCTTGCCGACGGCTCGCTTGGCGCGGTCGGCGTCGGGAAGGGGTTCCCGACCTACGGCCCGGCGGCTCGACGTAGGTCGGCAATCCCTTACCGACGACGATGTTAGCGCCGTCCTCGCGAAGAAGGGGGCGTGAGAAATGCCGGTCAAATCGGAAAAGCCCAAGGCGCTTCTCGCCTTGACGACCGCCGCCCTCGCCCTGCCGGGCATGGATGTCTCGGCCGCGGTTCCGGTCGCGCAAGCGCAAGGTAATGTCCACTTCGGTTATTACGAGGAAAGCGATGACCGAATGCAGGTCGAGGTTTCCCACGGCGATTTCATTGTTCCGGTTTCCGACCGGCTCGAATTCACCTTCAGCATCGACCGCGATACCTACAGCGGCGCCACGCCGGCGTTCAGCATCCCGGCGACCATGGCGGATCAGCCCAAGTACAAGCAAAACACTGACGGAACGCCGGCCAGCGATCCGACACCGGCCGATGTCGTTTCGGCGGCTTCCGGGGGCGTCACTGCCGGTGGGTTGACTGTTCTCGGCGGGCTCAATGCGTACAAAGCATTCTGGGACAGCAAGGATGCGTCTGAGGCGGACGCCAGCGCGGCGTTAGCACAGTGGAAAGCCGCCAATCCCGAACCTCCGTCTCCGCCGTCAACGCCGACGATCGACAATGTGACGATCGATTTCGAGAACATGACATTCGCGGCCTACTACGGCAAAGCCAACGCAGCGCCTGAGCCGGGCGGCAGCTGCGCCGGCATCGGTTCGGACGGCTGTTATTTCGAGGATGGGTTTGCGATCGGCACCGTGAACGACCCCACAGCCCCGAACGCCCACCTGCATCGGCTGGACGGAGACTTCAGCACCTTGCTCCAGTACCATCCCGATTCCGCCGGCATCTACGTGCGCGCCTTGGACGGTTCGGCCTTCAGCCTCGACTCTATGGAGTTTTACGCGCGGATCAAGTCAGGGAATCCGGGGACCGGCCCCAACGATGTCTGGGAAATCCTGGGGTTCAATACGGCCCTGAACCCGGACCTCGCCGCCGGCGACGGCACTAACTACGACGCGACCCGAGTGGCTTATCAGATCGTGGCCAACGGCTTCCAGGGCGCATTGACCCTGAACGAGGCGTTCGAAAACATCAACGCGTTCTGGATCCATTACAAGGGCTATCCGCAGACTCCCACGGACGGCAAGCGGTTCGATGTGCAACTCGATAACATCAATCTCTCTGGCGTTACCCTACCTAGCGAAAGAACCGAGGAACAGAAAGCATGGGACCAGAAGCTCGCAGCGGAGATCCAGAGACTCACCAAACTTGCCGTTATCTCACGATATCGCGCGGTTCTCGACAGCCTAGTGCCCAAAGGCACGAAACCGGTCCAGCGGTTCCAGACGCAACCGCGCGAAACGCGCACCATGCCGGTATTCGGCGCCAAATACTATTTCGACGAGGCCACGCTTGCCCTCTCCGGCGGCTATTCTCTCGAGCCGGATTTCAAATCGAGTTTCGGCTCGATCAATCTGAGCCACGAATTCAACCAGAAACATACTACGGTATCGGCGGGATACAGTCTGACCAGCAATGACATCAGCCGAGGCACCGTCCACTCAACTGACAGCGAACACTCGCATGACAACGATGATTCGCCCAATTACCCGGAGCTGCGCGAAGAGAGCGTTTTCCACGGCTTCAGTACCAGCATCGCGCAGGTGTTGGGCAAGAACACATTGTTTCAGGGCACGGCCAGCTACACCAACCAGAGCGGTTATCTCACCAACCCATATAAGTACGTTTACGTGCGCGGGGAAATTACGCCCGAGGAGTACTATGAGATTTCGCAGGCGAAAGCGGGCACAATCGACTGGAAATCCGTGACCAATCTCGAAGTCGTGGGGATCGAGCTGTTTCGGGAAAGACGGCCCGACGAGCGCAACCAGTGGGCCTTCTCCGGTCGATTGAACCGGCATATACCGGCGCTGGATGCGTCCCTGCATTTCGATTACCGGTACTACTTCGACGATTGGGGCATCGATTCTCACACCTTCGAGCTGAAGTGGTATCAGCCACTGCCCTTCGGCATCATGGCTGCGCCGAGCATCCGCTATTATTCGCAGTCGCAAGCCGACTTCTTCGCTCCATATTTCCTTGCGCCCAGAGCCGACGGCTATTATTCGAGCGATTTTCGCCTGTCCGGCTTCGGCGCCCTGAGCGGCGGCATCACGTTCAGCAAGCAGTTCACCAAGGGCATTCGGCTGGAAGCGGGCTTCGAATATTACAGCCATGCCGGCGATCTGAAGCTGGGCGGGGGCGGCGCGGGCGATTATGCCGATTTCAACTATTTCCTGGCTCACGCCGGGCTTAACGTCAATCTGTCGGCGCCCGGCTCATTCTCGGGCGGCCACCACGAACACGGCTCGCACCATTACGGGCATAACATGCCCGCCGGCATTATGTTCGGCCATATGATGGACCAGGCCGACAGCTTGATGGCGGGGTATCGCTACATGTACAGCAATCAGGCGGGGGATATGCTGCACGGTACCAACAGGGTCGGCAGTCAAACGCTGATCGGCAGCGCCTGCGGCAACTCGGGATGTCTCTCCCGGCCGAAAGACATGACCATGCACATGCACATGCTGGACATCATGTATGCGCCGACCGACTGGCTGAACCTGATGCTGATGCCCCAGCTCGTCGACATGGAGATGGAGTCGAAGCCGTTGCCGGGGGCTCCGGAAGACGACGAGCACGGCGGCGGGCACAGCAGCGACGGATTCGGCGATACCTTGATGGTGGCATTGATCAAGCTGTTCGACGTGTCCGGGCACCGCCTCAATCTGGGACTGGGGGTCAGCGCGCCCACGGGCGATGTCGACATGACCGTGGATGGCGGGGCTACGGAGGACGGTGAATTACAGGATTACAGTATGCAACTCGGCAGCGGCACCTGGGATTTCAAACCCAGCCTGACCTATACCGGACAGGCGGACAAGTGGTTCTGGGGCGCGCAGGTGAGCGGCACCAAGCGGCTCGAAGGCAGAAACAAGTCGGGTTATGCCCTGGGCGACGTATTTCAGACCACCGCCTGGGGCGGCTACAGCCTGACGAACTGGCTGTCGGCTTCGGTGCGCGGCGTTTACACCGTTCAAGGTTCTATCCGTGGCGAATTCAACCGCGAGCATTCGACCACCGCGCCGGTGGACTTCCCGTCCAACTACGGCGGACGCTATTGGGATGTGGGGCTGGGTCTCAATCTTTCAGTACCCAGCGGCGATTTCGCCGGCCACAATCTCAGCGTCGAGTGGTTGCAACCGGTGTCGGACGATGTCAACGGTTATCAGCTGGCGCGCACCGGGACCTTGGCCGTTACTTGGAATTATGCGTTTTGATGGGCCGGGTTGGTTTCGGGATTGAATGGTGTGTATGGAAAGTTGTCGGCAAGGACTGGCCGATAGCTCGAGCGTTTTACTAGCCGGATTCCTGATGTCATTTGACAGTAGAGTTTCAAAGAGATTTTTGGCCTATCGCATAGCGCTGAAAATGGATGCCTCCCCTTTGTATCCTTAGGGCAAATGCCCCAGTTCCTACGGCCTTTGCCTTAACTCCAGACTTGCGGCTATTGCAGAAATCCTCTCCATACGAGGCAAATAACCGCTACCACTGGAATAGTGCGCCGGCGACGAAATCTGGCGCAAACGTTGCTCAATACGCAACGCCATTACAAGGTCTATCAATGGTTATGAGTTAAGGCAAGAATATCGACCCCTTGCCTATCATGTGGCGATTTTGTTAACCAAATACACTAGGAACCCGAACAGTGCACATACTTCGAACACAACTGTTGCCATTTTCATTTATTACGTTGATCAGCCTGTGCGTGACGGCTACCGCCGACCTGATTGAAAACCCTGAGTCCATACCTGTCGGCCAATCACTTACTGTGAATCCACAGGATACCTTATCTATTGGCCCCACTAGCATACATCCAGCCGGCGCGAGTATTTCAATTCGCGGCACCTTGATCAATCAAGGC
This sequence comes from Methylocaldum sp. RMAD-M, assembly GCF_017832375.1. Classification (NCBI taxonomy): domain Bacteria; kingdom Pseudomonadati; phylum Pseudomonadota; class Gammaproteobacteria; order Methylococcales; family Methylococcaceae; genus Methylocaldum; species Methylocaldum sp. RMAD-M. The sequence goes on along the minus strand of NZ_JAFIBZ010000029.1, from coordinate 60,233 downwards.
CAAGTTAACGCACTGAAAAACGGCAGTTCCGGCGGCAATATTTATGTGCAAGGAATTCTTAGTAACTCAGGAAACATCTTCGCCGATGGTGCCCTTTCTATCACCGGTGACAAAATCATTAACCAGGCGGGCGGGAACATCATCCTTAGCGGTTATATGGATATGTATAACAACAACGCGTACTTTGAAAATGCCGGCCGCATGAGCGTAATCGGAGCGTTAGGTCATAGAGTTTACCCTGGAGGCTTTACCGCCGGTGTTCTCAGAGGAACCATCAAAAATACCGGCACATTCATCCTGGATAGGGATAACGTTTCCAATATTTGTTTGAATTATGAGAGAGCAGTTCTCATCAATGAAGGGGTATTTGAGGTCAAAAAAGGCTCAACCTGTGATTTTGGGGCTGCTCAAGCAGGAGGTGATACGTGGACCGAATACCGCCAAACCAAGGGCGAGACGATCGTCGACGGCATCTTCGGGGCGCATAAAATCACTCTGCAGGGCGGAACGCTAAGCGGAACCGGGACGATCTTGAACATGCCCAGTATTAACTCCTCGGCACGATTAAACGTCTCTCCCGGTACGACCGGGTCGCCTTTCGGGACATTGACGCTGATACCTGAGTCCCACAATGGGTACGTTGATTTCTCACGGGGCACAATCACGATCGAACTCGGCGGTCTTTATCCAGCCCACGATCAACTTCATGTTGAGGGCGAATTCATATTAGGCAATGTTAAGATCAATGTCAGTCTGCGGGATGGATTCGTCCCGAAAGCCGGAGACAGTTTCACTCTCCTCAGCGCGAACTCAGTAACCGATTTTGGCGTCCCTATCGAAAGCCGGCTCGATTTGCCGGCACTGCCTTCCGGTTTGAGCTGGCAAGCCGTGAATGACGGAATAACCGTCAAACTCAATGTCCAATAGCCGTTCGGTTCGGTCATTCGACGTGCTGCCGGCATCCCGCCGGCAGCAGCGTATTGAAACCGCAACGAGTGTCCTATCCGATTAGTTTGCCGGCATAGTCGTTGAAGTTTTTGCCAGGCTGGAATCCGCCGGGGCGGTCCATGCGAACAGGCGGGACGATTGGTTTTAATGGGAGATGAAGTGGTCGATCTTGCTCACCAGCGTCTTTGACTCTGGTGAAGGAGCGGCGAGGGAAGGCCTTCTCGGTGGGGTGGGCGAAGAAGCGCTCGACTGGGTTGAGCCAACTGGCGTCGTTGGGATGAAATGCATCTTCCATCGTGGGTGCGCGGCAACCCACGCCTTGATCTTCGCGTGCTTCTGAGTGGCGTACCTGTCGCGGATCGGATGAATGTCCAGGCGATTGCATCGCAATTTTTTGGCAAAACCGTTTGGGGCATCCAAGTCATCAAGAAGAGTCCAAAAGTCGGTGACGAGTATCCCCAGGCGCGTTTAGTTCCCGGCCTATACGTTTTGACGGGCCGGGGTGGTTTCCGGCCGGTGGGAGCGGGCCATAGCTAATTGTAGGATGGGCAACGGCCGATAGGCCGTGCCCATCGTTCCCGACCGAGATGGGCCCGCTTCGCTTGGCCCATCCTATATTGTGCCGGGCAGGCCGGGATAAGGCGCCCGCCGTTCCCGGCGCTCGACGGACGACGAATTACCTTTAGAACAGTCTTGAATTCTTACGGTCTCGAGTATTTCCGTTTCGCCTTCAAGGCAATGGGTACGCCATGCGAAATCCAGCTTTTTGCCGAGACTCGTGCAGAGGCAAGACGGATTTCGGAGCTGGCCATTGCCGATGTGCGCCGCCTGGAGGCGCGCTATTCGCGCTATCGCAACGACAGCCTGCTGTCCGCCATCAACAGGGTCGCCGCCGAGGGTGGCCAGGTTGCGGTGGATGACGAAACGGCGGGTTTGCTGAATTATGCGGCGACCTGTTACGAACAGAGCGACGGGCTTTTCGACATCACCTCCGGCATTTTGCGGCGTGCCTGGCGCTTCGAACAAGGCAAACTGCCGGACGACGCGCAAGTGCGCGGTCTGCTCGAGCAGGTCGGCTGGCACAAGCTGAGGTGGGAACCGCCGGTGCTCGAATTTCCGGTAGCCGGCATGGAGCTCGATTTCGGTGGCATCGTCAAGGAGTATGCCGTCGACAGGGCCGCGGCGCTGTGCCGGGACGCGGGCGTTCGACACGGCGTGATCAATCTGGGCGGCGACATCAAGTTGATCGGCTCGCGGGCGGATGGTAGTCCGTGGCGAGTCGGAATTTCTCACCCGCGCCAAAAAGGCTCGATGATCAAGACCCTGGCGTTGCGCGAAGGCGCGGTCGCGAGCAGCGGGGACTACGAACGCTGCATCGTCGTGGACGGTATCCGATACGGTCATGTGCTGAATCCCAAAAGCGGCTGGCCGGTACGCCATCTCGCCGCCGTCAGCGTGGTGGGGGACTTCTGCGTGGTCGCCGGCAGCGCTTCGACCATCGCCATGCTCAAGGAGGAAAACGGTCCGGCCTGGCTGGACGCCATGGGCTTGCCGCATCTCTGGATCGACGTCGAGGGCAACGTGGGCGGCTCTCTGGCGGAATCGGCAGCTTATTCCAAATCGCGTTCAATCCGGAATTGATTTTCGTAGGGTGGGTGAGGCCGCAAGGCCGTAACCCACCGAGCGGCCTCGGACCTGTCCTGAGCCAAGTCGAAGGGTCGGTGGGTTACGCTGAGCCGAGGGGCTATCCCACCATCGATGGGTTTCGCTTCGCTCTACCCATCCTACGATGAATGTTCATTCGCATGCCGAATGGAATTATTCGTGGGTCGGCAATCCTTTGCCGACTTCGCTTGGCTGTCAACCCGTTACGTCGGGAAAGGATTCCCGACGTAACGAGGCCGCATCATTGCAATCGGCTCCCCCCTCGCCCGACTTCCTCCTCATGCGCGATATGCCGCTGAATGCTGGGGCATATACCTCATTTCCCGGATTCCGGCCTATTTGTAAAGCCTTGGAAGCACCGTAGTGCCTCGATTTGGACACTGGCACGACACTTGTTAAGTATCGGTTGCGCTTAGCTTGCACTTCTTACTCCATTCGGCATGCGAATGAACGTTGCGTAGGGTAGGTTACGGCCACCCTTCGAAAATCAATTCCGGATTGGAAGGGATTTGGAATTACACCGTTTTGCGGCGCGAACGGCTGAAGCGAAGGGGTATGAGCAATGCGGGTTAACGGCGTGGTATCTCAACTTCCAACTTGCAGGGATTCATATGAAACAAACCAGATTGGCCAGGGCGATCGCAATGGCGGTTGCCGGCTCGGCCCTTTCTTTAGGGGTTGTTGCCGAGGCATCGGCACACACGATGTACAACACCTACAACGCCGGAACGCCCGCTACCGATGGGGGAACCGACGGCTGGGTCTATGGCGGTATAAACAATCCGACCTATCCGACGGTATCGCCGGGTTGGGTCGGAACCGCTAGCCCGACGACGCTGCCGTTCGGTTACACCGGTTCTTCGGCGTTGAACTGGGCGGCCGAACTCCATAACGCGGGTGATTCGCTGGAAATTTCCAGGGCAGATGCGCAAGCGAGATATGGCGTTGCAGCGGATATCGATACAGCTAGAGGCGCCTGGCTCGACGCGGGAGCAACCCCTCAGGGCTGGTCGCACACCACCGATATCGGGTTGTTGATGTCGCACAGCGATGCTTATGTCACGCTGAATCTCTCCGCCGTCAATTCGGAAATTGCCAACTTCGGGATTACGGTATTTACCGGTATGGACACCGGTACCGGCTATGAGAACCATCAGGCATGGAATAGCCCGATTCAAGGCTTAGATTTCACCGCGAGCGATCCGTTCGGCACCACCGGCGTAACTTATTTGACCCACGATTCAACCGTCGACGGGGTCAACGGTCTGACCTTCCTGGCGGAGGCCGGTCAGATTTATTCCATTTATCTGGGCGGTAGCGGCGGAGCCAATTGGAATCAAAACAAGGATCTTTACGTCTTGAACATCACGTCTTCTCCGGTTCCGATACCGGCCGCCATTTGGCTGTTCGGCAGTGCTTTGGCCGGGATGGGATTCGTCGGGCGGCACAGACACAAGGCCGTCGCCGCATGATGCGGGACAAGGCGGTCGAGCTTGCCTTCGAGGCTGGGCGCACCATGTGGCATGCGCCGGTGTCGGCGATATCCGGCCGTTTCATCGCCTCGGCCTCAGCCGATCGCCGCTTTGAAACGGTGTAGTGAAAGAGCTGGCTGACTGACCCTCCGGATGATTTGGGTCGCCACATGCTGGAATACCCGTAATAAAAATGCGGGATATCCAGCAGCTTCCGTCGTTTCCGTCATGGAAATAGCGTTATAGAGCGTTTTCCATCCCGGTGTACGGATTCGTTCCAGGAGGGAAGAACGTAGGTCGGCAATCCCTTGCCGACAAAGCCCTTCGCCGAGCCGATACGTCGGCAAGGGATTGCCGACCTACATATCCGAATCCCTTACACCGATTCGGAAAATGCTATATCAACGGTTTACCTCAGGCGCGCTTATTGCTCTTGGGGTATCGGCCGGTTCGACCGAATTCCGGTTCGAACGCGCTTTGTGCTACGGAAAACCCGAAAACCATTGCCGGGGAAGGGGAGCGTAGACCGTAGCAGGGCGGAGTCCCTTTTGCACCTGCCACTCCCGCCGCGAGGCGGGTTCGGAAAGCCACGGGTCTTGTGAGTTTGATCCCAAGACGGCCGGGCCGCCTCCCTCGGTGATGGGGAGATCGGAGCGCCTTCCGCTTTTGACGGGAGCGCTGCGGACATCGCTGCCTATGTGAAAACAAAGACCAACTCCATAGAACAGCACGAGGTAATTTCCTATGTCCAACAACAAAAACAAACTGACCAAAGCGGTGGCCATGGCCCTCGCCGGTACCGTCTTGTCCGTAGGCGCCGTTTCCGGCGCCCAGGCGCATACGATGTACAACACCTTCACCACCACTGAGCTGTCCGCCACCGACGGCTGGAACTATGGGGGTATAGGCAATCCGACCTATCCGACGGTATCGCCGGGTTGGGTCGGAACCGCCAGTGCCACCACGCTGCCTTTCGGCTATGCCGGTACGTCTCATCTGAACTGGGCGGCCGAGCTTCACTCGGCGGGCAACACGCTCGAAATCTCGAAAGCAGATGCAGTAACGCGTTACGGCTTCGCCGCGGAAATCGATACCGGCGCCGGGGCCTGGCAGGACGCAGGCGTCAATGGCAGCGGAGTTCCGACAGCCAACGGGCCGACCGGCTGGAGACATCAGACCGATATTGGCTTGATCAAGGCCGAAGAAACTATGTGGGTAACACTGAATCCCGTGGTGGTTACGGGAACCGGCTACGACATTCAGAACTTTGGCATCACCGTCTTCACCGGCATGGACTCCGGTACTGGCAGTTACTCTCATCACGGCTCCTGGAACTGCCCCGGATGCACACCCGCGAAACCTTACGAAGCCGATAACCCGTTCGGCACCGTAGGACTGAGCTACTTGACTCACGATGGCACCGTCGACGGTGTAGACGGTTTGACCTTTCTGGCCCTGGCCGGTCAGGTTTATTCCATCTACCTGGGCGGCGCCGGCGTGGGGAACTGGAGTCAGAACATCGCGGAGTACAGCTTGAATATCAGCACCGCACCGGTTCCGGTCCCCGCGGCGGTTTGGCTGTTCGGCAGCGCCCTCGCGAGTTTGGTCACGCTGGGACAGCGCCGCAAGAACGTCATGGCCGTTCCCGCCTGAAACAAGACCTCGACGTATGTACACGCCTTCCTTTCCGCGCTCTAAGCGGGGAACTTTTGTGTGGAATCACCCATGAGACTGCGTGATTTGCCACGTCGGTGGCGTTTGCATGCGATTTATCTGTTTGATTAGCAATGATTATTTAGTGGCATATTTATTGTTTCAGCAAAGGCCGGGTCCGCCGCTTAGGGGGCTCATAAAAAGACGCGATACACACGGATTCGCAAGGAATCGGCTGGCAGGGATCGCCCGAGGGATCTTTGTCGGGATGGACCGCCGTTAGGTCTGTCCGAATCGCCACACCCGCCGCGAGGCGGGGCCGGAAAGCTTCGGGTCTCGATGCTATGGAGTATTCGAGACGGCCGAGCCGCCTCCTAGTGTGATGGGGAGGACCGCGGCGCAGCTCCATTGGGTACGGTGAAGCGCCGCGGACATCACTGTTAACGAGCTTTTGGACGACCACTAACAGTGACGAGGACGAATCATAGTATGAAAACCACGGCAACAATACTGGCCCTCGCGGGAATGCTCGGGGGAACATTGGTCGCTGCGCCCGAGGCTCACGCGCACGCCACGTTCAACATCGCCGGTTACGGCGACGGCACCGGCGGCAGCATCAACGGCGCCGACGGAATGCCGGGCACCGACGCGAGCGGCGTTTGGACCAACGGCGGTGTCGGCTATACCGGGAGTTTGCCCGTCATGTGGTATGCGGGCATGCACAGCGCGGCGGCGGCCGGCCGCACCATCGAGACCGGCACGCCCACATCCACCAACGGCAGCAGCCTGCAGCGGCAGATTGCCAACTATAACAACAATAACGATCCCGACCTTCCCACGGATCGAATGCTGCGGGTCGGCGGCCTTTCCTGGTCCGATCCCGACAACGGCGGACAGGGTTGGGGCCACGGAGCGGACTTCGGCCTGATCCATTGGTCCTGCGGCGGCAGCGCCCAGGGCTGCGTGGATGCCGGAATATCGCAATTCAAAATCACTCTGGCGGACGACCTTGCCGACGGCGGCGCCAACCTCAAACTCGGCTACGCGCTTTACGGCGGCTGGGATACCGGTGCCGGCGCTTCTAGGCACGATACCTTCTTTACCGATCCGACCCCGGTAAACAATCCGCTGGGCTCCGACGATCTCACCCTGCTCGGTTGGGGCGTGGCATCCTCGGTCGGCGAGACCTTGTCGCAGGTATTCGACCTCGACACCACTTATGGGGGCGAATACACGATCATCATAGGCGCCTTGGGCGGCGTAGCCGGCAATTATCAATTGACAGTCCAGCCGGTTCCGATTCCCGCTGCCGTATGGCTGTTCGGCAGTGCCTTGGTTGGCGTATTTACCATCGGCCGCCGGACTTCGAAACCGACTCCGGCATAACTTGGCAACCAGAGAGGCAAGAGTGCCCGGGTGGAACGATCTCCCGGGCTCATCCGATCGATCTGGCCATAGAGCATTGATATGTCCCGGCTCATCCGAACACGGCAGACGCGTGCTCAAAGCGATGCCGGAGGCCTTGGGGTTGATGACCGGTTTCGGCGGGTGCCGTAACCATTCGTTTAACAATAATTTCAACGTAGTGACAGGGTCGTCCAATGCGGGCGGTGTCCGACACCTCCTCGCGACCAAGGTTTCGCAACGGCCGAGCAAGGCTCAGCGGTTCGCGCGTTGGTCGTCCGTAGGAGTGGGATCGCCGTCTGTATAGCTACGTTCTTCCAATAAATCCGATCCTGGTACGAGTCCGTGAATAAAAATACGTTTCCACTTTTGGCGGCGCTGGCGCTCATGCTTGGGGGTACGGTCGCCTACCTGCTGCTTACCGATACCGAAGTTTCCAAGTCGGAGCTGGTCACAGGCCACGGCGATGTCGAAACCCTGAAGAACGCGTACAGCCGCTGGAAAACCGCTTATGAAGCTGACGGCGGCGATCGTTTTCTGACCATCCCGCTCGGTTATTCGAAAGCCTTATCCGGAGAATTCAGCCGGGCGCAGGGACGCATGCGGCTCGACCTGCTGGAGGGATGGGTGACGGTCGAAGTCAGCGGACTCGATGCGGGAGGCTACGAGGTTTGGCTGGTCGATAATAAAACCGGCTGGCACAAGGCGGGTGGACAGGAGAAGGCCAACGCCATGCAGAGGCTCGGCCGTCTCGAACCGAACAGTGAAGGGAAACGGATCTTGAAGACCCGTCTCGACGGCTTGGCCATGAGCGGATTCACTTTGGATCTGATTGCCGTTACCCGAGAGAAACGAAATCCCGAAGAGGGGGGCGTGCTGTTCGGTACTCCGGGTTTCATGCAGAGGCTTTATTACGGCGACAAGCCTTGGACCGTGACCCGTGTGGGTAGCTGGCCGAATCTTCCCCGACAGGATACCGGCTTCGCGGCGAAGCCGTTCGAATTCATGCTGCCCAAGCTCGCTCATGCAGATGCCAAAAAGCGGAACGATCTCGATGCGGTTCTCGGCGCGGAGATTGCCCGAGGGCGGGAGATTTTTCTGAATGAAACCTTCGGCGGCAACGGACGCACCTGCGCCACCTGCCATCGGCCGGACAACAATCACACCATCGACCCGAAATACATCGTCAAGCTTCCGAAGGACGATCCCCTGTTCGTGGCCGAATACGACCCTGCGCTCAAGGACTTGGAAAAGCCGCAATTGCTGCGTCAACTCGGCCTGGTCCTTGCCAATGTGGACGGCTTCGACCGGCCCGGCGTCATGCGCAGCGTGCCTCATACCTTGGCCCTGGCGGCGTCGATCGGCACGGAAACTCTGGCGGACGGCGGCGAGTTCGAGGAAGACGCGAAATTTGCCAACGCCATTGGCTGGTCGGGGGACGGCGCGCCGGGAGACGGCTCTCTGCGGCTGTTCGCGCAAGGCGCCATCACCCAGCATATGACCCGAACGCTCAATCGGGTTCCGGGTGTCGATTTTCGTCTGGCCACCGACGAGGAATTGGACGCCCTGGTCGCCTATATGCTGTCCCTGGGGCGCAGCGAGGACATCGTGCTGGCTGACCTGACGTTCACCTCTCCGTTGGTGGAGCGCGGCAAGCAGCTGTTCGACACCAAGGAAAATCCCGTCGACGGCAGCGGCAATCCGATCTTCGGTCAGACGGCCAATTGCAATGGCTGCCACCAAAATGCCGGTGCCAACAGTTCGACCACCAAGAAGAATCCGACGCGTGACAGCGGCGTGGAAAACATGCGGGATCAACCGGCGCACCTGGTCGATGCCAGCATTCCTTATGATGGGGGATTCGGCAAAGAGGAGCACCACGCAAGAATCGACTGCGGTCCCGACTACGACCAGCCCTGCTACGGAGACGGGCGGTTCAACACCCCGTCATTGGTCGAAGCTGCGGATACGGCGCCTTTCTTCCACAACAATAGCGTCAGCACGATCGAGGAAGCGGTGGCCTATTACAACACCGATGCGTTCAATAATTCGCCCGGCTCATTGACGTCGTCCGGCAAGAACCGGCACGTCAAGCTCGACTCGTCCCAGGTCGTCGCCGTCGCGATGTTCCTGCGAACCATCAACGCGCTCGAAAACATACGGAGTTCCAATCGGATGGATCTGCAAGCGCAGAGCCTGAGCGACCGGAGCGCGACAGACATCATCCGATTGGCGGCGGCCGACACGAAGGATGCCATCGAGGTTCTGACGGAGGGTACTTTGATCGTATATCCTGAGGCCCTGACGCATCTCCGTCAGGCGCTGAAGCTTGAGAGGAACGCCGCTTCCGGCCGCGCCAAGGGCCAACGCAATGAGCTGCTGGCTAGAGCCGTCCAGCTCAAGGAAAAAGCGCGCGACTCGATGGTAGCCGGACCGCAAGAAGCTTTTCCGGTTCCGGAGACGGATCGTGGTCCCTCCAGGGGGAAGGGGTCGAGAAAGAAGTAGACGAGAGGATGCCGAAGGACGATCCGTCGAGGTTGCCGGGCGACCGGGCTAACCCTGGGGACTCGTCCTTTCGGGCGTAGGTTGCTTATCCCTAAGTACATTCCGCAAATATTTGCGGAATCTCGACAGATTGGCTTGATTGGCGGGGTTGTCCTGCAGGTTGCCTATGCCGCAAGACTTCCCTGAATGTACTTAGAGCGTTTTCCATCCCGGTGTACGGATTCGTTCCAGGAGGGGAGAGCGTAGGTCGGCAATCCCTTCCCAATCGCAAACGGCATCTCTGGGAGCGCCAGAGCTGCCCTTCCGACAAAGCCCTTCGCCGAGCCGATACGTCGGCAAAGGATTGCCGACCTACAGGGTGCTACAGTCGTAGGTCGGTAACCCTTTGCCGGTGGGCTTTGTGTCGGAAATCGTCGCCTTGGTGTTCCCGGAGACGCCGTTTGCGATTGGGAGGGATTCCCGACCTACTCGCGAGTGCCCGTACAGTCGGTATGAAAATGCCCTAGGTAAATCCATAAGCCGATGAGCCAACGTATGCAGATCCTTTGCTTTCGAGTTATTCAGCCCCGAATCACGGGGACACGCTTCGCAGAACGAAGTTTCTCCCGAGCTATTTATCCGACGGGAGCTAAGACATGGTCAGGAAGTGCCGTATCTCGGACCCTAGGTTCCGGGAATAGGAATGTAACAAAAATGTTCGATTTGATGTGTTACAAGGCTGATCGCTTAGCAGAAGTTTTTATCGCGGACATTCAAGCGTCGAAGGAAAAGAACATTAATCGCAGAGTGGGTTAATGCCTCGCAGCCTAACCGACCTGACAAAAATCGAAACCGTATTGAAGGCCATTTGGAATAAGTGCCTATCCCAGTAGGCTCAAGTAACCCTTCGACAAGCCTGTCCTGAGCCCTTCGACTTAGCTCAGGACAGGCCCGTCGAAGGGCTCAGGGCGAACGGCCTGCTGGGATAGTCTCTAAGAACCTAAAGAAGAGTTCACAGTGAAAAAAGTAGCGCTGATCACCGGGACGACGGGGCAGGACGGGGCCTATCTGGCGGAATTTCTGCTGGAGAAAGGCTACGAGGTGCACGGGCTCAAACGCCGGGCGTCCCTCTTCAACACCGACCGGGTCGATCATTTGTACCAGGACCCGCACGTCGAGGACCGCCGTTTCATCCTCCACTACGGCGATCTGACCGATGCGACCAATCTGATCCGCGTCGTGCAACAGGTCCAGCCCGACGAGATCTATAACCTCGGCGCGCAAAGCCATGTTCAGGTATCGTTCGAAACTCCGGCCTACACCGCCGACACCGACGCTCTCGGATCGCTGAGGCTATTGGAGGCGATTCGCATTCTGGGGCTGGAGAAGAAGACGAGGTTCTACCAGGCTTCAACGTCCGAACTCTACGGCAAGGTTCAAGAGATCCCCCAGACCGAAACCACGCCGTTTTATCCGCGCTCGCCCTACGCCGTGGCCAAGCTCTACGCGTACTGGATCACGGTGAACTACCGCGAGGCGTATGGGCTTTACGCCTGCAACGGCATCCTCTTTAACCACGAGTCGCCGTTGCGGGGCGAAACCTTCGTCAGCCGCAAGATCACCCGTGGTCTGTGCCGGATCAAGCTGGGCCTCCAGGACTGCCTTTACCTCGGCAACCTGGATGCGAAGCGCGACTGGGGGCACGCCAGGGACTACGTCGAAATGCAATGGCTGATGCTGCAACAGGACGCGCCCGACGACTACGTCATCGCGACCGGCGTCCAGTACAGCGTGCGCGAGTTCGTGACCCTTGCCGCTGGGGAACTTGGGATCGAGCTCCACTGGGAAGGGACGGGCCTTGCCGAGCGGGGATACGATGCCGCTACCCGCCGATGCATCGTCGCGGTGGACCCCCGCTATTTCCGTCCGACCGAAGTCGACACCCTGCTGGGCGACCCTAGCAAGGCGCGGGCGAAGCTCGGCTGGGCCCCACGCATCAGTTTTCAGAGCCTGGTCAAGGAAATGGTCGAAGAGGATCTGAAAGCGGCGGAGCGCGACGCCCTGTGCCATCAAGCCGGCTACCGGGTGTTCGACTACCATGAATAAAGACGCCAAGATCTACATCGCCGGCCATCGCGGTCTGGTCGGCTCGGCCCTGGTCCGTAGTCTCGAACGGCAGGGATATACCCATATCCTGACGCGGACCCGAGAAGCGCTCGATCTCACCGATCATGCGGAGGTGAAGCGCTTTTTCGAAACGGAGCGGCCCGAAATCGTCCTCGATGCGGCCGCCAAAGTCGGCGGCATCCGGGCCAACGACACCTACCCGGCGGACTTTATCCGCGACAACCTGTTGATCCAAACCCATTTGATCGACTGCGCCTATCGGAGCGGTGCGAAAAAGTTCGTCTTTCTCGGCTCCTCCTGCATTTACCCCAAACACGCGCCGCAGCCTTTGAAGGAAGACTATCTGCTGACGGGTCCCTTGGAGCCGACCAACGAATGGTACGCGGTGGCCAAGATCGCCGGCATCAAGCTGTGCCAGGCGTACCGGCGCCAATACGGCTTCGACGCCATTGCCCTGATGCCGACCAATCTCTACGGACCGGGCGACAATTTCAGCCTGGAAAACTCGCATGTGTTGCCGGCCCTCATCCGCAAGTTCCACGACGCCAAGGCGGCGAGGGCGAAATCGGTGACCGTCTGGGGCACGGGCACGCCGCGGCGGGAATTCCTGCACGTGGATGACCTGGCCGATGCCGCGGTGTTTCTGATGGAGACTTACTCGGACGAAGCCATCATCAATATCGGTGTGGGCGAAGACCTCAGCATTCGCGAGTTGGCCGAGATGATCCGGAAAGTCGTAGGTTTCGAGGGCGACTTGGTGTTCGATCCGGAAAAACCGGACGGCACGCCGCGAAAGTTGCTGGACGTGTCGAGGCTCCACGCCCTCGGGTGGCGGGAGCGGATACCGTTGAGGCAAGGGATCGAAGAAACCTATCGCTGGTTCCTGGCTCACCAACACGAGTTGCGCTGGTAGGGATGTGGAAAGAGCTAGGGTGTTTTGACGGTAAATAACCTTTTGTTGGACGAGTTTCCCTAAAGCTGTAACAGCAGCCTGTTACGGTATCGAAACAATCCGGGGTTTTACTAAGAGCCTATCTCAGTAGGCCGTTCGCCCTGAGCCCCTCGACTCCGCTCAGGACAGGCCGGTCGAAGGGTTTTGGAGACCTACTGGGATAGGCTCTAAATAGAAAGAAAAGAAGGCCACATCCTCTGGGAGAGGGCAGGGGTTAGGGTAATCGAAGGAAGGCTTCTTTTCTTACAAACAGAACTTGTGAATCGATGCAAAATCCTGAAAAAGCGACAAGAACAAGAATTCTGGTATTGGTCACCGACGCATTCGGCGGTCATGGGGGGATCTCCCGATTCAATAAGGATTTTCTTGGCGCATTGTGCAGCCACCCAATTTACGTTGTGTCCTAAGGCAATCGGAACAGTGTTAGATGTCACTACTTAGCACATTGAGCTTTATTGTTAATCATCCACTTAACTCGGAACGGCGATTGGCGTCGATCAAGCGTTTCGTGACTTGGCAGATTGGCAGCCGACTTGTTCCGGGGGCGGTAGCCGTTCCTTTTGTTAACGAGACTCGTCTTTTAACTCGGCCGGGCATGACAGGGGCGACCGGTAATCTTTATTGCGGCTTGCATGAATTCGAAGACATGGCGTTTGTTCTCCATTTTCTTCGCGAGGAGGATTTATTCGTAGATGTGGGTGCGAATATTGGCAGTTACACCGTTCTCGCAGCCGGAGCAGTTGGGGCGAGGACAATTTCCATAGAGCCAATAGAGGCGACATTTTCTAGTTTGCTCGACAACGTCCGCATTAACGGCCTTGACGATCGAGTTCGAGCAATGAATCTCGGTGTCGGAGGTGAATCGGGAACACTACGATTTACACAAGCTTCGGACACCACGAACCACGTAGTGAGCTCAGCAGATTCTGAAGGGGATACGATTGACGTGAGAATCGAGTCGCTCGACAGCGTACTCGCGGGTGAATCGCCAAGGCTTATTAAGGTCGATGTTGAAGGATTCGAAACAGAGGTTATCGGAGGCGCAGAGCAGACTTTTTCCAACCCGGCACTGATCGCAGCGCTCATGGAGCTAAACGGCAGCGGCGATCGTTACGGATTTGACGAAGATAAGCTTCACCAGATGGTGTTGGAATATGGCTTCGAATCATATTCCTACGTTCCGCTTGAACGGCGTTTAGTTAGTTTAAACGGCAAGAAGAATTTATCCGGGAATACGCTGTATATCCGTGATGTTGGGACGGTAGCGAAACGCTTACGGGAAGCACCGAAGTACAGTGTATTGGAGACCAAGATCTAAGGAAGCTTGGGTTAGTGCATGCCTCGACTCAGTTGCGTATTTGTTTGCTAACAACCGAATTCTCTGAGGGAGTGTCTTGTTAATGAGCAACGTTAGGGTTTTTATCTTCCATCGTATCAACTTGACCGGTTTGTTTGGGTTTTCCGTTTGAAAGCAGGGAAAATGGCTTCAAAGTTACAGGTGCTGGTTTTACTTACGGTTGCCTTCGGAGGATATAGAGGAATATCCAGACTTAACGGGAATTTTCTCGTGGGCTTGGGCTCACACCGTAGCTTCAAAGCCATAAGTGGGTTTTCTCGACCCACGCGTGTCCCGGTCAGCAACGATTGGTCGGCCCAACTCGAATTTATCAATCAGCGGACAACCGACATGGCGATATACAGTACGGCTACGTTATCGGGAGTTGGTACTGACTGCCGTGCACTCCGTTATCGGTTCTGGCTTTGCGTGTTCACGCTGATTCTGCTGTCGGCGACTTCGAAATACGTGCTAGCCGGTATCGCTGAAACAGTGGCCGAAGAGATTCGTTATGAAGCCACTTTGCCAAATAACAGTCCGATTGGTCGGCCATTGCCGTTAGCGGCTAGTTGGAATACCGGTGTTAGGCCAAATGCCTTAGATCCCGACTATCAATTAGCCATGATCGAAAAGGGCCATTTTTTGCTGCCTTGGTTTCAGTTGGATATGCCTAAAGGGCGGAAGGATGTCAAAAATTCAAGCGTTTATTACCAAAATGCTTTGACACGCAGTGGCGAACTCGGCCTCCCTATATCTTTCATTAGTACCCAATGGGAGAGGCCGCTATCAGATGATGCGCATTATCTGACACTGCCACGAGCTTTGAATCCTAACGTGATAAAAGCGGATGGCTCCGTCGCGCCTATGGTGTCGCCCTTCGGGCCAGTTCAGCCTTGGACCGATGTTGGCTACCAATGGACTGCTGCCAGCGTAGTCAGACGACTGCAAAATTGGTATCCGAACCCTCCGCTCGTCGTCTTCGTGTCGAACAACGAACATCCCAAGCTGAAATGGCAAGATGCCGATTTGGACGTACGCTACCTCACATTTAACAACTCCAAAACCGACGAAGCCAAGCGGAAAAGCGCAGGGCAGGGTTGGATCGATCGTTACCGCGCTCTTCAGGCAGGCATGCGTAGTGGGTTGAGAAATAGCGCTTGGAAGCAGAACGCAATCTTTGTTGGTTATAACGCCTTTGGAGGACTTGCCTTTGGCCGTTGGGGGCGTTGGATCAACTATTCACTGGCGATCACTGAACGGATCGAGCCTTGGCCTCTCGCTTGGGATGGCGCATCGCCGTCTTTTTATGTTCATGATTGGGACAACTCTACTGATTTTACAGCTATGAGCCCCCTAATCGGCTCCATGAACTGGGTATTCATGTTGGAGGATGCCTATCGCCTGAACCCAAACTTCTGGCTCGAATTATCAGTTTGGGATGGGCATCGGCCAAGAAGTAAAACCAGCAAAAGAGCCTATTACGCCAGGCTTGGCCAATCATATAGCCCGGATCGCTATGCGGGCATGGTCAAGTTCGGCATGTGGTTACTCCGTCCCAGAGTTATTCGTGAATTTCGCTTTCCGGAGGAAACTCGGAATGCCATAAATCCTTATTTTACCGAATTGATCCGAGCTGTTGATAATATCCATCACGACCCGGTACTCAAAGAGTTTTGGAGAAATGGGATATTGCTTCCGAATAAGAAACGCAAACATCCTTATCAGGAGCACATACCAGCCGAGTATGCGATGAAGGATCGGTGGTTCCTGCTTGATACCGATTTGGATCCGAAAAGACCATGGAATTTGTCCACGGAAATCCCGGTATTTACCTTGGCTTTGGAAAAAGGCGTGGCGCCTGATCGGGAATGGTTGATCGTAATTCATTCTCCGCTAGGTGATAGGGCGGATGTTGAAGTGACGGTGCCGGGATATGGAGGGGTCCGTGTGAGTGCGGCACCAAAAGGTAGCTATTACCACCTATATGAGGTGGACGGGAAAATCGAAATAGTTGGTAGGTTGTAGTTGAATCGAACATATGGCTTCGACTGTCCTGAATACTAAGATGCGCCGAGGCCAACCATTAGGCCTTCGCCAGCGTGTGTTATCCGGTGCGTTATGGGTTACGATCGCAAACGTAGCTTATCGGGGTATGTTGATGTTGGCCATGATGATGGTGGCCAGGATTTTAGGCAAAGAGGAATATGGCCAGCTCGGGATAATCCAAAGCAGTATCACCATGTTCGAGGCGATCGCTGCATTAGGGATGGGAATTACTGCAACGAAACATATTGCTGAATATCGGAATAGCGATAAATACAAAGTTTCCAGAGTGATCACGCTGACCAGAGTGACGACTTTTGTCACCGGGGTGTTTTTCGGGGTTGTCATATACCTGATTGCCCCACAGATGTCTACCACTATGCTGGGTTCTGGCGAGTTGACCGAGTTCGTAAGAATCAGCGCACTGATACTATTCTTTAATGCTATATCCGGTGGACGGGTGGGTATTCTGGCGGGTTTTGAAGCCTATCGCGCAATGGCACTTATCAATAGCCTCACGGGAACCATGACCGTGTTGCTGGTAGCCGGAGGGGCTCGTTTTTACGGCGTCGACGGCGCCCTTTGGGGCCTTGTCGGGGTGTCGTCGATAAACGCACTCTTGAATCATATTCTTAGTATCAGAGTTATGCGCAAAGAGGGGATTCCTCGGGCACCAAAGCTGACCCGTAGCGAATGGTATTTGTTATGGCGTTTCAGTGTGCCGGCTATGATGGCGGGGATTTTATATGCCCCAGTTAACTGGATTGGCGGGGCCTATCTTGTGAGGACCGACGGATTCGGCGAAATGGGCTTATTTGCTGCTGCCAATCAGTGGTTTTCTGTTCTGCTATTTATTCCGGGAGTAATCACCAGCGTGTTCCTGCCAGTCTTCGCGGATCACGGGGGACGAGGCCGGGAACACAACTTGCGCGGGCTTCTAGGAAAAGCATTGAAAGCTACCGTATTGGTATCGTTACCCCTTGTCGCCGCTGTTGCACTTTCAAGCTCCTGGATCATGCGTCTTTATGGGGAAGGATACTTCGAAGCGGCCACACTGCTCGTAATGATTGCGCTGGCCGCATTTGTGGCATCGACTCAAAATATATTGGGCAATGCCTTGGCGACTATTAACCGGATGTGGATCCATTTTGCATCGAATATGGTTTGGGCAGTCGTGTACCTGATGACGGTCATTATCCTGGTAGAACTCGGCTACAAAGCGATGGGATTATGTTTGGCAATATTGCTTGCCTATTTCGTAAAACTGCTTTTCTCTGGTGTTATGGTTCGTATGTATATTTCGAACGGTACTCGTTAGATTGATATGACACGCCCTGAAACTGCCGCCCGATGGAAAATTGATTGGATTATCATCCAAGATGGAGTCTGGACTGGGGCAGAATCCGTTGTTATCGGCGGAGGCCGGATTGGTGAAAACAGTCTAATTGGGGCTGGTTCTGTGGTCGTAACCGATATTCCGGATCGAGTCATTGCGGTAGCAAACCCATGTAGCTCAATCAAACGGTGGGAGAGCACGTTGAATGTTATGGGCGCCAATCGGAAGCGTTTGCGTGCCCGTCGCGTCCCTATTTGAGCTTGAAACCATAAAAGTAAATTAATGCCGAATCGCAATATCGTTTTTTGGCAAAGAAACCCAAGCCCTCACCAGTCCGCTTACATACGGGCTATGGCCGAGCTTCCAGGTATCGTAAATGTGCAGGGGGTTTTTATAAAGGATCTTGACGTATGGCGCAGGGAAATGGGGTGGTCAAGGCCGGACTTCGGATCTGTTGATATCAGTGTTGCTCCTAACAATGAAGCGTTCGATGCCCTTTTGGAGGCAGGGGGGGCAGAATGTACTCACGTGGTGTCAGGGATTATTGCCGAGCCTAGGCTCAGGAGAGTCCTTTCACATGCTAGAAACAAACAGACGTTAATTGGATTGTTGTCGGAAGGACGCGATTGGCGAGGGTCTAAAGGACTATTGCGCAGCTTGCATAGTTTCGGATGTGAAAGACGTTACACCGACGATGTTGATTTCGTATTGGCTATTGGGCACCTGGCAAGTAAATGGTATAGGAATATTGGATTTTCACCAGATAAGATATTTGACTTCTGTTATGTCGTGGAAGAAAAGAATGACGACACTGTCGATATCGCTTGTAGTAACTCTGATGGAATTCTGAAGATTCTTTTTGTAGGGCAATTGATTTCGCGAAAACGCGTCACCGTTTTATTGGAGGCGTTGAGGAAACTCAAAGGCGCCCCCTGGAAACTTTCGATCATTGGAGATGGCGTTGAAAAGCCAGTGCTAGTTTCCTTGGCGAAAGAACTTGGCATTTCAGCGTCTGTTGAGTTTTTCGGTTTTCAAGATAATGCTTCCGTACGCAGAGCTATTTCAAATGCTGATCTTCTGGTATTGCCTAGCCACTGGGATGGTTGGGGTGCCGTCGTCAATGAAGCGCTGATGGCGGGAACGCGAGTTGTATGCAGCGACTTCTGCGGTGCGGCAGATCTGGTACGAGATACTCCTTACGGAGGCGTCTTCGCCTGTGATTCGGTTGACGGTTTGGCGCATCAATTGAGCGCTCAGATTGCACGGGGCACTGTTAGTGCCGAAGAACGAGGGGCAATTCGGCGATATAGCGAGACCATAACCGGACCGGTGGTTGCCCAGTATTTAAGGGAAATTATCGAGCACGTATCCGGTAAAAATCCAATCCGGCCTATTCCTCCTTGGAAGCGTCCATTGAAGGAAATGGAGACGCAGCCATGAATGCATTGGCGTTGCGACATCAGGCCAGGCTGGTATCGGTTAAACAGCTTTTTCTGATTGTGGGCATTCTGGGCTGCCTGACACTAGGCGACGGAGTGGTGGCGGGAGCCCATGTCATGCTCGGCTTGTGGTTGTTATTGGGCATCCCGCAAACGATACAGGCTTTATCTCTGGCTGTTGTCATTAAATATCTGAATCCGGTTTTGTACACATACCCCGAGGGAGTGGGAGTGATGGGGTGGGGTGTAATCGTGCTGGGAGGTATACGGTTGCTATTTGGCACGAGAATACGCAATGTAAAAATTATTCTGCCTTTGGTTGGCTTTTCACTTGTCGTCGCCGCGTTATTCGTGGTGCAGGACAACAAAGCTCCGGGTGTGTCGGTCATGAAATTGATCATGTTTACCTACGTGTCGTGTGCCATCGTTCTTGGCTGCGCATCGCTGAGCGAGGAGCAAGCGCGGGAATTGGGTACATGGTTCAATTCGCTGATCGCTGCCGTCGTGTTGTTGTCGCTGCCGGTGTTCGCATTTGCCGAGGTCGCTTATGCGAGAAACGGGCAGGGGTTCCAGGGAATATTGAACCATCCTCAAGCTTTCGGTCCTATCTTGGCGCCCGCAGCCAGTGCATTACTTGCCAGCATTTTTTTCGGCAAGCCGAAGAGCTTTCTACGTTTTCTTGCCATCGTTTTGGGACTGATAGCCTTGATAATCGTGTCACAGGCGAGGACTGCATTGGCTGCTGTGATGCTGAGCATGGCCGCCACGACGGCCGTGGTCTTTTTCAAGAAAAGGAAATTTATGCAGTTTCGCATGGGACGCTTCATCAAGATTTCTACGTTGGCACTTGTCGCGTTAATGCTGGCTGTGGCTTCTTCATCTGTCCTGCAAGAAAAGCTGATGGGTTATGTCTATAAGCGAGGTTCGACGAATATCGAATCGGCGCTTTCATCGCGCAGTGGCGGTATTGAGTCGCAATGGAACTACTTTCTGGAAAATCCTCTGACCGGGTGCGGCTTCGGCGTCTATCCATGGGGCCTAGGACGTCTGGGAGCGGTCGAGTTCATGGGATTGCCGATATCGGCTCCAGTGGAGAAGGGTTTCTTGCCGACCGCAATATTGGAGGAAACCGGGCTACTTGGGGGGATAAGCTTTCTCGGTGTGCTGATCTATCTGAGCCGGCGTGTGATTGCGCAGCGAAATACCCAGTGGATGGCCATGTTTTTTGCCTGCATTTTTGTGAACGTGGGGGAGATGGTTATTTTCTCGGTGGGGGGTGTCGGTTTGTTGTATTGGCTGATGATCGGCGTAGCGACACGTGTTCCGCCGGACCAGGGCACTGAAAATAGCGAGCCACAAAAAAATCGGAGTATCGCAATAAGGTCACACCTAAGAACCGATTCGGCAACGGCAATGGCTGGCTTTACTAGATCAGCTTCGAGCAAAGACTTGAGAAACGAGGTTCGAAGCCAAACGGGTGTCTCACTCTTATGAAGATAATTCAAGTTGTTTCGGGAATCGATAATCTGGCGGGGGGGCCTTCGTATACGGTGCCGAGGCTATGTGAGACCTTGGGAGAAAGGAATTGTCATGTAGAGCTTCACACGCTAGAACCGTTACCTAAGTCAGCCAGTAAAACCGGTTACGACATCCAGGCGTATCCAAAAACCGGGTTGCCGCTAATGAGTCGATTCGGCTTATCGCCTGCGATGATATCTGGGTTGACGGGTGCGGCAGGTTCGGCAGATATCATTCATAACCATGGCTTATGGCTTTTGCCGAATTTGTACGCTTACCAGGCAGCCTGCAATCAACGGGTCCGTTTTGTGGTTTCTCCCCGCGGGATGCTGTCGTCATGGGCGTTGGCGCACTCGAAATGGAAAAAGCGCTTGGTCTGGCACTGGAAGCAGAAACGTGCGCTGGAAGCGGCCGCATGTTTTCACGCCACTGCGGAAAGCGAACTGGAGGATATTCGCCGCTTGGGTTTTTCATCGCCGGTAGCGGTGATACCGAACGGCATGGACGTGCCCAGAGAGGAGCGGAAGTCTTTGCCAGGCTCGCGAAGGTTGTTGTTTCTCGCCCGAATCCACAAGATAAAAGGCGTCGACATCCTGCTGAAGGCCTGGGGTCGCCTGGAAGAGCGTCATTCGGACTGGGAATTGACCGTAGCCGGTCCTGACGACGGGGGCTATTTAGACGATATAAAACGGTTGGCAGCAGCCCTGCAGCTCAGGAAGGTGGATTTTACCGGTCCGGTGTATGGTGAGCATAAACGCAACTTGCTGCTTTCTTCGGACCTCTATGTGTTGCCGACGCACTCCGAAAATTTTGGAATGACCGTCGCCGAGGCATTGGCGCACGGCGTTCCCGCGGTAGTCACCAAGGGCGCGCCCTGGCGGGGACTTGAGGACCACCGGTGCGGTTGGTGGATTGAATTAAGCGAAGATTCCCTTACCGCCTGCCTTGATCAGGCAATGATGAAAGGAGATACGGAGCTGCGCGCCATGGGGGAACGCGGGAGAAACTGGATGCTGCGGCAATATTCCTGGTCGTCTGTTGCCGAGAAAATGGAGCACACCTATTCGTGGCTGCTCCACGGGGGGGAGCGCCCCGCGTGGATCAGTTGCACGTAAACCCGTGGTGTTCAAACTCAGTCAAGTTGAATCGTTTCCGTATTGGTATTCATTGCAACCCATCGCTTTTTCAGCGGCACCATTCATTATGTCGAGCTCTGTTACCTTTTCTCGCAGTTCTAGCCCCCACTCGCTGAAGAACCGGGCACTACGGGCGCTATGGGGTTGGGCATGGCTGCTGTTGTTCCGTCCAAGTCCCCGAACGTTCCACGCGTGGCGGCGGGCTTTATTGAGGCTATTCGGAGCTCGTATCGGCAAAGGGGTTTATGTGTATCCCTCCTCGAAAATTTGGGCGCCGTGGAACCTGGAGATGGAAGACCACAGCTGCTTGGGGGATCACGTGGATTGCTATTGCGTGGACAAGATTCACCTCGGCGCTCACGCCACGGTCAGCCAATACAGCTATTTGTGCAGTGCCAGCCACGATTACACGCGCGCCGACCTACCTCTGATAACAGCGCCCATATCGGTCGGGGCAGGGGCTTGGGTAACGGCGGACGCTTTCGTGGGACCGGGCGTCGTCATTGGCGAAGGCGCGATCGTCGGAGTCAGGTCTACGGTGTTGAAGGACGTTGAGCCGTGGACAGTGGTGGCGGGGACCCCGGCTCGGAAAATCAAAGATCGAGTGATGCAGGAATGACGTTTTACCCTCATTGGGCGATGACGTTTCGCCGCCGCAGGCGAATTTTGCGACGGCAATGCGCGCGAGCGGTTTTTCGTGTTCAACATCGAAGAACCGCATTGCCGAACATGGAGTGTCTTCACCTAATGGAAAACGTGTGATTAGGAATTCGGAATGGCTAACCATAAGATCATTTTCGTCAACCGGTACTTTTACCCGGACCATTCGGCGACCAGCCAAATGCTGAGCGATCTAGCGTTCGACCTGGCGTGCGAGGGTTATCCAGTGAACGTCGTCACCAGCCGCCAGCTTTACGACCGGCCTACTGCCGAACTGACCAAGGCGGAGGATATACGCGGCGTTCGCATCTTCCGGATTTGGACCACGCGGTTCGGTCGGGCCGGATTGCTCGGCCGGGCTTTGGATTATGCGAGTTTTTATCTGTCCGCATTTTTGGTGTTGTTGCGGTTGACGGCCAAGGGCGATGTGATTGTCGCCAAGACCGATCCGCCGCTGATATCGGTGATCTGTGGGCTGGTCGCGGTCCTTCGGGGCGCTGCTTTGGTGAACTGGATTCAGGATCTGTTCCCCGAGGTGGCGACGGAACTCGATATGAAAGCGATCGGTCCGGCCATGCCTTTGGCCCGGAGCCTACGGAACTGGTCTTTGCGTAGAGCGGCCTGCAACGTGGTATTGGGCGAGTTGATGGCGCAAAAGCTCTCGGAACAGAGGGTCGATGCGGAGAGTGTTCGGGTGATCCCGAATTGGGCGGACGGCGACCATATCAAGCCCTTGGCGCCGGAAGACAACGAATTGCGCCGGGAATGGGGTCTCGAAAACAAATTCGTCGTGGGTTATTCCGGGAATCTCGGGCGGGCTCACGAGTTCTTTACCATTCTTCGAGCGGCGGAGATCCTCCGGGACCGGGATGAGAGGATGATGTTCCTGTTTATCGGCAGCGGCGCGCAGCGTGTTGCGCTGGAGCAATGGATCGAAGCGCACGCCTTAACGAACGTGTTGTTTCGGCCGTACCAACCAAAAGAAAAGCTCGGACTCAGCTTGAGCGTTCCGGATGCGCATCTCGTTTGTCTCAAACCGGGTCTCGAAGGGTTGATCGTCCCCAGCAAGTTCTACGGTATCGCGGCGGCCGGTCGGCCGACGCTGTTCGTGGGCGACCCGGACGGCGAAATCCCGAGAGTCTTGAATGCGGTGAACTGCGGGTACGCCGTTTCCGCTGGAGATCCGGAAGGACTGGTTCGGTATATAGAGGCCTTGAAGTCCGATCCGGATGCTTGCCGGCAAATGGGGCTGAGAGCACGGACCGAGTTCGAGCGGCGATTCAGTCGTCCGCGGGCCGTCGCGGCCTGGAAGGACCTGCTGGATTCCTTCGGGTCGGAGAAAGCAGCCGAGAGCTCGGATTCGAGCTATTCAAGGACTTTCTAATTCTTTCGGGCGATGAATTTGAGGACGGGGCGGTATCTTGAGTCGGTGTCGGTTGTCACTCGTGTGTCGGCATCTTTCGTTGCGTGGCGTGTCGCATGGTGCGCAGTGATTTCGGTGTTTGCCATTGCATTGCTGCTTGGCAGCCGTGCGGGCGATTTTTTGGCTATCGAGTCCAATAATCCTCGGCAGGCCGACTTGGTCGTGATTCTGGGCGGCGGGTGGGAAACGCGAGTGGCGACGGGCGGATCTTTGATGCGCGACGGGTGGGCTGAGCATGTTCTTTTAACCGGAGTACAGAAAGCGCACGATCGGAATGGGGAACCGTCGAACGATCCGAGATATAGCTATCTCCGGTCGTTGGGAGTGTCGAGTGAAACAATTCTGCTGGACAGTTCCGCCAAAAGCACATGGGAAGAAGCGCACGTTATAAGGGATTTGGTTAAGAAAAACGGCTGGAGCAGCGTCCTTATCGTTTCCGACCCGCCACATTTCCGGCGGCTCGGATGGGTTTGCGAGCGGGTATTGGGTGTCTCGAATATCGATTATCGTTTGATCGCGAGCCGGCCGCGTTGGTGGAATCCAAGTCTGTGGTGGGAAAACAAAATCTCGGCTTCCTTTGTACTTAAAGAATTCATAAAGCTTTTTTATTACCGCGTTAAGTATGTTTGAGTTTAGATATCTTGGGTAATAGGAGGCTATTCCAGTTGACCCTAGAAACCCTTCGACTTTGCTCAGGACAGGCCCTTCGACTTTGCTCAGGGCGAACGGCCTATTGGACCAGTGCCGTTAAGGTAAGCTGCCATGCCACGTAGGGAAGGTCCCGCGACTAAAGCGATGTTTGCGCCTTGCGCTGGTTGTGCTGGTTCCCAAACTCCCGTTTGGGAACCCAGTTTGGGAAGCTCCCGCTTCTCGATTCGCGTGCGGTTTCTGGAAGCTAGAGCTTCTCGGGTAGGGCGCCCAAACGGGAGCTTGGGCGCCAGCGGAATGGGCTGTTTGCGATTGGAATGACGGGGTAGGACTTATTCCAAATTGCTTTCAGTCAGGAATTCATTTTGTAGGATGGGTTTCGCTTCGCTCTACCCATCCTACGATGAATGTTCGCTCGAATGCCGAATGGAGTTAAGCGGATGATATCGCCTTATTTGGGGCAGGCACTAAGAATAGAAATAGAGAAAGGCCGGACATAATGGTTGCAACAGATTCGAAAACTGAATTGTGGGATATCGGACTTAAGTTTTGGGGGTGGTTCAGCCTTTTGATAGGGATATCGGTATTTACATTTTTTGACGGCCTCAAATTCGTCTTCGGATATTGGACGACAAGCGAGGAATACAGCCACGGTCTTCTGATTCCGTTCATCACCGCTTTCCTGATCTGGCAGAAAAAAAACGAACTGGCCCGGTTGCCGTTCGAAGGCTCCTGGGCCGGTGTAGGTGTCGTCGGCTTGGGGTTGGGACTTTATTTTCTGGGCGAATTGGCGACGCTCTACATCATCGTCCAGTATGCCTTCCTGGTCGTCGCGTTCGGCCTGGTTCTCGCGGTGACCGGGTTCAAGATATTCAAGCAGATTTGGATACCGCTGTTCTTTTTGTTTTTTGCAATTCCTTTGCCCAATTTTCTTTATCAGGGCCTGTCGGGCAAGCTCCAGCTCCTTTCCTCGGCACTCGGCGTCTCTTTCATTCGGGCCTGCGATATCAGCGTTTATCTCGAAGGCAATGTCATCGACCTCGGCTCGTACAAGCTTCAGGTGGTGGAAGCCTGCAACGGGCTGCGTTATCTCTTTCCCCTGATGAGCCTCTCGTTCATGTGCGCCTATTTCTTCAAGGTGGCATTGTGGAAACGGGCCGTAATTTTTCTCTCCAGCATTCCGATCACGATTCTGATGAACAGCTTTCGCATCGGCATCATCGGGGTAATGGTCGAGTACTGGGGAAAATCGATGGCGGAAGGATTCCTGCACGATTTCGAGGGCTGGGCAATCTTCATGGCCTGCACCGGCCTACTGGTGGGGGAAATGTGGCTGCTGGCCAGGATCGGGCGGGAGCCGCGGCCGTTGCTGGAAGTGTTTGGTTTGGCGTTTCCGGAACCGTCGCCGAAGGATGCGTTGTTTCGGGAGCGCACCTTGCCGCGCCAATACTGGCCGGTGCTGGGGCTTTCGGTCGTGGCATTGGGGGGTGCTCAACTCCTGCAGCATCGGGAAGAATTCGTTCCTCCTCGTGCCGAGTTCGTCGATTTCCCCATGCAACTGGCCGATTGGACGGGGCGGCGCGAGACGATGGAGCAGCAATACATCGATGCGCTCAAATTCGATGACTACATTCTGGCTAACTATGTCCGCGACGGGGTCATGCCGGTCAATTTTTATTCCGCCTATTACGCCTCCCAGCGCAAGGGCGAGTCGATACATTCGCCCCGCTCCTGCATTCCGGGCGGCGGTTGGGAAATCAAATCGCTGGAGACCGTGAATGCCGATCTTCCCGGCGAGGAAGGCGATCCGCTTAGGATCAACCGCCTGGTCATTCAGAAAGGCGAGGATCGCCAGCTCGTTTACTACTGGTTTCAGCAGCGCGGGCGCAATCTGACCAACGAATATGCCGTGAAGTGGTATCTGTTCTGGGATGCGCTGACGCTTAATCGTACCGACGGCGCCCTAGTGCGGCTCACGACCTATCTTCCCCGCGGAGAGGAGCTCGCGACGGGCGAGGCGCGGCTCAACGAGTTCCTGCGTGTCTTGAAGCCGCAATTGAATCGTTATATCGCGGATTAGACGCATGCGCTTAATTTTGCCGAAGTTGTACGCCAAAGCCGTTAAGTCAAGCTGTCATACCGGCAGGGAGTGCCG
The DNA here is from genome assembly GCF_017832375.1 of Methylocaldum sp. RMAD-M. NCBI lineage: Bacteria > Pseudomonadati > Pseudomonadota > Gammaproteobacteria > Methylococcales > Methylococcaceae > Methylocaldum > Methylocaldum sp. RMAD-M. Next base: position 33,834 of record NZ_JAFIBZ010000029.1, on the reverse strand, counting down.
GTATCCAGAGCACGGGGATGTGATCCAGGCTGATGCTATCCCTGGCTTCTGGGTTCCGGCATTCCCTGCCGGAACGACGGTATGGAGCTTAATTTAGCGGTATTGGCAGGTACGGATAAGGATTTTCTATGCAGCTTTTTGTGCTGTTCTTGACCACCCTGTTTCTAGCCATGGTGCTGGTGGCCGCACTGATCCGATTTTCTGCGCCGCTCGGCCTGGTGGATGTTCCCGATGCGCGGAAGGTCCATGTTTCGGCGATTCCACGGGTGGGCGGGATCGGCATGGTCATTGCGACCATCGTGGCGCTGCTCCTGGAGTTCGATCTCGATTCCGGATTCCGGATCTGCCTGCTCGGCGTCGGCATTCTAAGCGTGTTCGGCTTACTCGACGATCGCTACGACCTGAACTACAAGATCAAGTTTTTCGGTCAGTTCGTGGCGGTGCTGGTGGTGGTCGTTTTCGGCGACATCGTTATCCGCCGCTTGTGTTTTTGGGACTGCGGACCGCTGCCCGATGCCGTCGCTTACCCGCTGACGGTATTCTTTTTGCTCGGCGTGACGAATGCGATGAATCTGGCCGACGGTTTGGACGGACTGGCGGCGGGACTCAGCATTCTGAGTCTGGCTTGCATTGCGTTTCTAGCCGATTTGGCCGACGGCTATCAAACAATAGCGACTGCTGTTGCCATCCTGGGCGCCATCTTGGGATTTCTGCGCTACAACACCCACCCGGCCATCGTGTTCATGGGCGATACGGGCAGCCAGTTTCTGGGCTTCTCGGCGGGCGTTCTTGCCGTGTTGCTTACGCAAAAGGTCAATACGGCGCTGAGCGGTTCTTTGCCGCTGCTGATCTTGGGATTGCCGATCATCGACACTTTGCTGGTCATGGGGCATCGGATACTTCGCGGCGTGTCGCCGTTCAAGCCGGACCGGAACCATTTTCACCATAAGCTCCTGTCTCTGGGTTTCGACCATTATGAGGCAGTGCTGACGACGTACGTGGTCCAGGCGTCCTGCATTCTTCTCGCGTATTTTCTCCGTTACGAGTCCGACCTATTGGTTCTGGCGATCTATCTGGCCCTGTTCGCCGTGGTCGGAGCATTCTTCCCGCTCGCACAGGCGTTCCGTTGGCGCTTGCATGGAGTCGACCGTGGCCAGGCGTCGTTTCTCACCCGAAAATTGAATTTGATTCTGGAGAAAGCCTGGCTGGACAAAACGGCCTATCAGGCCGTCCGTCTCGCCGTGCCGTTGTTCCTGGTCGCAACCGCCGTCACAACGAAGGAGGAGGATCTGGACGAGATTGCGGTGTTTGCCGCGGGAATTCTGGTGACCTGGCTGGTTTGGGTAGGGGCTCGTCTTCCCGGTGCGGGCTTCATCGAGCGCGTGGCCGTTTACTCGAGCGTGATCCTGGTGGTTTATCTCGCCCAGACCGCCGGTTTCGAGTACTCGGAGGCGGAGCGCTGGTTCAATTACGCTATCGCCTTGCTGGCCGTCATCGTGGGCGTGGGCGTGCGGTTTTCGGGGCGCTACTTCACCCTGACGCCGTCGGACTTCCTGGTGATGTTCGTGCTGTTGGTCGCGGCGAACTTACCGGTTTTTAGTCAAGTCAACTACGCCAAGATCGCCGTCCAATCGGCGATCCTGCTGTACGGCGTCGAATACGTCCTGCGCCGCGGGAGCGGAACCGTCTGGGCGGTGCGGAGCGGTGGGATGCTGGCTCTGATCGCGCTGGCTCGCTGGATGGTTCTTTGAGCCGGGTTCTCCGTACACTCGAACGCGGCCCGAGATCAGCGGAGCGTTTCATCCCAAAAACGGGGGGGCGCCGTGGTAGGTGCGAATTTATTCGCACAGTCAACGGCTTATTCCGTTCGGCATTCGAATGGACATTCATCGTAGGATGGGTAGAGCGAAGCGAAACCCATCGATGGTGGGTTAGCGCAGCGTAACCCACCGATTCGCGGTCGCTCGGTGGGTTACGGCCTCGCGGCCTAACCCACCCTACAAAAAATTGATTCCTTGTCGGGAATGGATTCCCGACCTACGACCCGGCGGTTCGACGTAGGTCGGCAATCCCTTGCCGACGAATCCCTTCAGCCCTGAATGCCTCCTTCCGTCAGCTTCGCGGGATCCAGAAGCTCGGACAATTCCTCGCGCGGAATCCCGGTCATTTCGGCGGCCACGTCGATGATCGGCCGTTGCTGCTTGTAGGCCGCTTTGGCGATTTCCGCCGCTTTGAGATAGCCGATGACGGGATTCAGCGCGGTAACCAGAATGGGATTGAGTGCCAACGCTTTCTTTAAATTGTCTTCACGAACGACGAAATCGGCGATGGCCTTATCCGCCAATTGACGCGAGACGTTCGCCAGCAGGTCGATGCTTTGCAGCAGATTGTATGCGACGACCGGCAGCATGACGTTGAGCTGGAACGATCCGGACTGGCCGGCGACAGTAATCGTGGCATCGTTGCCGATGACTTGTGCGGCGACCATGCAAACAGCCTCCGGAATCACCGGATTGACTTTGCCCGGCATGATGGAACTGCCGGGCTGTAGCGCCGGCAGTTCGATTTCACCTAGACCCGCCAGGGGGCCGGAATTCATCCAGCGGAGATCATTGGCGATTTTCATGAGGCTGACCGCCACGGTCTTCAGTTGGCCCGACAATTCCACGGCCGCGTCCTGGCAACTCAGGCTTTCGAAAAACGAGGCATTGGGCGCGAACGGCAGGCCCGTGGCGTCGGAAAGCGCCTCCGCCATTTTCGCCGCGAACTCCGGATGGGCGTTGATGCCCGTACCTACGGCCGTGCCGCCCTGGGCGAGTTTGTAGATACGCGGTAATGAGGCGCGCAGACGCTCAACGCCGTTTTGGATTTGCAACGCCCAGCCGGAGAGTTCCTGGCTCAGGGTGACGGGCATGGCGTCCATGAGATGGGTGCGTCCGGTCTTGACCACGTGCTCGATCGATTGCGCCTTGTAGACGATCGTGGTCTGCAAATGCTCCAGTGCGGGGATGAGCTGTGCGTTGACGGCGAGCGCGGCGCTGACGTGGATCGCCGTCGGAATGACGTCATTGCTGCTTTGCCCCATGTTGACGTGGTCGTTGGCGCTCACGCTTTGTCCGCAGGCACGGGAGGCAAGCGTGGCGATGACTTCGTTGACGTTCATGTTGGTGCTGGTGCCGGAACCGGTTTGGAATACGTCGACCGGAAACTGGTTGCCGTAACGTCCGTCGATTATGTCCTGCGTTGCCCGCTCGATGGCCTCGGCAAAGCCGCAGTCCAAAACGCCCAAGTCTCTATTTACGCGGGCGGCGCACTGCTTGATCAAGGCTACGGCCGCGATAAAGGCCGGCGGCATCTTGAGTCCGCTGATCGGGAAATTTTCCACCGCGCGCTGAGTTTGGGCGGCATAAAGGGCATCGGCCGGCACCTGCAATTGGCCCATGCTGTCTTTTTCGATGCGGAAAGCGTTTTGGTTCATGACATTGAAAATCGGTTAAGTGTTAACGGATTAGTTAGGCCGCATGATGTTTGATAAGCCGGACTAGGACAGGCTATGGAGAAACTCGCCTAACCGTTCTTCGTCGAAGGGCCAGCCGAGTTCGGCACCCGATGCGGAATCGCGCACGACCGGAATCCGAACGCCATAGCGGTGTTCCAACTCGAGTTTCTCGGCGATATCTACTATCTCGACGGGAATCTCGGCGCCTTTCGCTTGAATCGCTTTAGACAGCAGAAATTCCGCGTCTTCGCACAAATGACAACCGTGTGTGCCGTAAAGTATTAGTCGAATCAATCTTGCTCGTCCTCGCTGGATACGACCGGAAGTTTGCGCATCGTCGTCCGGTTCCGGAGCGCGGCAATCTGGCCTCGGTGATAGGGGCAGTGACGGATGTCACGGGGACATCGCTCGCGAGCGGCTAAGCTTATCAGATTAGAGGGGAAACATGCCGAACGAAGATTGTTCGACCGCTCCACAAGTGGGGGGCCTTACGGATAGAGGTACTCAAGCAGCGGCGATGTCGTTTTTCTGGCGAGGACAAAAGAGAAAACGCCCGTTTCATGTCGCATCGGATAATGTCGGGCGTGGTTTCATCACGACGTCCGAAGTGTGGGCGTTTATGGCAGGTATTCGTCGACAGCGCGCCTGTCCCATCGTTTCCAGCTTGGAAACGATGCGGGGTAATCGATCCCGGTCGCCAAACGGTCGCCGGAACCGCTATGCTTAGCCCTCCGTTTAGCGAGCAGCGGGCGCGTGCCGCGTGCGTTGTTCGCACGGAAAATCGCCAGACGGTTGGGCATTCTCCGCGTTCTGAATTACCGAAATGACCGCCGGCCGAATCTGTTGATTGTTAACGAGGTAATTTGTCACAGACGGCGAAATGAATTTACTTGCAGACTGGCAATTCGCCCGGTTTGCCTTATCGAGGAAGCGCTCTGCGCGGCAAGCTCCATCGAAATCCTGAAGGGAGAGACGCTACGATGATAACGTCTTTGATCCGCACCACCCGGCGTGCGAATTTGCTGAGGGTTGGATTTTGATTTGTAAAGGTTCGAAAGTCGTCAGAAAACGGTCAGTTTTTGGTCAAATATGGTTTATTCCGCCAACTGCAATGCTAACCACGAATGCCGGAGCCTGTAGGTATGGAGATCGGTAAGAGTTTGCTATTCGGCCCTTTTCGGCTAGACGCCGGAAACGCCGTCTTGTGGCGAGGGTCGGAGGTGGTGAGCTTGCCGCCGAAAGCCTTTGCGCTTTTGCACTACTTGCTTATGAATCCCGGCCGGCTGTTAACCAAGGACGCTTTGCTCGATGCGGTCTGGCATCGCCGCTATGTCAGCGAGTCGGTTCTTAAAGGATGCGTCAACGAATTGCGCAAAGCTCTGGCGGATGATCCGAAGTCACCCACTTACATCGAAACGGTGGCGAAACACGGCTATCGCTTCATTGCCGAGGTAATGCAGGCAGACAGCCGGGAAGTTCGTGCGCCGGCACTGTCGCCAATAGCGGCCAATCGCGCCGCCCATGATGTGAATTCGATGTATTGGGTAGGGCGGCGGAGCGAGTTGGAATGGCTGGAAGCACGCTTCGAACGGGTAAGGCGTGGTGAGCGTCAGATAGTCTTCTTCACCGGCGAGGCCGGGATAGGCAAGACCACCCTAATCGATATGTTTCTGGCTCGCGCCAACGGCACGAATCTGGGGCTGCTACGCGCCCGATGCGTCGAACAGTGCGGTGCGGGAGAGGCGTTTATGCCTTTGATCGAGGCTTTGGAGAACGAATGCCGCGGAGCTGGCGCGCAGCAATTGGTCGACCGGCTGCACCGACATGCACCGACCTGGCTGATGCAAATGAACTCGGTCTTGACGCCCGCGGATAAGGACAAGCTCAGCCAGCAGGTCCTGGGCGCAACGAATGCCCGAATGCTCAGAGAGGCGGCGGAGTTTTTCGAGAGCATCAGCTCCGAATTTCCCTTGGTCCTGGTGATCGACGATTTGCATTGGGGCGATTATGCGACGGTCGATCTTATCTCTCTATTAGGGCGTCGAAGTTCACCGGCTCAGTTATTCGTCATCGCGACATACCGACCGGTCGACGTAAGTTTGACGCAACACCCGATCAAGCGGATCAGGCACGAATTGCAGGCGCGCGGTTTATGCGCCGAGCTGGCCTTGTGCGGTCTGGGCGAGGACGAAATCAAGGAATATTTGGTATCGCGCTATCCCGAAGAGGGGGGGCATGAGACTTTATCGTCGTCCATTTACCGATGGACCGAGGGCCATCCCTTTTTCATGGTAAATCTGGTCGAACATCTGGTCGATTTGGGGCGCCTTACATCGAGTTCCTACGATACGGGCTCGAAGCTGGCGATACCCGATAATCTCTTGGAAATGATAGACGCGCAAATCGATCGCCTGAGCGCTTCCGAGCGGCGCTTGCTCGAAATGGCGAGCGTATTCGGCGTCGAATGGTCTGCGGCACTGCTGGCAGCCGTATCCGGCGAAGATTTGGCGACGATCGAACTGTGTTGCGATGAACTCCGCCGGCGCGGCCAGATGTTGAAGTCATGCGGTGCCGACGAGTGGGCGGACGGGATAATGGCCGGACGCTATGGTTTTCGGCATTCCCTCTATCGCGAAATCCTTTATCGCCGCCTTGCGCCCGGGCGCCGGATGCAGTTGCACCGGTCCACCGGAGAATGCTTGGAAAATGGATACGGCGAGAAATCCAAAACGATCGCGGCGGAATTGGCCAATCATTTCGAGCAAGGCAAACAGCTGTCTAAGGCAATCATGTATCTGCGTCTGGCGTCGGAGAACGCCGTGAGCCGCTATGCCAACCGAGAAGCGATAGACTACATCAGCCACGCGCTACGCCTGTCCGAGTCGCTTCCGGAGGCGGAACGCGAGGCCTTAATCATGGAATTGCTGTTCAGACGCGGTGTCGTAAAGCGTTCTATGGACGACACCGATGGCGCCATGGAAGACTTTTCGGCTATTCGCAAGCTTGCGGTCAGCGCGGGTCTTCCGCTTTGGGAGCTCAAAGCCTTGATTGAACAAGGCAGGGTTTGTTATTGGATGGATCGGCCCCGCTGCCTCGCGTTAGTGACCGAGGCGGTAGAACGCGCTCTGGATTTAAAGGACGAGATGATCGAAATCCTGGTTCGAGGCTCCTGGGCTGGATGGCATAACACTTTGCAGGGATGGAGCGAGCACTACATCCGGGATTGTCGAAAGGCCATGGATATGGCCCGCGCAACGCGGAATCGCGAATTGCTTAACGCCAGCCTCACCTTGCATTCCAGTTTCGAATACGCCAGGGCCGACTATCGGTCGGCGATCGCTCTCGCACGCGAGGCAATGGAGATCGCTCAGAACCGGGGCGACGCATTGCAATACATGGTTTGCGAGGCCCTTTGCATAAGGTCGATGCTGCACATCGGAGAGTGGGGGGAAGCCCGGCGCCATATCGCCAAAGCGTTAGAGATGGCCGAAAGGAACGGCAATGTCTTTGCAATCATCCATTTCACTCTGCTCATGAGCTGGTTACACGAGCAGGCCTTGGATTACGAAGGTGCACGGAGTCTGTGCCAGGCCGCGATGGAAAAAATGCACGACCAGCGGGATTCCTCGAATGCCTTTTTCGGACTGATCCGGTCGGGCGCGGCCCATTTGGGTTTGAGGCAACACGCCGAAGCCTTCGAGAGTTTCGCCAAAGCCGATCAGCTGCTGGATGCCTGTCAGGGACTGATGGATTGGTACCTGCGGCCGCTCTTTCATTTGGGCCTGGGTGAATACTGGCTGACGCAAGGCCAGTGGGAAAAAGCCGAAGAGCAGGCCAACAAGGTTTGCGAGCTCTCGGCCTTGCCTCCCGATCCGGCTTATCTGGCGCTGGGACATCGGCTGTTGGCCGAAGTGGCCATGGGCCGAAAGGCATTGGATACGGCAGGCGCGGAAGTCGAACAGGCGTTGTCCCATCTCGGTACGATCGAGGCCGCACTCGCGGCATGGCGGGTGTACGCAACCGCTGCGGAGCTGGATAGCCGAAGGGGACGCCTCCCTGAAGCAGAAACCTACCGCCATCGCAGCGCAGCGATACTTCGAGGCTTGGCCGAATCCATGGACGAGGCGGATTGCCTGCGTCAGTCGCTGCTGCGACATCCGCTGTTAACCGGCATTTGCGAGTAATTCCAAATCAAAACTTCGCGTGAATTCCGCCGAATACCGTGGTTCCGGGAGTGTAGCGGGCGTAGATGCCGCCGGTTCGGTTGTTGGTAATATTGTCACCGCGCACATAAAGATCGAGTTGCGGCAACACGCGATAGGTGGCTATGAGATCGACACGGACGGTGTCGTCCGTGGCCAAAGTCGCCGCGCTATCGTTCCATTGCGAGCCTTGGTATGTTGCATTCGCGCGGAGGCTCAGCGGCAAGGCATCCAGGTTCCACTGCGTCCAGATGCGGCCGGATTTTTCCGGATGCACCGGCAAAGGCCGGTCGTTGTCCAGATTGCGGCTGTACTGATAAGTGAAGTCCAGACCGCTGCGGAGCTGTTCGGACCAGAGAACTTCCAACGAAGCCTCTGCTCCGGCGATGCGGGCCCGCGGCGTGTTGCCGAGGCGAACAAAGCGTCCCAAGCTGATTTCTGAAGTGATCAGGTCGTTATAGCGACCGTAGTAGCCGGTTACGGAGATGTATAGATTGCGGATCGGCACCCAATCGAATCCGGCATCTGCCGTCAAGCCTTTCTCCGGTTTGAGAATGGGACTGCCCAAGAGCGGCATATACAGTTCGCCGTAGCTGGGGGCGCGGAATGCGGTGCCCGCGTTGGCCCGGAGGCTCAAGGATGACGAAACGTCCCAGCGAGACCCGAAATGCAGTAGCGTGTGTTTGCCGTAGTCGTCGTGGCTTTCCACCCGGACGCCCGCTTCTTGGTACCATTTCCCCAAATCGGCCTGCAGCTCGGCAAATCCGATCACGGTCTTTCGCTCGTCGTGGAATTGCGACGATTGCAAGGGATGTTCACTTTCCCCATGCTCGTGACGCACCTGCCCACCCCACACCAGTCGCCAGGATCGCTGGCGCGTCTGATCGTTTAAAAGTGCGTGACTGTTGCGCCAATCGGCGAACATCAAATGGCTGCTGAAACTGAACGGTAGACGGCCGGCTCGAGCGGCGACGTCGTTCTCGGTGTAGGCCAGCTGCAACCGACTGGTCCAGTCATCGGTCAGATGCGCTGAGGCGGTATTTTGGGTCAGCCACAGTTTTTCGTGAAAATCCGTGGTCGCACTGTCGACGAACGTTGGAAGACCGGCCGGAGTCATCCCCGGTAGATCCGCGTCTTGCCATGAGTCTTTGTAGAGGGCGCTGCCGTCCACGGCCAAATCCGGCGTGAACCGCGCACCGTATCGCGCTATCCCTAAGGTGCTGCCGAAGCGGTCCCGCTCCGGATTGCCCCGGTCGGGTATGGCGTCGTACGCACCGTCGAATTGGTTCACCCGACTTCCGGTGACGGAAATGTCGGCATGCTCGGCCAGCAAGCCGCCGCTCAGTGTCGTGCGGAAGGTTCCGAAGCTTCCCCCTTCCGCGTGAACCAAACCATAATCTTCCGTGGTCCGTTTGGAACTCAGCTGAATGCTGCCGCCCAAAGCTTGGCTGGTGTAGTAGGCGTGGTTGGAACCGAGAACTACGGTGGCTCCGCCCAAGGCTTCGGCGGGAATGGTATCGAGCCAGCTCAGTGCCGGAAGTGCCGTCAGCAATGGTACGCCATCGAATGTCACCATGCCTTGGGTGTAAGTCACGCCGCGTACCCTCAGTCCCACGGCGCGACCCTCGCTGCCCCGGAGCACGAAAACGCCCGGCGTTCCGCGCAGGAAATCGTTGATATTGCTGTACTGCGAACTTTCGACGTCATTCCGTGACCGAAAAGTGGCATTGTTCGTAAGCGCTCGTGAGAGATTGTCGGTGGTTTGGGGCAGACCTTCCGTGGGAATCACGGTCACCGGAGGCAGTTCCGTCATATCCGCTCGCAATGAAGCCGGTGCACACTGCGCAATCAGTAAGACCGCGGCCGGACCGGCCAGACCCCGTTTGCCCACCTTGACCATGAATCGTGTTTAGCGATTATCGAAGGCTAATCCGGTTCGTAAGCCAGGATCGGCGCCAGCCACCGTTCGGCTTCCCTAAGCGTCACGCCTTTCCGTTTCGCGTAATCCTCGACCTGGTCGCGGCCGATCTTGCCGACGTTGAAATATTTCGCCGCCGGATGTGCCAGATACCATCCGCTGACGGAGGAAGCGGGGTACATCGCGAAAGACTCCGTCAAGCGGATGCCGCTGTTCTGTTCGGCTGCCAGCAGTTCGAACAGCGCGGCCTTTTCGGTGTGGTCCGGACAGGCGGGATAGCCGGGGGCAGGGCGGATGCCCCGATACGCCTCGGCGATCAGTTGCTGGTTGCTGAGCTGCTCGTCCGGCGCGTAGCCCCAGAACTCGCGGCGAACCCGCCGGTGCATCAGTTCGGCGAGGGCTTCCGCCAGACGATCGGCCAGGGCCTTGAGCATGATGCTGCTGTAGTCGTCGTGGTTGGCGGCGAAGCGGTCGAGATGTTTTTCGATGCCGTGGCCGGCGGTAACGGCGAAGCCCCCGATATAGTCGGGCACGCCGCTCTCTTTCGGCGCCACGAAATCGGACAGGCAGTAATTGGGCTGGCCGGGCGGTTTCACCGCCTGCTGGCGCAGATGGCGAAGGACGGTCAGCGTTTCCTTCCGGGTATCGTCGGCATACAGCAGGATATCGTCGGCAGATGCGTTAGCCGGGAAGAATCCGACCACCGCGCGGGCGGTCAGCCACTCTTCCGTGACCAAGGTTTCGAGCATGGCCTTAGCGTCCTTGAACAAGGTGCGCGCATGCTCTCCGACCACTTCGTCGTCGAGAATTTTCGGGTAGCTGCCCGCCAGCTCCCAGGTATGGAAAAAAGGCGACCAGTCGATGTAATCGACAATTTCCCGCAACGGGTAATGATCGAATACCCGTAGACCCAAGAAAGTCGGATGCGGCGGCACGTAATGCTGCCAATCGCCATGAAAGGCGTTGGCGCGTGCCGCGGCGATCTCGTGCAGCGGGTTTTGTGCCTTGCGTCCCGCGTGGCGTTGGCGCACCTCTTCGTATTCGCGCCGCGTTTGCGAGATGAAATCGTCCCGCAAATCTTCGCTTAAAAGACTCCCGGCGATTCCGACACTTCGCGAGGCATCGGTCACGTAAACCGCCGGGCCGCTGTAGTTCGGCTCGATCTTGACGGCGGTATGGGCGCGCGAGGTGGTTGCGCCTCCGATCAGGAGCGGCAGAGTGAAGCTCAGTCTTTCCATTTCCTTGGCGACATGGACCATTTCGTCCAGGGAAGGCGTGATCAGACCGGAGAGTCCGATGATATGGACGTCGTGCTCGCGCGCCGCTTCGAGGATCTTCTCGCAGGGCACCATGACGCCCAGATCGATCACTTCGAAGCCGTTGCATTGCAGCACGACGCCGACGATGTTCTTGCCGATGTCGTGCACGTCGCCTTTGACCGTGGCCAGCAGGATTCTGCCGTTCGATTGAATCGTACCGCCGGCTTTTTCCACTTCCATGAAGGGCATCAGATAGGCCACCGATTTCTTCATGACCCGGGCGGATTTGACCACCTGCGGCAGGAACATCTTGCCGGCGCCGAACAGGTCGCCGACCACGTTCATGCCCTGCATGAGCGGGCCTTCGATGACGTGCAAGGGGCGCGCGTATTGCTGGCGGGCCTCCTCGGTGTCTTGCTCGATGAATTCGTCGATACCTTTGACCAGCGCGTGCTCCAGGCGCTTCTCGACCGGCCAGTGGCGCCACGCGAGGTCTTCCTTCTTTTCGACGGTTCCGCCTTCGTCCCGGTATTTCTCGGCGATGGACAGAAGCTGTTCGGTGGCGTCCGGATGGCGCGCGAGGATCACATCCTCGATGGCATCCCGAAGTTCCGCCGGAATGTCTTCGTAAATCGCGAGCTGTCCGGCGTTGACGATACCCATGTCCATGCCGGCACGGATCGCATGGTAAAGAAAGACGGCGTGGATGGCTTCGCGTACCGGATTGTTGCCGCGAAAAGAGAAAGACACGTTGGAAACGCCGCCCGAGACCAGGGCATGGGGCAGGGTTTCCTTGATCTGGTGCACGGCTTCGATGTAATCGAGGCCGTAGCGGTTGTGCTCCTCGATGCCGGTGGCGACGGCGAAGATATTCGGGTCGAAGATGATGTCTTCGGCCGGGAGCCCGACCCGTTCGGTGAGAATCTTGTAAGCGCGGGCGCAGATTTCCACCTTGCGCTCGCGGGTGTCCGCCTGGCCCTGCTCGTCGAAGGCCATGACGATGACCGCGGCGCCGTAGCGGCGGACCAGCTTGGCGTGGCGGATGAACGCGTCTTCGCCTTCCTTGAGCGAAATCGAGTTGACGATGCCCTTGCCCTGAAGACATTTCAGTCCGGCTTCCAGGATGTCCCATTTGGACGAGTCCAGCATCACCGGCACGCGCGCGATGTCGGGTTCAGAGGCGATCAGGTTCAGGAAACGGACCATGGCGGCCTGTGAGTCGAGCATGCCTTCGTCCATGTTGACGTCGATGATCTGCGCGCCGTTCTCTACCTGCTGGCGGGCGACGTCGATGGCCTGCTCGTACTTCTCCTCGCGGATCAGGCGGCGAAAGGCCGCCGAGCCGGTGACGTTGGTGCGCTCGCCCACGTTGACGAACAAGGATTCGGGGCCGATGTTCAGGGGCTCGAGCCCGGCCAGGCGGCACTTCGGTTCGATAGCCGGCAGATGTCGCGGCGGGAAATGCTCCACGGCGTCGCGAATGGCTTTGATATGGGGCGGGCGAGTGCCGCAGCAGCCGCCTACGATGTTCAGAAATCCCTGCTCCGCCCATTCCGCGATTTCCTTGGCCATGGCTTCCGCCGATTCGTCGTATTCGCCGAATTCGTTGGGAAGTCCGGCGTTGGGGTGGGCCGAGACATGGGTGTCGGCGATGTGCGAAAGCTCTTCTATGTACTGCCGGAGCTGCTTGGCGCCCAGCGCGCAGTTGAAGCCGATGGAAATGGGTTGCGCGTGGCGCAGCGAATTCCAGAAAGCCTCCACGGTTTGCCCGGACAGGGTGCGGCCAGAGGCGTCGGTGATCGTGCCCGAGATCATGACCGGCAAGCGGAGTCCGCGGTCGTCGCAGTACTGTTCCACGGCGAAGACGGCGGCCTTGGCGTTCAGAGTGTCGAAGATCGTTTCGATGAGAATGATGTCCGCGCCGCCGTCGACCAGGCCTTGGGTGGCTTCGTAATAAGCGCTGACGAGATCGTCGAAACTGACGTTGCGAAAGCCGGGGTCGTTGACGTTGGGCGAAATCGAGGCGGTGCGGTTGGTCGGGCCCAATACGCCGGCGACGAACCGCGGCCGGTCGGGAGTCTTCTCGGACATGGCGTCGACCGCTTGCCGCACCAGCCGGGTCGCTTCCACGTTGAGTTCATAAGCCAGTTCCTCCATGCCGTAATCGGCGAGGCTGACCCGATTGGCGTTGAAGGTGTTGGTTTCAATGATGTCCGCACCCGCTTCCAGATAAGCGTCGTGAATCGCCCGGATGATCTGCGGCTGAGTGAGGCAGAGCAGGTCGTTGTTGCCCTTGAGATCTTTCGGCCAGTTCGCGAAACGCTCTCCGCGATAATCCTTTTCCTCGAGCCGGTAGCTTTGGATCATGGTGCCCATCGCGCCATCCAGGAAGAGAATCCTTTCGGAAAGAAGTTGTCTCAATAGTGCGGTGCGGGCGTTCAAATCGGTCATCGTGGGATATTCCGGGGTAAGGGAGAATTCGAACCGGCGTTTTGACGGCAAAGAGTTCTATTTTAGAGACAGACGGTCCGGCAATAAACCGGTTCATGCGCGGCAAGCCGGTGTATTCCTTGCCATAAGGAAATGAATGATGTCAAAATTCGGCTCGCTTTCAAGAATAGCAAGCTGTTCCGCCCCACGGATGCCTCTTTTTTTGCGGGGAAGAGCAACCGCTACAATAAACGTTCCGGGGAGATTTCTATGAATTTTCGAGCTTTCGGCGCAGCCGGCCTGATTTGGCTTGTTGGAGCCATGGGGACGACCGCTTTGGGAGAAGTCCCGCTAAAAGACAACAGCGAAATTGTGGGTACGTGGCGCCTCGAGTCGGTGGCTCCGGCACTTAATAAACCCAAGATCGAGGAAAATAGGACCTGGGAATTCAAATCTGACGGTACCATCGTCACTTCGGGTTACAACCGGCATTTCAAAGCGGAAGATCGGCACGAGTGGAAGTACAAGGTCGTGGACGGCAAGATCGTGGCGGATGATCCGGGGCGGCCGGGAAAAACGATCGATTACATGGTCTACGAAAAAACGCCCGACCGAATGATCCTGAAAGGCGGTATCGAAGGATTTTATTTCTTTAAAAAACAATAATTAGAGGAAACCGGATATGAATAAGTTTTTTCAGTTCAATAAAGATGACCGAACGATGTGGCTGGGCATGTTGGGAATTAGCGCGATCTTTATCGTGCTGATGTCGTTGTTTACGACCACGTCCCCTTTCTATTACGCGAAACGGATTCTGATCACGATCTTTATCATGTTTCTGCCGGGCTACGCGATTACCAAGCTGTTCTTCGATCATATGGAGTTCACGGAATACAGGGCGCTCGATAAATTCTTGGTTTCGTTCTTCTTTTCCATAGCCACGGTGCAAACCTTGTACTTCATCGCGACCTACGTGCGGACTTACGCCTTAAACGTGGATGAAGATGTCATCAGCAGTAACGCGATCTCGATATCGATTGCTCTCTTGGTTACCGCAGTTGCCTTTGGCGTCAAATTTTATTTGAACAAAAAGAAAACGATCGCATCTTAAAAATAGGCTTTGTTCGGCAGATTTGATGACAACTATGAGTTCCGGTGATTCTAATTCAAAAAGACCTACGGTATTTCAGGTGATTGCCAGTGTCGTCGCGGCGGCTTTCGGCGTTCAAAGCTCGGCTAACCGGGAGCGCGATTTCGCCTTTGGCTCAGCCAAGGCTTATATCATCGGCGGCATCATTTTTACGGTGCTGTTCGTGGTGGCCGTCATTGCCGTGGTGAATCTGGTGATCAAATCCGCCGGGACGTAGGAACGCTTGAACGGTGACGCCGTCAAAAACCCCGCAGGTTTGCCGCGGGGTTTTTCTTTGCACAGAATTTCGGCGTGTCGCTTGTCGAGGAGATCGGTTGACGAATTCTGGAGGCGACGATTAATCTTCCCTGAAGCGGTGCCCATGCCGCTTCGTTTCGCGACTTAACGCTTACGTTTAGTAAGCGATTCAGGGATCCCTAAGGACTAAACGGAGGCTAGGATGGCCGATATTCCCACCAAACATGTCTCGTACTGGATCGATTCGACGCCGGAAACGGGCTATCCGGAACTTCCGGGCGATCTTTCCGTCGATGTAGCCGTTGTCGGTGCCGGTATCGTGGGCCTCACCACGGCGCTTCTGCTGAAACGGGCTGGGCGCAGCGTGGCGGTGATCGACTCGCGGAAGATCGTCGGGCAGGTCACGGGGCGAACCACCGCCAAATTGACCTCGCTCCACGGTCTTATCTATTCCTATCTGATCAAAACTTTCGGCGAAGACGGCGCTCGCGCCTATGCCGAGTCGAATCAAGCCGCGATCGAGATAGTCGACACCATACGGACGCAACTCGGCAGCGACTGCGATTTCGAGCGTCAGTCGGCATTTACCGTTACCGAGTCGGAGGAGCAGGTGCCGGCATTGGAAGCCGAGATGGAAGCTGCCGCGAAGCTTGGATTGCCGGTCGATTTCGTCACCGAAACGACCTTGCGTTTTCCGATTGCCGGCGCGGTACGCTTCGATCACCAGGCGCGTTTCCACCCTCGGAAATACCTGCTGTCGGTCGCACAGGCGGTGAGCGGCGACGGCTGTGCGGTTTTCGAGAATACTCGAGTGCTGGACGTCGAAGAGGGTACCCCGTGCCGGGTGCTGACCGATAAGGGGAAAGTCGAGGCGCGAGACGTGGTCATCGCCACCAATATTCCCATTCTGGATAAAGGCGGATTCTTCGCCAAAGTGTTTCCGAGACAACATGTCGTCGTCGGGATTCGAGTTGCCCCGGAGCAAGTCCCCGACGGCATGTTTCTGTCGGTGGGAGAGCCCAAATATTCGGTTCGCGTCCATCCGACGGATAAAGGGCCGTTGCTGATCGTTTCGGGACAGGGCTATCGGACGGGGCACGCCGACACGGCGCAGAAGTCGAGAGAGCTCAGGTGGTTCGTCCAAAACCGCTTTCAGGTCACCTCTATCGAATACGAGTGGATCAATCAGGATTACGACGCTGCCGACCGAGTGCCTTATATCGGTCATCTCACGCCCGGCTCGAAGCACCTTTATACGGCAACCGGATTCAATGCCTGGGGTTTAACCAGCGGCACGGTGGCCGCTACGATCATTTCCGACGAGATTATCGGCAACCACAACCGCTGGGCGGAGCTCTACCGGGCTACGCGCGTGAATCTCAAGGCATCGGGCGGAAAGTTGCTGAAGGAGAACGTCCATGTCGGGGAAATGTGGTTAAGGGACAAATTGGCGTCCGGTCATAGAAAAACGGTGGAGACGGTTGCGCCCGGGGAAGGAGAGATCATCGATCTCCACGGCAAAAAAACCGCCGTGTATCGAAACGAGGAAGGCCGAATTCACGCCGTATCCGCCGTTTGCACGCATCTCGGCTGTATCGTTCACTGGAACAAAGCGGATAAGTCATGGGATTGTCCTTGCCACGGCTCGCGCTTCGATGCCGAAGGAAAGGTGATATCGGGGCCGACGCGAAAGGAACTCGAGCCTGTATCGTTGTAACCGGCCACAGGAGACGGTAAAGAAAATTCAGCCGTGAACCATCGTCGCAAACTTCCCTGGATTCGCCGCTAAGCTTGGGCGGTTGTCCCAGAATTCTTGATCGGTAATCATCCTGATTATTTTTCGTGTCGCATTTGAGTAATTATTTGTTCAAGTCGCGATACTTTTTGTTTTTCCGGAGATGCATCTTTAGTCAGGGCTCGGTTCATTGATTAACGGTCGAGCAGGTGCGCTCGCGGGCGTCGTGCGACCGGTTTGACTCGATGGCCGTATTAAACGGATTTGGACATTAGGAGAAATCCTTAACGCCCGGTAAAACGTCTTTTTACAGTAGCGCACAGGGACGTAAACGCTATGCAATCCGACGAACACCCCGCCGATTTACGGCAGACTCCTGAAAGAGGTGGCGCCGCGCTTTGGACTGCGGTGGCGCTAACCGTTTATTCCGTGTTGGGAGCCGTTCATGCAAAGGACTACCGAAGCATCGACGGTTACGGAAATAACATCGCCCATCCGACATGGGGTATGGCCGGTGCTTACCTGCTGCGCAGCGCGAGCGGAGCTCACTATACGGACGGCATTTCCTTGCCGGCTGGGGCCTCGCGTCCGAGTCCCCGCGAAATCAGCAATGCCGTTTTCGCCCAAAATGACGATCTGATTCCCGCGAAAGGCCGCCAGAGCGATTTCATGTGGACCTGGGGGCAATTTTTGGACCACGATATGGGACTCACCCAAGGAACGGCCGAAAGCTTTCCGATCAAGATTCCAGCGGGAGATCCGTTTTTCGATCCCCGGGGAACAGGCACAAAGACGATGCCTTTCTCGCGCGCCATCTTCGATCCGGCCACCGGGACGAGCACCGGCAACCCGCGCGAGCAGATCAATGAAATTACCGCTTACATCGACGGCTCCATGATTTACGGGTCCGACGAGGCTCGTGCCCGCTGGCTTCGGACCGGGCCGTATCTGAAAGGTTCGTCCGGCAATCTGCTCCCGTACAACGACGGGACCCAACCCAATGCGGGTTCGCCCGAGCAACCGAATTTTTCGTCGGCTCTATTCGTCGCGGGCGACATCCGGGCCAACGAGCAGCCCACGCTTGCGGCCATGCATACGCTGTTCATGCGCGAACACAATTACCAGGTCGACCGAATTCGCGAGGCAAATCCGGATCTCGATGACGAAGAACTGTATCAGCGCGCCAGGGAAATCGTCATCGCCGAAATTCAGCATGTTACGTACGAGGAATATCTGCCGGCGCTTTTGGGGCGAGGCGGTCTTCATATGAGATCGAGCTACGATGCCGGGGTCAATCCGGGGCTCAGCTCGCTTTTTTCGACAGCCGCCTTTCGGCTCGGGCATACCATGCTCAGCCCGTCAATCTTGCGTCTCAACGAAGACGGCTCGCCGATCAGGGAGGGCGCGCTTTCATTGCGGGAAGCATTCTTCGAGGCCACGCCTCCCATGCTGGCCGGCCGTGGCATCGATCCTCTCATCCGCGGTGTGGCGGTGCAGCGCATGCAGGAGCTGGATGAAAAAATCGTTGATGATGTTCGCAATTTTCTGTTCGGTGCGCCGGAGGCCGGCGGGTTGGATCTGGTTGCGTTCAATATCCAGCGCGGCCGTGACATGGGATTGCCCGATTTCAATACCGCGCGTGCGGATCTTGGCTTACCCCGCAGATCCAGTTTCTCCGAGATCACCTCGGATCGGGCTATGGCAACGAGCTTGGAGCGCCTTTACGGCAACGTCGACGACATCGATATGTTCGTGGGTCTTCTCTGCGAGGACGACATGCCCGGCACGATGTTGGGCGAAACGCTGAGAGCCATACTGATGGATCAGTTCCACCGCACTCGTTCCGGAGATCGCTACTGGTATACGCGGACCCTGAAGGGGAAGGATCTCGCTATGGTGCGCCAAACGCGCTTGTCCGACATCATTCGCCGCAATACGTCGATACGGAAGATTCAGAAAAACGTGTTTTTTGCACCGAATCACGATCGCTGAGGCAGGGGCCAGAGCACCCGATGGCGATTAGGCGGAGGCTTATCGCGGTCCGGTCGATGTCACCGTGAAAGAGCAATGATGGCACTGACGGTTGACTTACTGTGCGTAAAGAAAGTAAAGCCCTATTCGAATCGCCCTCACCCCATCCCTCTCCCGGAGGGAGAGGGGGCACTTGCGGCTTTACTTTCTTAACTATCAATAATTATGGCACTCCGTGCCTATCACCGGGACAATCTGCGAACGTTCCGCTCGCGCCAAACGATGGTATAAGCGTCCTTTGGTACCATTCGTATTACAATCGGCTGAATCACGGGCATGGGTTGAAGATGGGCAGGATAGCTCAATTCGATGATTCACCGGTGGCTGTGGCGGATGGATTTACTTGGTGCAGCCTTAACTAGTGAAGAAACTTGTCATGCAAATCTGGGTCGATGCCGACGCCTGTCCGAACGTCATCAAAGAGATTCTGTATCGTGCGGCGGAAAAACGGCAAATTTCGCTGACTCTCGTCGCTAACCAGCCCCTTCGAACGCCGCCGTCGCGTTATATCCAGGCCATTCAGGTGCCCGCCGGGTTCGATGTGGCCGACAACAAAATCGTTCAGGCAATTCAGCCCGGCGATCTCGCGGTTACCGCGGATATCCCGTTAGCCGCCGAAGTCGTCGAGAAGGGTGGTTATGCGCTCAACCCGAGGGGGCAGTTCTACACGAAAGACAATATCCGCGAACAACTGACGTTGCGAAACTTCATGACGGAGCTGCGCAATAGCGGGGTCGAAATGGGTGGCCCCTCGTCGTTGAGCCAGGGCGACCGCCAGGCGTTCGCGAATCAGCTGGATCGTTTCTTATCCCGACAAGGCAGGAACTGACCAGAGCTTCACGTCCACCGTGACCCTATTCGATCGCCGTGCCTCAGCCCGTCAATAGCGCTCGAAGCCGGTCGCGGCGGCCGGTTCGGGTTTCGGTTCCGCCAACAGCGAGCGCTTGACGAAGAAGATAGCCGCCATCGGCATCGCCAGTCCGACGATGGCGACGGTGATGAACAGCGCGCCGAGTTCGCTGTAATCGGCTGGAATTTCTACGGCTCCGGTGCTGGCATTTCTGACCTCGCGCGTGACGGTGAATATCTGGTTCAGATATTTGGTGCCGAGTTGCGAGAGCGATAGCGCCAGATTGGTAAAGGCGGCCATGACCGCGAAATAGGTTGCCTTGAGCCTTTCCGGAGCCGAGTTGGCGATCCACGCGAGCATCGGGATCATCGCGATCTGGCCCAGGGGCGACTCGAGCGCCGTGTCGATCAGGGCGATGAACCGGGCATCGACGACGCCGCCGGTGCGGGCGGCGGTCCAATGGTGAAATCCGTAGAACATCGCGATATTGGGCAAGAAAAGGACGCGCCGGCAATGGTCAAGAAGGCAATGATATAGGTGATCGGACGCTCGGCCATGAAGCGGCGGAAGATGAACATGCCGAACAGCGTCAATGCGCTGGCGACCAGCGAAAGCTGAGATAGAAACTGTTGATCGAAACCGAGCTCGTCGATCATCCACCAGGTCGAACCGGCGCCGGTCGTGGGGATCGCGCGGAATGCGAAAATCACGATAGCCGTGGCGTAGAGTTCGTGTCGCGCGCGCTCGGGAAGGTCTCGGGTCAATTGCCGCATCAGGAACAACACGATGCCGAGAGAACCCGCGAAGATGATTTCCTCGTTGAGTGGCACGGCGGCCAAGCCCATGCTGGCCGAGAACAGGACGAACACCAGGCCGCCGCCCAGAATCCACCAGTTGGCCTCGGGCAATTCGTCCATGGGTCTTCCCAGGAACCGCTCGATCTGGTCCATCTCGAAACCTTGAGCGGCTAGCCGCTGTACGTCGCGCCAGCGCAAAGCGGCGGCCAACGCCACGCCAAGAACGGAAACGGCCGGAATGATCAGCGCCAGGCGGTAAATCTGAAGATAAACCGCCGCTTTCTCCAATTCGCCAAGGTTTTCGACGCCGCTGAAAAGGTATACGTTGACGGCGGCGACCAGAACGGTGCCGCCGATGATCGCGACTCGCCCCAGGGTCTGCATGGTGGTGTGGGCCAGGCGAAGCTGTTCGTCGCCGACCGGACGGCCTTCTCGGTCCACGCGAGGTACGGCCTCGACGGTCATGGCGTCCGCCACCGTGTCCTGCAATACGTAACCGACCGGCGCCAGCAGGGCGGAAAGAACGTACCAGGTTTCGATCGGCATAAGCTCGCGCATGGCGTCCGGTTTGTCGAGCAGACCGATCATGATCAAGAGGCTGGCGGAAATCAGCCCGGCACCGAGAATGATGAGGCCGGACTTGTGGCGCCAGATCAAGTCGACCAGATGCCCCATAGGCATCTTCAAGGTCCAGGGCAGCATCATCCAAAAGCTGAGGGCGGCCAGGAACTCCGCGGACAGGCCCAGATATTCCTTGACGAAAAAGGTGCCGACGATGCCGGTCAGTCCGGAAATTCCGGCCGCCATGTAGACCATGAGGGGCGGAAGATAGCTCAGGCGCATTTGGCGGCCGAGGTCGAGAACGTTGCGGTCTAGCCATTCTCTCCAATGCATGGGAATCTCTCTCCTTGGTTGAATATTCCAAGCGATTGTAGAACAAGCGATCGAGCGGTCCGAGCTTTTTGGTTGCAAGTCAGTTCGGAACGATCGTCTCCTTCAGGGGCTTGGTTTACCTCGGCTGGCGATTTTGATAGAACCGGGCGGGTGAATACGGATACGGCGCGGTTGCTTCTGCGCCGGAAGCAAAAGAGAACGTCACATTATTCCCGAAAAGCATGGAGACCAGCATGAAATTGCATTCCTTGGCACAGATGTTCAAGACCCTTTTGTTCGGTGCGCTGATCAGCGGAATCGTCTCGGCGCCGGAGTTGGCGGAGAGCGCTACGCTCGACCAATCGCTGGATCGGGCGCTTCAAGGCGATTACCGGGACCCCGGAAATCGTGAGCGGGACAAATACAGGCATCCCAAGGAAACCCTGCAATTTTTCGGACTGCGGCCGGATATGACGGTAGTCGAAATATCGCCCGGACGCGGCTGGTATACGGAGATTCTGGCTCCTGTCCTGCGTGACGAGGGAAAACTCTACGCGGCCGGCTTCGGCCCGGTTCGGCCGGGCATGCCCGATTACGCCGTTAAGATACAGAAAGCGTACGAAGCCAAGCTCAAGGCGCGCCCCGACGTCTACGACCGGGTTGTGCCGACTTCGATGCAGAATCCGAAGGAGGCCGATTTTGCACCGCCGGGCACGGCCGATCTGGTGTTGACCTTCCGGAACGTGCACAACTGGATGGCGGACGGTACGGCGGACGAGATGTTCAAAGCCATGTACCGGGTTTTGAAACCCGGCGGTACGCTGGGCGTGGTCGAACATCGCGCGAAGCCCGGCACTTCGCTCGAGGATATGAAGAAAAGCGGCTATGTGACCGAGGATTATGTGATTGCTTTGGCCGAAAAAGCCGGTTTCAAGCTGGCCGACAAATCGGAAATCAACGCCAATCCCAAAGACGGCAAAGATCATCCGGAAGGCGTATGGACTCTGCCGCCGACCTTGCGGATGGGCGAAAAAGATCGGGCACGCTACCTCGCGATCGGGGAGAGCGACCGGATGACTCTCAAGTTCACCAAATAGGCGTTCGGACGGACGGCTACCCGAATCGGACGCTAACGTCGCCGGGTTCGATCATCGCTTTGCTTGAGTTGCAGCCACCGGGCTATGAGCAGTGCGGTCAAGATCAGCCAGCCGTAAGGGTAGGGGATGGCCCCGACGAAGAATGCGCTGAGCACGGCGACGAGCAGCGCTCCCAATGTCAAAAGATAGGTATCCATGGCGGCGAGTCTCCGAAAATCGCGGACTGTCCGCATGTTAGACCGCTTGGAATGGCCGGGGTAGCCGCTCGATGAAAAGAAGCGTGGAAACGGGCGTCGGCAAAGGATGGCCGACCTACGAACTTGTGTTGTCCAGTAGGTCGGGAATCCTTTCCCGACATTTATGTTTCCGCAAACGGAGCCCTCTCCATTTAGAGGCAAAGGAAACGAGATCAAAACGGCTCCTTGAACGGGCGCAGGTCCAATTCGTGCGTCCAGGCGCTTCGGTGCTGATTGTGCAACTGCCAGTAGGTATCGGCAATCGCGTCGAGATCGAGGAGTCCGTCGGCGCCTTTTTGGGCGACGAATTCGGGAAATGCGTTTCGGGCCCGCTCGCCGTCAATGACGCCGTCGATGATGGCATGCACCACGTGGATGCCCTGCGGTCCGAACTCCCTGGCCATGCCCTGAGCCAGCGCCCGTAGAGCGCTTTTTGCCGCGGCGAAGGCGGTGAACGGAGGACGGGCGCGTAGCGAAGCGCTGGCGCCCGTGAAGAACAAGGTCCCGTGCCTTTGATCAGCCATCAGCCGCGCGGCTTCCCGTCCCACCAGAAATGCGGCGTAGGCGTTCTGCAGCCAAAGCTGTCTGAACATGTCGCCGCTGGTTTCGAGCAGCGGTGCCCGGCGATTGCTGTCCACGTTGCAGGCGACAATGTCCAGCTCGCCGGGATCGCCCGAAACCGTTTCGAACAAGGATATGACGTCGCCTTCGACGGTGGCGTCGGTTACGACGGGAACCGCCCGGCCGCCGGCCATTCGGATTTCCCCGGCGACGCGCTCCAGTTTTTCGGCAGTGCGGCCTCCGACATAAACCCTGAGCCCCTCGCGCGCGAAGCGGCGGGCGAGGGCGGCCCCCAAACCCTTGCTAGGCCCAACCCCGATGACGACAGCTTTATGGTCGTTCATATCATGGTACCCGTTCGGTTCGCTAACTTCGGCTAAAGATCAAGCCGAAATTATTGGCCGGCATATCTATCTTCTCGCTCAACCCCAGGGCATAAGCGCTCGCCGCTTTTTCCAAATCGGCGATGTCCTTCAGGCCCCACTCGGAAACCCCGGCTGAGTGGATCATCTGATCGAACTCATGATTCGATGCGGTGGTGTATCGGCCGTGGTCCTTGAAGGGACCGTAGACAAACAGAAAGCCGTCCTCGTTCAGCAATTGCGAGGCGCACTTCATCATGCCGTCCGCGACGGAAATCGGAGCCACCTGGAAGATATTGATGACAAAAATGACGTCGAAGCGCCGCTCGTCCGGGTTCGGCCAGGTCTCATCGCGCGTCAGATCGAGCTGGCTCGGCCGTGCGACGTTCTGCACTCGGTTTTCCCAGGTAACCCGCATGATGTTTTCCAGGGCGTGCTCGTTCAGGTCGGTCGGATGGAACGTCAGATGCGGGAAATATGGCGCGAAATAGTTGATGTGCATGCCGCTCCCGCTGGCGAACTCCAGGACTTTGCCCGGTGTCGACGGGAATTTCTGCTTGAAAACCTCCAGGATCGGATCGCGGTTGCGGTGTCCCGCCCAGGAAACATACGGACTTAAGGGATGCGGATCGAGCGGCGGTCTTTCTTGAGACATAAAAGTTATCCTCGTGGAATGTTCTTTTTGTAATGTTGTAATCAGATTGCGCCAGTGTCCTAAAGTGGGACGTGCTTTTGCAGCAGCTTGTATGCCAGGATTATTTAACGAAAAAAGCCAATAAAATCAGTATTGTAGTAAATAGCTATTCGATATGTTTATGAAATGTTATTTCAGTTGATGAAAAATGATTTCTTAATTCGAAAATCAGGTTTAGGCTATTAAGTCCATGATGTAGCACGAGCGCCCTTTATGAACCAGGCAAGCTTTTCGCAATTGACGCCGATTGGATTTCTCCAGACCTTCGTCATCGAACTGATGGATCTGTGCGAGGAGGCGGGCACGGCGCAGGCGGAGCAGATCATCGAGCGAATCGCCCGTAGCGCGGGCCGGTTTTTCGAGGAGACGTTCCGCGCCGAATACGGCCTCGATGAGGCTCTCGATCGAGAGCGCTACGCGGACTTGATCATTGGACTCAAGAATAAGATCGGCGGCCATTTTTCATTGGTTTCCAGCGATGCCGAGTGCATTCGTGTGGCCAGCAGTTGCTGCCCGTTCGGCGAGGGGGTGAAGAACTCACCGGAATTGTGCCGAATGACGTCCAGCGTGTTCGGCGCCATCGCGGCGCGCAACTTCGGCTACGCCAAGGTCGTGCTGGAGCGGCGTATCGCGCTCGGCCATGACGGCTGTCAAGTGGGGGTCTATCTGAATCCCGAGACCGCCGCTGGGTTGTCGGGGGTCGAATATCGAAACCAACCGGAGTCTAAGCCGGATCAGACGCTTGCCGGCGACTTACAAGCCCGCATTGAAGAGCGTATGCATCGGATATGGTGCCAAATGAGCGGCCGCTGTCCCACGCTCCCGGGCGTCGAACGGCCGGTCATCGTGGCACAGTCGCCCGCCATGCAGCAGGTATTGCGAGCGATCGAAATCGTGGCGCCTACCCCGGCCACGGTGTTGATCCGCGGCGAGACGGGGGTAGGCAAGGAGTTGGTCGCGCGTGCTATCCATGCCATGAGCGAGCGCAGCGAAAAACCCTTCATCGCCGTGAACTGCGGGGCGATTCCCGAAGGTTTGGTGGAGAGCGTGCTGTTCGGCCACGAGAAGGGGGCATTTACGGGTGCCATCGAGGTTCACCGGGGTTATTTCGAGCGGGCCGATGGCGGAACCTTGTTCTTGGACGAGGTGGATTCACTGACGCCGGCGGTGCAGACCAAGCTGCTCCGGGTATTGCAGGAGGGCGAGTTGGAGCGGGTAGGGGGGCACCGCACTTTGAGTGTCGACACGCGGATCATTGCCGCCACAAACTGCGATTTGGAAAAGGCAGTAGCCGACGGGAGTTTCCGCAAGGATCTGTACTACCGTATCAACGTCGTGAAATTGGAAATCCCGCCGCTCTCCGAACGACCGGAAGACATCCCTCATCTGGTCGACCTGATCTTGAAGCGTCTGGCCGTTCGCTACCGGAAGCAAATCCATGGCGTGACGGCCGAACTCATGGACAGGCTACGGGCATACTCGTGGCCCGGCAACGTTCGAGAGCTGGAAAACGTCCTGGAACGGGCGGTGCTGTTCACTCAAGGTAACTTCATTAAAGACGCCGAACTCGGGCCGAATCGCGCCGCTCCTTTGGAAAGCGGCTGGAAGGCAATCCGTAAACACGTCTTGGACCGAGCGGAACGCGAATACCTCGAGCAAGCGCTGAAGCGTTTTCAGGGCGACGTCAACCAGGTGGCGGAATGGATGGAGCTGACGCCGCGCGCGGTATATCTGAAACTGAGCGAGCTCGACATCGATCCGTCGCTGTTTCGCCCTCAAAGGTCCAAGACAGCCAAGGATCGATAACCCGGTTTTAGACCGGAATTTATCCAAAAACGCCGATTCATCGAGCATATCTAACGGAGTCGACTTATGAGTACATCCAATTCCTGGCATCTGGAAGGCAACTATTTCGAAGCGTGCAACTGCGAAACGGCCTGCCCGTGCGTGTGGTTCAATCCCCCTAGCGAAGGAGATTGCAAGCTGCTCGTCGCCTGGCATATCGATAAAGGTCGTTCGGAAGGCGTTACGCTGGACGGGCTCAATGTGGTTTTGGCGTGTTATGCGCCGGGACACATGAAGGAGGGCAACTGGCAGGCGGCGCTTTATCTCGATGAACGGGCGGATAGTGCCCAGTCGGACGCTCTGGTCCGAATCTTTTCCGGCCAGTCCGGCGGACATCCAGCCGTACTGGCGGGGTTCGTCGGCCAGGTACTCGGTGTGAAGCACGTGCCCATGACCTACGAGGCTCTCGGCAAGGAGCGGCGTCTTCTGATGTCCGATCTCGCGGAAGTGAGTATCCGCGCCATCGACGGCATAGCCGGCGGCGAGGCCACGATTGCCAATCCGCCTCTGTGCGTGGTGCCGTCTCACCCTTCCGTGGTGGCAAAGTCGGAGTCTTACCGTTATCGGGATTATGGCTTCGATTGGGAGTTTTCCGGGCGCAACGGCTATTTCTCCCCTTTCGTATATCACTCCTAGGCCATGGCCGTTTCGGCGAGAATTTCTAAGAGTACGATCCAGGGCTTGCTGATTGCCGCGGGACTGGGCGCCGCCACGATCGCCGCGTGGTGGGCGCTCTATCAGCAGCAAGTGGCGATGAACAGCTTGCCCATGGACCGGATGTGGATGCCGCCGACCGGTACCTGGCGTTGGTCTTTGACCGATTTCGGGCTGACCGCGTCGATGTGGCTGATCATGATGCTGGCCATGATGCTGCCGGTGGTTGCGCCCATGACGATGCTGATCGTGCGTATCGACCGAGGGCGACGGGCGGAAACGCGGATTAATCTGCCGACATTTCTACTGGGTTATTTCGTGCTGTGGGTAGGGTTCGGGATCATCGCCACTTTGCTTCAGTGGCAGTTCCACGGCTTGAGATGGCTAACCCCGATGATGGATAGCCGCAGCTCCATGGTGTCTGGGTCCATTCTGATTATGAGCGGCCTTTATCAATTCACGCCATGGAAAACGGCTTGTCTGAGCCACTGCCGCGCACCCATGGGATTTCTTCTCAGTCATGGACGGCCCGGCTGGCGCGGCGGATTGCGACTGGGCTTGCATCACGGTCTTTATTGCGTGGGCTGCTGTTGGGCGGAGATGCTGGTGATGTTCGCCGTGGGCATCATGAACGTCCTGTGGATGGGATTGATTACCCTTGCGATCTTGGCGGAGCGCTACGTTCCCAGCGCAGGGGAAAGCACACGAAAACTGATCGGCTTCGGGTTGATTGCCTGGGGTTGCGTGCAGTGGCTGTGACGCGAAGGACTACGCCTGAGACGCGGGGATCGGGACTCAGGTTTCAACCAAGGTTCTCCATCGGACGAGTTTCGAGCTCCGTTTTCTGTCGACCGAAGTTTTTTGCCGGCCCCCCGTCGCCTGTACCGAATTGAACTTTGCAGCGGAAGGGCAAGGTCTTGCCTTGACGAGGGCTGCCAGCGCTCGGATGTATTTTAAGTTTCATTTTGTTTCAGGATATACCGCGCCGTTTCAATGCCGTTTCAGGTGAAACGTCGAAATCGCGGTGCAGCCGATTCTTGGCCTGCTAGGGAAGGGTTATATGGCTTGGCACGGAGCTTGTTATTACATTAGCAAAGTGTGATATAGGGCTAATCCCTCCGGAAACGATGGCGAGCTGCCTCCGCCGTCATCAGCGAACATGCGGGACCAACCCTAAAGAACGGCGTTTCCCCCCTGGCCAGGGACGGCTTTTTCTTTCGTGAGACCGGATACCAATGGGTAACGCAGCGCCGTAGCCCACGAACTAATAACATCCGGAAACTCGATATGAATAACGTCACTTCAGATTTCTCAAAGGGACGCGACCATTTCCGGTGGGAAATTGCCTTGGCTCTGGTCCTCAAGATTGTCCTGCTGAGTGTCTTGTGGTTCGCGTTCTTCCGGCATGATCCAAACGTCCCGAAACCCGCCGTCGCGGATCTGTTTTCATCAGACCGCACGCCTCTTGTCCGCCAGGAAAGCATCAAATGATATCCGGTGAAGAAATCGTCAACCTGTCGAGGCTGCAATTCGGCCTCACGGCCATGTATCACTTTCTGTTCGTGCCCCTGACCCTGGGGCTGGCCTTCATTCTGGCCATCATGGAGTCGGTGTACGTGATGACCGGGAAGGTAGTCTATAAAGACATGACGAAATTCTGGGGCAAGCTGTTCGCCATCAACTTCGCGATGGGCGTGACCACCGGCATCACCCTGGAATTCCAGTTCGGAACCAACTGGGCCTATTATTCCCACTACGTCGGCGATATCTTCGGCCCTATCCTCGCCAGCGAAGGCTGGATGGCGTTCTTCCTGGAATCCACTTTGGTGGGCCTATTTTTCTTCGGCTGGGACAGACTGACCAAGGTTCAGCACTTGGCGGTCACCTGGCTGGTCGCCTTCGGAACCAGCTTCTCGGCCTTGTGGATTCTCATCGCCAACGGCTGGATGCAGTACCCGGTCGGGTCCGCGTTCAACTACGAGACCCTGCGCATGGAGATGGCGTCGTTCGCGGACGTGTTCTTCAATCCGGTGGCGCAGGTCAAGTTCGTGCATACCGTTGCCGCTGGGTATGTCACCGGTTCCATGTTCGTGCTGGGCATCAGCGCCTGGTACCTGATCCGGCGGCGCGATCTCGGCTTCGCCCGCCGTTCGTTCTCCATCGCGGCGGCGTTCGGTTTGGCTTCGGTGCTGTCGGTGATCGTTCTCGGCGACGAAAGCGGTTATACCTCGGGCGAGGTACAGAAGATCAAGCTCGCGGCCATCGAAGCGGAATGGGACACCCACGAGCCGCCGGCCAGTTTCACCATAATCGGATTCCCGGACCAGGAAGCGGAAAAGACCCATTTCGCCATCAAGGTGCCCTACGTACTGGGACTCATCGCCACGCGCTCCGTCGACGAGGATGTCAAGGGCTTAAAGGACCTCCGGGCCGAGAGCGCCAAGCGCATCCGAAGCGGCATGATCGCCTACGGTCAGTTGCAGAAAATTCGGGCAGGGGACAAGAGCGAGCCGACCAAGACTTTGTTCGACCAGCACATCACCGACCTCGGGTATGGCCTGTTGCTGAAGAAGTACACCGCCGATCCGGCCAGCGCTTCCGAGGAGATGATTCAACAGGCGGCCAACGACACGATTCCGCGGGTGGCTCCCTTGTTCTGGACTTTCCGCCTGATGGTCGCGGCCGGGTTCACCATGCTGTTTGTGTTCGCCATGGCCTTCTATTTCTGCGCGACGCGCGTAGCCGACCAAAAGAAATGGCTGCTCAGGCTCGCCACCTGGTGCATCCCGCTGCCGTGGATCGCTTCGGAGGCCGGCTGGTTCGTGGCGGAATACGGCCGTCAGCCCTGGACCATCTCGGGCGTGCTGCCGACCCATCTGTCCGCGTCCAACATCAGTTCCGACCAGCTCTGGTTCAGCATCGGCGGATTCGTGTTCTTCTATACCGCTCTGCTGATCATCGAGATGTTCCTCATGATCAAGTACGTGCGTCTGGGGCCGAGCAGTCTGCATACCGGGAAGTATTACTTCGAGACGAATCCGGCGGCTTCAGTGCCGTAATACCGGGAGAAAAACCATGTTCGATTACGAGACTCTAAGAATTATTTGGTGGCTGTTCACCGGGGTGGTCATCATCGCCTTCGTCCTGACTTCCGGATTCGATTTCGGCATCTGCGCGCTCCTGCCGTTTGTCGGGCGCAACGACCTCGAACGCCGGGCCGTCATCAATACCGTCGGTGGAACCTGGGAAGGCAATCAGGTGTGGCTGGTCCTTTTAGGAGGTGCCTTGTTCGCCGTGTGGCCGTTGGTCTATGCGACTCTGTTCTCGGGGCTGTACGTGGCCATGCTGCTGGTGTTGTTCGCCTTGTTCTTCCGACCGGCGGGGTTCGATTATCGAAGCAAGCTGGAGAATCCCGCCTGGCGCAATGCCTGGGATTGGGGGCTGTTTATCGGAGGAGCGGTGCCGCCGATCCTCTTGGGCGTTCTGGTGGGAAATCTGGTTCAGGGCGTGCCGTTCCATTTCGATGCCGATCTCCGGCCGTATTACGACGGCAGCTTCTTCGCCCTGCTCAATCCCTTCGCGCTGTTCTGCGGCGTGCTCGGCCTGCTCATCAGCCTTTTTCACGGTGCGATTTACCTCAAGTGGCGCACCGAAGGCGTGCTCTACCGTCGAGCACTGGCGGTGGTGCGGGTCCTGGGGCCCGTGGTAATCGGCGCTGTGACCCTGGCGGCTCTATGGGTTGTCTTCGGGATGAATCTTCCGGAGATCACAGCCATGCCGGGTACGGATGCCCCGTCCAACCCGCTCAACAAGACGGTGGCCATGACGTCCGGCTGGCTGCGTCAGTTCATGTCCCATCCCTGGATGCTAGTCGCGCCCGCGCTCGGTTTCGGGGGGTTGCTCCTGGCTTGGCGTTCGGCCCTGGAACACACGTCCGTCGGAGCTTTTTTGTTCAGTTCGCTGGGCATCACCGGGGTGCTGCTATCGCTTGGCTTCGGGCTGTTTCCGTATCTCGTGATTTCGTCGACCGATCCGAATCACAGCCTGACTATCTGGGACGCGAGTTCCAGCCATTTCACCCTGGCTTTGGCCTTTTGGATCACGGTGATCTTCCTGCCCATCGTTCTGGCTTATACCCGCTGGGTGTATAGGGTGTTGTGGGGTAGCGTTACCCCGGAGAAAGTGCTGAAGGATCAGCATTCTTTATATTGAGGCAGAAACATGTGGTATTTCGCTTGGATATTGGGTGTCGGTTTCGCTTGCGCATTCGGCATCATCAACGCGATGTGGCTGGAGGCAGAATGCAATATGGACGCCGGCGAGATCGGCGCGTCGCGTAGTTCGTCAAAGTAGTTCGACCAAAAGTCTGATTAACAACTAGAACGGAGGAGGCTGATCATGGCCCGCATCGTTATATTAGGCGCCGGCATAGGCGGCGTTCCGATGGCTCTCGAAATGAAACACCTGGCCCGGAAAGAAGACGAGGTCTGTGTCATTTCGGACAGCCCGACTTTTCACTTCGTCCCGTCGAACCCTTGGGTGGCCGTCAAATGGCGAAAGCCGGACGACATCAAGGTCGAACTGGCGCCGATGCTCAAGAAAAAAGGGATTAACTTCATCAACCAGAAAGTGACTCGGGTTCATCCCGACCGAAACCAGGTCGAGCTGGCCGACGGCAGCAATGTCGACTACGACTACCTGGTCATCGCCACGGGGCCCAAGCTGGCGTTCGAGGAAGTGCCGGGATTCGGTCCGCACGGGCATACGCAGTCCGTCTGCCACGTCGATCACGCTGCCGAAGCCGGCGAATTCTGGGACGAGTTCGTGAAGGACCCGGGCCCGATCATCGTCGGTTCAGTTCAGGGTGCATCCTGTTTCGGGCCGGCCTACGAGTACGCCTTCATCGCCGATTCGGATCTCCGCAAGCGCGAGATTCGCGACAGGGTGCCGATCACTTTCGTTACCTCCGAACCCTATATCGGCCATCTCGGCTTGGGCGGCGTGGGCGACACCAAGGGTCTTTTGGAAGGTGAACTGCGCCAGCATCACATCAAGGCCATCACCAATGCCAAGGTGGACCGCATCGAGAAGGGCGTGATGCATGTGATTGAGGTGGACGAGAAGGGACAGGAAAAGCAGAAGCACGAGCTGCCGTTCAAGCACGCCATGATGATTCCCGCCTTCAAGGGCGTCGATGCCGTGGCCGGAATCGAAGGGCTGGTGAATCCGAGGGGGTTCGTGCTAATCGACGAGTATCAGCGCAACCCGACTTTCAAGAACATCTACTCGGTCGGCGTCTGCGTGGCCATTCCGCCGGTGGAAGCCACGCCCGTACCCACGGGATCGCCCAAGACCGGCTATATGATCGAATCCATGGTGACCGCTACCGCGCACAATATCCGCGAGCAGCTGGACGGCAAGGAGCCCTCGCATAAGGCGACCTG
This sequence comes from Methylocaldum sp. RMAD-M, assembly GCF_017832375.1. Classification (NCBI taxonomy): domain Bacteria; kingdom Pseudomonadati; phylum Pseudomonadota; class Gammaproteobacteria; order Methylococcales; family Methylococcaceae; genus Methylocaldum; species Methylocaldum sp. RMAD-M. Next base: position 1,960 of record NZ_JAFIBZ010000029.1, on the reverse strand, counting down.
GAATGCCCTGTGCCTGGCCGATCTCGGCGATACCGGCGTGGCCTTCATCGCCCGTCCCCAGATTCCGCCGCGCAACGTCACCTGGGCCAGCAAGGGGCGCTGGGTACACTTGGCCAAGATCGCATTCGAGAAGTATTTCATCCGCAAGATTCGTAAAGGCATCAGCGAACCCTTCTACGAACGCTTGGGTTTGAGGCTGATGGGCATCGTGCGGTTAAAAAAGAGCTAATGATTCGTGGTCCGGGGCTCACAGCAGGTAGATCGCCGGACCGAATAGAGCCGAAAAAAAACGCCGCCGTCTTGGTCCAATGGGCGAAAACAGGCGGCTCGGGAATTCATCAATGACGCGGCCGATGCATTTATTCGTCAAGAGCGTAAACACCTACACCGGCCGCGTTTTGACGGTCTACTGAATTACTTGAAGCGAGAAATCAAAATACCGAACATCGTTCCAAGTGCCAGTACTAACGTCGTAGCTTCTAATACGGCCATAACAACCTCCGGTCTTAACTTAAAAAACCAAGTAAAACACTTGGTATTTACTGTAATGACCGTGAGACAGGTTGAAGGTTCCCTGGTGATTCTTACCGACAAATCTCAACCGGGACCGCTCAGTTGGATGAGCTTTCGGTAATCGATGGCGATCTTCAAGCCTACAAAGCGGCTGGACATTCTTACCAATTCGTCCGTAACCGGATTGAAATAAAGTCTGGCTACGGCAATCCGCCTATTTTCGCCTTCTTCACCCAGCGGAACGGCGTCGGCCTTGAATCGGTAAACATAGAGCGTCATACCGTCCTTCAGCGATTCTTCCGCCGGGTGGCCCAACACTTCCAAAATTTTTCGCCGGTTTGGAGGGGCTGCCGAAACCCTCGGCAGGTCTTCCGCATCGACCTTCAACTGTCGACGACCCTCGTCAACCTTGCCTTTGCCGAGAGACCTGATCGATGCCTCAAGAAACGTCGCGGGGGCCATTTCCAGAAAAACCGGCGAGAAATCCCAGCCGGAGAGTTTGTCTTTCCCGTTGAACGTCATGCGGAAAACGATGGTTTTTCCCGGCTGAGCAGGGCTATCCATTTGGTGGAAATCCAGGTACCACCGGTACCCCAGTGGCAATTTTTCGATTCGGCTGGGATGGAGTTTGGTTAGATAGCGGAAATCCTCGCTCAATAGCACCGGGTGCAAGAAATCAAGGTGAAAATAGTCATCGGTCACCTGAACCCGGAAATTCCGTTCGAAGTCGGCCAGTTGATTTTTTGCTTCCAGCAGCCGGAAATAAACACATCCGCTCAGGGCGAAAAGAAAAAAGGATAAAAGCAGCGTATTGAAAAGACTTTTTGTGAATCTCATAGCTCGGCGCAGTTTCGGTAATGGCGGTAATCGCAGATCACCACATTGATTCATGCGACGACCGGAAAAGACCGGTCGATAGCCGATAGTTTGGTAGATTTAGTAATTGTCAGGCAGGTTAGGATAACGCAATGTTACGCGCGCGGGGATTTCAGGCGCGCCATGGATATCTGGAAAGACAGTGAGACAGAGTGGGGCCGGCGGTGCAAGCGGGAGAAGCCGTGATTATCCCTTCCATCGAAGGCACACGGAAGCCCAGAGATTATGAATGCTCATTCCGATCTTCGATCCGTCGCGGATTGCAAAGAGCATTTGTAATGGACTTGAAGAACAAGAAATCAGTCATTATAATTTCCGCTTCTTTGGGCCGTTAGCTCAGTCGGTAGAGCATTGCACTTTTAATGCAGTGGTCGCTGGTTCGAATCCAGCACGGCCCACCAGGAATATCAAAGGCTTGCAGCGATGCAGGCCTTTTTTATTTTGGCGTGCTGCCCAAATTTTGCGCAAAAGTTTTTCCTGATTAGCGATGAACTTCAGCCAAGCGAATTTGCCACTCGGGTCGAGGCTTAGCGAACGCCGCGGCGCGCGCCAGCCGTTGAAGCAGGGTTTT
>NZ_JAFIBZ010000028.1:0-74138 GCF_017832375.1 Methylocaldum sp. RMAD-M | reverse complement strand
CCTTGCCGACAAAGCCCTTCGCCGAGCCGATACGTCGGCAAGGGATTGCCGACCTACATATCCGAATCCCTTACACCGATCCGGAAAACGCTCTAAGCTCGGGAGACTGTCGACGAGGCATCTTATCATGACCGGTCAACCTGAACGAATGCCTCGGCACATCCCAGTGAGCAAGAGACGCTTTCAGAAAGACTTAACGGGGCACAACCAATCGATCATGCAGTCAAATCAACGGCGCCATATTTCGGGCCCCATCCTCTGCGTTCTGGCCGATTACCAGGTCCGCCGCTGGGATGCCTATCACATAGCCTTGGTCATGCTGGGCACCTTGTTCCTGGTGGAGCAGAAGATGGAAGGCCGCCCACACTGGCCGATGCTCTCCGTCATACGCGCGGGGCCGGCAAAGCGCGGAGCCGCGCGACGAACCGCGCCAGCGCCGCGCCGATTTCGTGGGGCGAATCTTCCTGCAGGTAATGGATGCCCGGCACGGTGATTTCGGTCTGGTTCGGCCACTGCCGGCAGAATCGGCGTGCGCGCGCTCCCAGCAATGCGCCCGGTTCCGCGTTGATGAACAGCTTGGGAATATCGCTGGCCGCGAGCCAGGCCCCGTAGGTTTCGACCACTTCGGCGACATCCCGCGGCTCGCCATCGATAGGCAACTCGCGGGCCCAGGCCAGCGTCAGCGGCCGGGATTCCGGCGTGTGGAAAGGGGCACGGTAGGCCTCCATTTCTTCCTTGGTCAAACTCCGCAGGACGCTTTTCGGCAACACGGTCTCGACGAAGAAGTTTTCCTCCGCGATCATCCTGACGCCCTCGTCCGAGCGGAGGGCGCGGAAGATCCGCTCTCGCGGCGGAGGGAAATCGGCCCACAGCCTCGGTTGCACGAGGGCTTCCATGTAGGCGATCCCCTGCACGCGGTCCGGGTGGCGGCGGGCCCAATGGAAGCCCAGGGCTGAGCCCCAGTCGTGGACCACCAGCATCACCCGAGCACCGATGCCCACCGCCTCGAACCAGGCATCCAGATAGTTGGCGTGATCGAAGAACCGATAGCTCGACGCAGCCGAACGGCCCGACTGGCCCATGCCCACCAGATCCGGAGCGAGGCAGCGGCCGAGGTTCTGGACGTGAGGGATGATGTTGCGCCAGAGGTAGGACCAGGTCGGGTTGCCATGCAGGAAGACGATGGGGTCGCCTTTGCCGACATCGACGTAGCTCATCTCGGTATCCAGGACCGATACGCGCTTCCGGGGATGATGATCGACCGCGGAAATCTCGGATGGGAACATGATCGGCACTCCTGTTCTCGAGAACGTTACCCCCGCGATCAACGACATAGATCGAGCGGGACGAAGCCCTGCTCGGAGCAGGCGCGGTGGTATTCCTCGGCATTGGTGGCGGCCGTTTCCCGGCGCAGGACGGAGCCGTCCAAGTCGAGGTACTCGACCGCGCCGCGCACGAAAAACAGACTCACGAAGGGGGCATCGCCCTCGGCAGTCCAGGTGTCGACATGACCGGCCGGCTCGTACTCGTAATCGCCGGGACCCAGCAGTCGTCCCTCCGGATCGAGGCGCCGGCATCCGCTGAGGAGGTAGCCGTGAACCTCGCCCTGATGCCGATGCAGGGGGATGCGTGCTCCCGGCTCCAGGCGCAGCAGCGTGACCCATTCGCCGCGCTCGGGAAACAGGGCCAGCAGCTTCTTGGAAATACCGTGGCCCACTGAAATCCACGGCAGCTGATGGTTGCCCGCGGCTGCCGGGATGAACGGTTCGGTTGCTAACATAAGATGCTCCTTTGCCAAATAGTGACTGACGGTACGGACACAATAAGGCGGCGAGTAATAGCGGAAAAGGACCACAAATGACAAAAATCATGGAGCCACTTTTCGAATTACCCATCACCCTGCCGCGCAAGGGTTCCCGAGAACTGCTGCGCTCCGTGTATTGCCAGCTGCGGGAGGCGATCCTCGACGGACGGCTCCAGTCCGGTACGCGACTGCCTTCGACCCGGGCATTTGCCGCAGCGATCGGTGTGTCGCGCAATACCGCGGTAGCGGCGTACGAGCTATTGTTGAGCGAGGGCTATCTGACCGTTCGATCGGGTTCCGGTACCTATGTGGCCGACATCTCGCCGCGCCCGGCTCATCATCTGTCCAGCGAACCCGGGGCGGACGGCCGTTTGAACGAAGCCTGGCGCCGGGCTCAGCCGGTGCTGCCTGCGGGCGTCGAATCCTGCCATTTCGACTTCAGGCTCGGGCTGCCCGACAAATCGGCGTTTTCCTTTCCGGTCTGGCGGCGCCTGTCCGCCAGGGCACTGAGAGCCTGGTCGAAGACGCCGGCAGTCTACGACCACCCGCAGGGCTGGCCGGCGCTGCGCGCGGCGATCGCCAAACACGTCTCCTTCGCCCGGGCGGTTTCCTGTTCGCCGGAACAAATCGTGGTCACGGCGGGCGCCCAGCAGGCATTTGACCTGCTGGCCCGCATCCTGGTCACGCCGGGCCGAACCGTGGTCGCGGTCGAAGAACCGGGCTATCCGCCGCTGCGGGATGCCTTTACCGCCGCTGGTGCCAGAATCGCCGCCATCCCGGTTGATGAGGAAGGGCTGAGGATCGATTGCCTGCCGGCCGATGCCGGGGTGATCTGCGTCACACCCTCCCACCAGTTTCCCCTGGGCATCACCTTGTCCGCGAAGCGCCGAGTTGCCCTGCTCGAATTCGCGCAGGAAAGGGGCGCCGTAGTGGTGGAAGACGATTACGACGGCGAGTTTCGCCTGGGTGGCCGGCCATTGGATGCATTGCAGACGCTCGACCGAAGCGGCTCGGTTTGCTATGTCGGGACCTTCTCCAAGAGCCTGTTCCCGGAGCTGCGCCTCGGGTTCGTGGTGGCTCCGCCCTGGGCGCGGGATGTACTCGTCGCTGCCAAGGCTCGTGCCGACTGGCATTGTCCGACGCCGTCTCAGGACACCCTGGCGGCCTTCATCGACGAGGGCCATCTGGCTCGCCATGTGCGCAAGATGGGCAAGATCTACGCAGAGCGGCGCGCGGTGCTGCTTCATGCCTTGTCGCAGCACGGCGGCGATCGGTTGCAGCCAATAGGGGATGCGGTGGGCCTGCACCTGGCGGTGAAGCTGAGCCGGGAGATTCCGGCCACCGAATTGGTCAGGGAAGCGGCGGCGGATGGCATCCGCCTTTATGCCCTCGAGCGATACTCGGTCGAAAAGCCGGCACCTAACGGCGTGGTTTTAGGCTACGGAATGATCCGGTCGGACCGGATCGGTGCCGCAATTGAGCGACTGGCGCGGATCATGAGCCGCTTCGAATGACTGCTTTTGGCCATCTCGTTTTCGAAGCGGGGAAACCACCGACCGAAATGGTCTTGCTAGGTCCCGCCAGCCGCTCGCCACAAGTTTTCGCATATAGGCACTCGACACCATCCATGACGAGGGCCGTAGTGTGCCAACGCGCCCGGTGCGCGGCGTCGACGATCTTCGGCTGTGGCTTGATGCCGTACTCGACGGGCTAGGCTTGACCAATGGCATCCCAATGGCGGGGCAATCGTACGGCTGCTACGCTTCAGCCGAGTACGCACTGCATGCACCTCAACGGGTGAGTAAGCTCGTTTGGATCGCACCCGTCATGATTGGCGCGCCCATCCCGCAGGAGTTCGTTGCACGCCTGATGTCCGTTGCAGATGGGCGGCGGGAGTCGCTTGAGGAGTATTGTCGCTGGATCATGCCAAGCATCGCGGTCAAGTATCCCGAGGAGTTTGATCGGAGAATTGACGAAATACTACTCGTGCGGGAGAGCTACGGCACGATGTTCCCTCCAGTGCGGGCGGCAGTGATGTCCGACGAGGATTTACAGCGAATTGAGGTACCGACGCTCGATATCCTTGGCGAGTGCGACGGAGCAACGGCCGACCCTCACGAAGCAATCGAGCGCGTCGAGTCGCTCATGCCGCATGTCGAGACGATACTCGTTCCCAGAGCGGGGCATGACATCGTGGCTGCGGAGACCGAACTCGTGACTGAGCGGCTGCTCAAGTTCCTCCAGTAGCAGTTGGCTAATCTCCAGCGGACAGGTGAGTTCGGATGGTACCTAACTATTCATTCATGCCGACGCCGCTTCGCGGCGCGGCTTAATTCAGGGCGGTTATGCCGTAAGACGACCTCGTGCTAAGCGATCGGGCGAATAGCGGCTCCTAATCCTGTATGCTTTTCGATTCTGAACAAAGCCGCCATTGGCGAAAGGCCGGTATTGGTCAGCGTGAATGGCCGATTAGACCGAAAACCACCCACTCGAAAACAAACTTCCGGAGCTCGTTCTTGGCCGTCATTCAACATTGAAACAGCAAAGCGTCGAGGTAAAGGATCGGAAAAACACCGGCGAGTCTGAGACGGACCAGGCTGCCGCCGAACGTTCGGGTTCTGGACGGACTTCGGTGCTCGCGGATTCACGGGCAGCCCCAAACGAGGCGCTGCCCGTGACGTTTTTGCCGAGTGGCGGCGAGGCGTCATCCGGTTTATCCAGTCGGATCATTGACCGGTGCCGCCACCTTACAGCGCGCGATTTCGGGCGTGAATCTCGATTGTCTCGCCGAACCGCGGATGGCCTCGGGTCAAGACTTAGTGGCTCGAACGCGGCCTCCGACAACAACCGCTCGATGCCGGAACGCCTATCGCCGCTCGGACGCAACTAGCCTAAAAATAAACCATCGAAGCCGTGCAGGCGACATCGATGTATTTGGAAGGATTGACCACCCCCTCAAAGGGCGTGGGGATGAACGGCGTGTTCACCGTGGTCAGGACAAGCTGGCTCTTGAAGGTGACCGGCGACTCTCCCAACGAGACGGATGGAATCACCACGGACGCATGTTTGATGTGGAGGTCCGGTATGTGTTCCAACACCACCTCCCAAAGATCGCCAATCAGGGTTGACTCGGTGACGATGTCCGATTCCTGAAAGCGATAGCTTTTTTCGCCCAATTGCAGATTGAGGGTCGTTTGCGTTGGGAGAATGCCAACTTCTGCCTGGCTGCCCACCACCAGGGTAAGGCTGACGTGCCGGCCGGTGCACTCGTAGAAGTTGGGCGTTTGCGCGGCGTCTGCGACGGTCTGCAGCCCCAGTCCGAGCCCAATGGCTCCCAATAGGGACTTGTTCAGGTGCTTCATGCGAATATCCTCCTAAGTTGATGAGAGATGGCGGTTTGAATCGCCGACCGTAAATGTCACCGGCCAAACCGTAAGATCTGCCTCAAATCGAGGCGGTTGCTATGATGAGGCGATAAGCCCATTCAGTCTGTTAATTAATTCACACGCTGGATACGGCCAGCGCTCTTCAAGATTTCGGTCCGTCGACGGTTCACGGCGATGACCGCCAATTGTCGGCCTCAGCAGTCATTCAGTCTGAAAAATACCAGCCCCACGAACGACTGCTTTAGGCCGTCTGTGTCCAGAAAACCACCCTGTCGTAGGACATGTAGTACTATCAGTATTCGCTTATCTACTGAGATGGGCGATTGAACTCGCTTTTTGTCCTTTCGTTGTATTTTCTAGAGAGTGATCTATGGCAGGTTATGAAGGTGATGTCGTCACCCCTTACGATCAGGATCTCGGACCCGTGCTTTTCGAGCACTATGGAGCCGACACCGCACGACGCGTAGCGGAAAGATCAGTCCGTGACGTGCTCGAAATCGCCGCGGGCACGGGAATCGTGACCCGGCACTTGTGTAATGAGCTTGCCAAGGACGTGCGATTGACCGCGATCGATATCAGCGATTCCATGATGGAGGCCGCCCGCAAAAAGTTTCTCCCTCACGAGCAGGTCGCGTTCCAAGTCGCGGATGCCACGGCGCTGCCGTTCGACGATGAGGCGTTCGATGCGGTGGTCTGCCAGTTTGGGGTCATGTTCTTCGATAAAGAGGCGGGGTTTCGCGAGGCATACCGGACATTGAGGCGCGGAGGGCGGTACTTGCTCCGCGTCTGGGACTCGGAGCATTACAATCCATTCGCCAGCTTGAGCTTTGAGGTGCTGAAACAATTCTTTCCGTCGGATACACCTCGTTTCCTCTTCGATCCCGTTGCCTGCCATCAAATCGATCCGATCAAAGAAAAGCTGATTCGCGCCGGCTTTGATCGAATCGTCATCTCGGTCGAGCGAAAGGAACACGATATTCTGGACGTGGCGGCGTTCGCGCGGGCACTTGTGTTCACTCCGGTTATCACAGAAATACGAGATCGCGGCGGTGTCGATCCCGAGGAGATCTCCGAGGCGTTGACGGAGGCGCTGATAAAAGAATATGGCTCAAATCCCACGCGCTATCCGATGCAAGCCATACTGTTCGAAGCGGAAAAGCCGATTGCATCGCCATTTTTGCGAAACCTTTTGGGACATCCAAGTCACCAAAAGGAGTAAAAAAATTGGCGACGAGTATTGCCTTCGGCGGCCCGCGTTCGACCGGTCCCGACCCAATAGTGGGATCGGGACCTGGATCCACAATGACTTGACACGGTGTCGGTTGCCTTATGTTTGATCTCCACCTGCGCTAGCCGCGCAGACTCCGATCAAACATCCGACCCTACGGCTACGCGGAGGCAGGGATCAGCGGTTCGAGCCCGAGGGCGGCGGCGAAACGCCGGGCATCGCGCGAGCGGTCCAGGCGGTAAAGGACACCGCGCAAGGGACCGATGGGGGCGCCGAGGAACGCCATGGGCCGTAGCCGTTCCAGCATGGTGACGGTGCCGCGGACGAACTCGCGGGCCGAGAGGATTTCCGGCGGGATGGGGGAGAGGAGGATATCGGCGGCGGCGACCGCGGCGTCCTGGAGGGGCCCAACCGCGCCCTGGGTGTCGATCAGGATGATATCGTACTGGGCAAACGGCGGACGGCCGAGGAGGTGCTTGAGACGCACCCGCCCGTCGACGGCGTCGCGGATCCAGTCGCGGAGCTTGCCGTCCGGATCGTCGGAATAGACGAGATCGAGGCGGTCGAGGGTGGTCTGGCTGACCACGTCCTCGCAGGCCGCCTCGACCATCAGCCGGGTGAGACCGCCCGGAGCGCGGTATCGGAGCGGAAAAAAGCTGGAGAGGGTCGGTTGGGGATCGGCGTCGACGAGGAGGGCGGTCTGGCCGAGATCGGCGAGATAGGCGCCGAGATTGGCGGTCAGCGTGGTCTTGCCGACGCCGCCCTTGGTGCTGGTGATGGTGATACAGATGGCCATGGCGCCCTCTCCGGCATGTTACCCGGGGATGGAGTCCCGGGGACGATGATGAACCGAAGAAACAGAGCGCTCGCGCCTGTAAGGCGTGGAGCCGGTGATAGGATTTGAACCTACGACCCGCACATTACGAATGTGTCAATGGTCCCTTTTGACTTCCGGCTAGTATCAAAACCTTGACCAGATCTGTTTAGTACTTGCAAGATGTGGCAAATCCCCTAATCCAGGCGCAGTCTGGTCAGCACGGATCGCAGCTGCCCCATTTCCGGCTCGACATACTCCAAGGTCGTTCGCAGACAGGTATGACCCAGGAGAAATTGAAGTGACTTAAGGTACGGTTGCTGACCTTGAGCGAGTTTCGTCGCCATCGTATGGCGCAGACGTCGCGATGTAATGGGTGCGCCCAAGGTCTGGGAGAGGCGCCGAAAAAAACCGCTTACCTGATCTGTCGTTAATTCCTGGCGTTTGTACTCCCGGTTGAAGAGTTGAATGCGAAATACCTGGTGGTGAAGCGTTACCGCGTTTGGATTGACTCTGAGCGTTCGGTTGCGAAGATACAGTAAATCCTCCACACAGTCTGGCGGGATCGGGATGATCCACTCGCGTTTCGTCTTGCTGCCTTCGACTGCCAACAGCATGGTCTTGTGTGTGAAGTCGATGTGGTTCCAACGTAGGGCAGTCAATTGCCGGGCACGCATGCCGGTAAAGAAAAGAAGGCGAACAACGATAACCCAAAACCAGCCCGGTTTGATCGGCTCGTCGGGTTCTTGCAGCAAACGGATGGCTCGGCGCGTTACCTCATCGGGCACTGTCTTTTTGCGCTTCTTCCAGGCTCCAAGCTGTTTGACGTATTGAAACGGGTTATGCTCGATCCATCCCGAGCGAACCGCAAAGGAGAATGCGATTCTGAGGTATGTAAGATAACTGTTCCACGTCACCACAGTGACCCGCTGAAGGACAGTGTCCCGCCACGCGATGACGAGATTCTTGTCAATCTTGCTTAATTCATCGACGCCTGTATCCCGCTTGAATACGCGGGCGGTGATGCGGTAGTTGCGGATCGATCCCGGGCTCAAGACGACTTCCCGGCAATAGGCTTCCACCAAAGCGGACAATGTAGTAGGCGCTTCAGTCTCCTCGCGCATGGAGTTCCTCCCATTTACGGCAATTCGCTAGCCTTGGTGCGGCATTTGCCCAATGGCTGCGTACATTTAGGTTGAGTAGATGGTCGCGGACCCGTTGGCGCCGTGGACGCAGTCTGGGTCGGACGGACGGCTTTGCAGCCCAAGTCTTCGATGTTGCGGGAATGAGGTTAATCCCGCCAATTCATTTCATTTTAATCGGGTTCGACGGGAGGTTCGACTGATGGTCAAGCCATCCGTAAAACCCTTTTTAGAGCATACAAGGGTTTTTGTTGGCACTTTGCGTGCCGCCTTGGGCACACTCGCCGCCGAGCAACTCGGAGACCCTCTATGCGTAATGCGCTGCTGGCGCTTTTCTGTTGTTTCACGACTGCCGCCCGTGCCGATGACGACGGCGAGCGGGCCGCGCTCGCCCGCCTGATCCATGAGTTGGACGCCCTGGCGCCCCTGATCGCCGAAGCCGAAACCCAAGCCAATCCGGAGTCGCGGGTCAGATTCCATTATGGCTGGCTTCGCCAGGACATCGAGCACGTCAAACTCGGCATCCGTGAACACATCGAAGCACCACGCACGACGCCGAGAGAGTTTCCACCGCTCAAGGGCGATTACCGGCGCTGAGCCGGTGAATCATGTCACTGTGATCGCTATCGGAAAAAGCTCATGACGCATGTGAAACGCACCCTCAAACACACCGTTCGGCGAGCACGATCGGTCATGCTTGCCTCCTTGATCCTGGCGGACACCGCCTTCGCCGCGCTGCCGACGCCCGTGCCGCCGACGACTTCACCGGCCGCGGGCGACTGGCTCAACCTCATCAAGGGCTACATCAAGGATGGCGGGATCGTCATCGGATTGTTCCTGGCGGTGGCCGGCTTTCTCTGGCTCTCCTGGCATGTTCTCGCCGATCTCAATCAGGTTCGGCAGGGCCGAAAAGAGTGGGGCGAACTGGGCCTCGGAGCGGTGGCCGGCGCCGCCATTTTCCTGTTCGTGTCTTATCTGCTGGGTGAAGCCGCGGGTGTCATCTGATGGCCGGCTCATCTGAGACACCCGATATTCTCGGGGATCGGCTCAACGAGGAGCCGGTCATCTTCCGGGGGTATGCCGATTCGGAGTTGGGTACGGCCATCAAGCTGGCGGCGGCCTTGCTGTTTCCGCCGAGCGTGGTCATCGGCCTGATCCTGGGGCGTCTCGCGATGGCCCTCGGGGTCGCCATGATCGGCGCGATCGCCTTCGTCTATTTCGGGGCGGGGCTCTATCAGCGGCTGAAACGTGGCCGCCCGCACTTCTATCTTCAACAGCGGGTGCATCTTTTCCTGGCGGACCTCGGTTTCGTCCGCTGTCAGTTCAATTTCCGGGGAGAGTCCGCCCGGTTTCGGTTTCCGGACGGCTCGTACCAAATGAGCCTTGGCCGCGACGCCCTCCGCGATTGAAACGGACATGGGACTGCGTTACCGCGCCGAAAACGAGAACCTTAGGTCCCATATCAACACGCTGCGCGCAGTGATCGCAGGGCTGTTCGTCGTCATTCTTGTCCTTTGGCACGGCTGGGAGGACGCGAAGAAGGACGCGCGCCTCTTCCTTCCGCCGGACCTCCGATCGGGTGGCATGATCCATCGGGACGATCCGAGGCCGGAGCATATCTACGGCTTCGCCCGATACATCTTTCAGCTGCTCAATTACTGGCCGCGAAACGGCGAGGAGGACTATGGCCTCGTGCTCTTCAAAGCTCAGAACTATCTGACACCCGCCTGCCAGGACGAACTGAGGAGCGATCTCGAGGCCCGCGCCAAACGTGGCGAACTGACGGACCGAAAACGCGCCATCCACGACGTGCCGGGCCATACTTACGAGGAATCCAGCGTCGAGGTCAAGGGGAATGGCGTCTGGATCGCGCGGATCGACTTCCGGATCGAGGAGCATGTTCGTGGGATGCCGGTGAAGACGGTCGACATCCGCTACCCCATCCGGGTGGTGGCATACGACGTCAGCCCCGAGGTCAACCCGTTTGGCCTGGCCCTTGATTGTTTCGCGAGTCCGCCCGAACGAATCGAGGGCAGCGAGACGTCACGGCCGGCCTTACCCCCGATATTCAAACTCGGCTCATGAATCCGCATCTCGTCGTTCTGTCCACCCTTCTGCTGTTGACCGTCGCGACCCGTGCGGAGGAGCCGGTCGGCGCGTCTGCCGACACGGAGGGGGAGAGCGGTGTCCACGCGCTCTCCGCATCGGCTTCGGTGCCGGAAACCGCGTTCACCAACACGGGTTCCGACATCCCACCGGGCCTCGGGCTCGACGTCGAGCCCGAGGCAGCACCCGGCGCGCTTCCGATCGAGCGGCTGACCTGGCACAAACTGCCGCTCCAGATCACCCTCCCGGTCGGGCAGGAGCGCCTGGTGTCGTTTCCGGTCGCGGTGCGGGCGGGGCTGCCGCCGACACTGACCCCCGATGTCCTCAGGACCCAGATCCTCAATGACGGGACCATCTATTGGACGGCGCTCAAGCCGTTCGGACCGCAACGAGTGCGGATCGAGGCCTTGGGCACGGGCAACACCTACCTCCTGGATCTCTCGGCCTCGGACCGGATAGCCGATACCCGCCCCATCGAAGTGTCGATTCCGGAAGGGAAGCCCTCCGCCGCGCCGGTGGATGCGGCAGCGACGGACGTTGCCGAAAACCGGTCCGCCGGGACGGACTACGTCACCCTGACCCGGGTGGCGGCGCAGCATCTCTACGCCCCAGAGCGCCTGCTGAACGTTCGAGGACGTGATCCTCGATCCCCGAACGCTCCGGGGCGCCTGGCTCGCCTGCACCTTCCAACACGCGAGGCTCTACCCCAAAGGCGACGAACGGGACGTGACGGCCGCCTATCTCGTGTCCAGCCGGCCGTTCGAGGACGCGCTCGATGGGCGGCAATAAGCTCCTGCCGATTCTCGGCACGTTCGCACTGGTGCTCGCGCTCTTCGCGGGATTCCGCTCGTGCGGCAAAAAGGCGGCGACAGCCGAGTCCGAGCTTCCGGTCGCCGAGGTGCCGAAGGCACCCGCGCCGGATGCCGATTCTCCGGCGGACACCATCCGCGCGCTGACCGCCCAGGTCGCCTCGGCCAAGTCGGAGATGGCGCAGCTTCGGCGCGAGAACGCGGAACTCCTGAAGCAGCGCAACGACATCGCGACCCAAGTCACGAACGAGGTCACGGCGGCGGTTCGCCGGGACCAGGCCGCACAGCGCAACGATGAATACACCCGCCTGTCATCCCGCCTCGACGATCTCTCCAACCGCCTGGGACTGGTCGCGCCGCCGGGCTCGTCCGATCCGTCGGACGGTGCGGCGGTCGACCTCGATCCGGCCGCCCTGAACGCCGCGGTGGTGTGGGTCGATCCGCTCGGGTCCAGCCTGGTCAAACGCGCCGGCGACGCCGTGTCCCGGACCGCCACCGCGACCGCCGAGGCGGCCCGTTCGGGCGGAAGCCTGCTGCACGGCGTCGGCGAAAACCCCCTCCTGGACCATGCCGGGCCCGGCGGGGGTGCCGCCCATCCCGCCGCTGCGCCGGAACCGGCCTACACGGTGCCGCGGAACGCCACCCTGATCGGCTCCACCGGCATGACCGCGCTGATCGGGCGGATTCCGATCAAAGGCCAGGTGGAGGACCCGTATCCCTTCAAGGTGATCGTGGGCTCCGACAACCTCGCCGCCAACGGGCTCGAGATTCCGGGCGTCGACGGCATGATCTTTTCCGGGACCGCGATCGGCGACTGGGCGCTCTCGTGTGTCCGGGGCACCGTGCATTCGATCACGTTCGTGTTCGACGACGGCACGATCCGCACCCTGAGTTCCGATGATCAGAGTCTGCAGCGGAAAGAGCAGCAGAGCGCCCAGGCCCAGGGCGCGCCGCCCCCGCCACCGGCAGCGCCACCGAGCCTCTCGGCTGGATCTCGGACCGGCGCGGCATCCCCTGCGTAACCGGGGCGCGCGTGACCAACGCCGCGCAATATCTGGGCGGGCGCATTCTGGCGAAGGGCGTCGAGGCGGCGGGTCGGGCCTACGCCCGCTCTAAGACCACGATCGGGGTAACGCCGCTCGGCGGCTACACCAGCACGGTCACGGGCAGCCCGGAGCAGTACGCCGCCGGTGAGGTCGTCTCGGAAGGCGCCAACGAGGTGGCCCGCTGGATCGCCGAGCGGCAGAGCCAATCCTTCGATGCCGTGTTCGTCGACACCGGCGTCGAACTCGCGGTCCACGTGGACCGGGAGCTCCCCATCGATTACGAACCCAAGGGCAGGAAACTCGACTATGCGCACGCTACCCCAGCCGTTCACGCGGGCCGTGACCATGATCTCGATTAGCCTCCTGGTCGGCTGCGCCACCGGCAGCAAGGACACCCTTCTGCCGCAGGGGGGACCCACCATGCGGGAGGTTTACGATGCCCATTTCGAAAAAACCCGGCAGCGCCGAACGGAAGGCGCCCGACGGGAGCGGGGTGCGCGCGGCCCCGGCGATGCCGCCCTGAACCTGGACGGCTGGACCCGCGAGGCCCACACCGAGATCCAGCACCTGTTCCCGCGCCTGCCGAATCCGGACCTCGTCCTGTACGTTTTCCCGCACATCTCGCCCCAGGGCCATCCGGTGCCGGGCTATGCAACCAGTTTTCCGATGTACGAGACGGTGGAATACGCCCTGCCGGGCGAAGCGGAGGGGTGGTGATGCCGCAGTTTTCGTTTTTATCCAAACCCCGAGCCATCGAACCCGCGCCACGCGGGCCGTTCGACCGGACCACGCCGCCCACCGAGGCGGACGTCAGGCGGCGCTACGAGCGGCCGAGCAGTTTCACCAACCATCTGCCCTGGCTCGACTACGATCCCGAACACCAGGTCTTTTTGCTCGACGACGGCCGCAACGTCGGCGCCTTGTTCGAGATCCGGCCCGCCGGCGTCGAGGCGCGCCCGGAGGCGTGGCTGGCCGAGTTCCGCGACAAGATCCAGCAGGTGCTCACGGGCTCGGTCGCGGAGCAACAAGACCCTTGGGTCTTCCAGCTCTTCGTCCATGACGAGTACCGGCTCGATGGCCTGGCCGACGAGGTGGAGGCCTATGCGCGGATCGAAATTCGCGACTTGGCCTATACCCGCCACTGGCTGGCCGTGCTGCGCGACCACTGCGCCAACATCGCACGGCCCGGCGGACTATTCCATGACGATCAGGTCACGGGTGGGCCGTGGCAAGGGAATCGACGGAAGGTCCACGCGTGCTTGTTCAGGCGGCGCAGCGCCACCCAATCTCTCAAGGGACCGGATGATCTCGGTCCGATCCGGGAGCTGAACGAGGCCGCGGCCCGGCTCACCGCCGGACTTGAATCGACGGGGGTGGGCGTCCGCCGGCTCGGCGGGCGGGACCTTTACGAGTGGATGCTGCGCTGGTTCAATCCGCGCCCGGCGGTAACGGCGGGCGACGTGGAGGCCTTGCTCGCGCTTGCGCCCTATCCCGGCGACGAACACGAGGACCGGCCCTACGGCTACGATTTCGGCGAAGCGCTGGTTCTTGGGCTTCCGCGTTATCATCCCGAGAAAGGCCTGTGGTGGTTCGACGGCCTGCCGCACCGCGCCATCACCATTCAACAGCTGACCGATCCGCCGACGATCGGTCAGTTCTTCGCGGAACGGCGCATCGGCCGGCATCTGTACGCGGTGTTCGACCGGCTGCCGCCAGGCGTTGTGATGGCGATCACGGTCGAGTTCCAGCCTCAGGACGATGTCCGCGAACGCCTGGTTCGGGTGGAACGCGCCGCGATCGGCGACTACGCCGAGGCCCAGCTCGCCGGCGAGGACGCCAAGGCCGCGCAATTCCAGATCGCGCAGGGGAACAAGCTGTTCCCGACCCAGATCACGTTTTACCTTCGCGGCGAAGACGAGGAGGATCTCCGCCGAAAGCAGAACCAGCTGCATTCCCTGCTCCTCACCAATCATCTCCGGCCCATCGACGAGCGCCAGGACCTCTGCGCCCTGGACACGTACCTCCGGTGCCTCCCCATGGGCTACGACCACCGCTTCGACCGGAAACGCGCTCGCCGATCGCGCTTCATGTTCGCGCGCCATCTGTCGAACCTGGTGCCGCTCTACGGCCGCTCGACCGGTACCGGCCACCCCGGCATTCTGGTCTACAACCGGGGCGGCGAGCCCCTGACGTTCGACCCCATCGTCGACCGGAAATCGAACGCCCACGCCCTGATCCTGGGGCCGACCGGCGCCGGCAAGTCCTCGCTCCGGGTGTATCTCCTGCTGCACATCATGGCGGTGCACCGGCCGAGGCTGTTCATCATCGACGGGGCGAGTTCGTTCCGGCTGTTCGGGCAGTATCTCGAAGCCCAGGGGCTCTCGGTGAACTACGTCCAGGTACGGCCGAAAAGCGACGTGAGCCTGCCGCCCTTCGCCGAGATCGGAAAGCTGCTCGATCCCAAGCACCGGCGACGCCTAGACCTGGATTTGGCCGGCCCCGAAGACCTGGACGACGCCGACGACACGGCGAGCGAGGATCGCGACTTTCTGGGCGAGGCCGAAATCGCGGCGCGCCTCATGATTACCGGCGGCGACGCCAAGGAAGAAGCGCGCCTGATGCGCGCCGACCGGCTCCTGATCCGGGAGGCCATCGTCGAGGCAGCGCGGCAAGCGGTTGCCGCGCAACGCCAGCCGCTCACCGAGGACGTCGCGCACGGTCTCCGCCATCTGCCGGGCCTTGCCGAACTTGATCCGCCGCGGCGTGCCCGGGTACTCGAAATGGCCGATGCCTTGAGCCTCTTCTGTACCGAGGGAAGCCTCGAAGCCAAGCTGTTCAATCGGCCGGGGCAGCTCTGGCCGGAAGCCGACGTCACCGTGTTCGAGATGGGCGTCCTCGCGCAGGAAGGCTACGAGGATAAGCTGACGGTTGCCTACATCTCGCTGATGAATCACATCCATGCCCTGGTCGAGCAGCATCAGTACGAGGGCCGGCCGACGCTGGTGCTCACCAACGAGGCGCACATCGTCACCACCAATCCGCTGTTGGCGCCTTACGTGGTCAAGATCTCGAAGATGTGGCGGCGCTATGGCGCCTGGCTGTGGCTCGCCACCCAAAACCTCCAGGACTTTCCCGATGCGGCCCGGCGGATGCTCAACATGATGGAATGGTGGCTGTGCCTCTCCATGCCGCCCGAGGAGGCCGAGCAGATCGCGAGGTTCCGGGAGCTCAGCGCCGAGGAACGGGCGCTGCTGCTCGCCGCGACCAAGGAGCCCGGCAAGTACACCGAGGGCGTGGTCCTGAGCCGCGCGCTGAAGGCCTTGTTCCGGAACGTTCCGCCGCCCATCGCGCTGGCCCTCGCCATGACCGAGAAGGACGAGAAGGCCGAACGGGCGGCGCTCATGAAACAACAGGGCTGCACCGAGCTGGAAGCGGCGCTGAAGGTCGCCGAACGCATCGCTCGGAAGCGCAGTAGCGTATTCACGAAGGAGGCCTCGCCATCATGACGCATCGCCAATCCCTGTGGGCCTCGATGGTCGTGCTATGCCTCTCCGCACCCCCGGTTCCGGCCGATATCGGGCCGGCCGCCGTGGAAATTTTCACCGATCCGGCGTTTCCAGCCTCCGGCGCTCACGCGCTTCGGCCCCAAGGGGTTCCCATCGACATCTTCGATCTTTCCGCCCCACGCCGGATCGAGGCGGTCCTCTCGGCAGGACTCCCCGCGAACGAGGCGGCGGCCTTGGCGGATCGCCCGGCAGCGGCTCGAAGGGCAGGGCAGTGGGCTTGCGGCGCCGTTGCAGGCGGCCTACGAAGGCCATGCCCGAGCACTGAGCTACGGCCTCACGCGTTATCCCGCGATCGTGTTCGACCGGGGTAGGGCGGTCGTCTATGGCACCGCCGATCTCGGCGAGGCGCTGCGGTACTACCGGACCTGGAAGGAAGGTACGCCATGATCAAGCGTTTGACGCTGAGCTTTCTCATTCTGGCGCTGACGGCTGACCTTCGGGCCGAACCCATCAACACCGGCACGATTCTATCCAGCGCCTTGAACTTTTCCTGCATCAAGTTCCAGGTGATCGGGGTATGCCTCTGGCTGGTGTGCACGCCCTTCGGCTGCGAGATCGAAACCTCGGCCAAGTACGGCCACTACAATCCCGATCTGGTGGTCAGCGCCCACAACGGTATCGCCAACAATCCCTGGACCGAGATGAAGGCCCTTCTGGCTGGGATTCAAACCACCGGCGCGGGCGCGGTGCTTTCGGCCATGGGCGGCCAATTGCCGAACCTTCTGGGCGGCGGCACGACGACCGAATGCGGCATCGCCGGCCGGCCGGCTCGCGAGCACCCGGCGCACAAGAACCTGATCTTCAAGGACTCCGACGCCATCGGCCATCCGGCCGCGGGCTTTTTCCTGTGCCCCTCGGCGTCGACGCCGTTTCAGCCCTATCTCGTCTCGGCCCTGGATGCCTTGGCCTGGCGTTGGGCGATTCCCGAATTCATTTATCCCCAGTCGCTCATTCCCGGGCTGCGGGAGATCGGCGACTGGCCCTTGAATACCTGGGGTGCGGTTTATCCCAGAGGCGGCTTCGTGACCCAGGCCGAAGACCCCAAGGCGGCCGCGGCCGCGGTCGTGGCGCAGCGCGCCGGAGACGTGGTGACGCGGACGGGTCAGCCGCATGTCTACATCGCGCTCGAGAGCGACAAGCGGAAAGAAAAGAAAAAGTACAGGGTTGTGGTATCCGCCGTCCCTGAAAGAGGGTGACGCCAAGACCGGCACCTGGCAGATGCTGACGCCCCAACGCGCCGGAAGCTGCGAAGTGTTCGGCAGCAACGACCTCATGAGTTTTTCGGGCTGGGCGGGCAGCAAGGTCGCAGCCGATGGAAATTATGCCTTCACGCTGCGGCGTCCCTACAAGTGCTGCAAGGTGAAAGGCAGCTTCATCGGCAGCATCGACATCATGTCCTATCCGTCCGACAGCTCGACCACGCCAACCCGAACCCCGTAGGAGACGACGATCCATGGTCCGCGCACTCCGCCGTCCTCTCATTCTGTTCGTCGCCCTGTCACTCACCGCGCAATCATCCGCCGCGCCGCTGTCACCCGCCCGATCGAGCCGCTGGTACTACGAGATCGGCGGGGCCGAGGCGATCACTGTCGCGGCGAACCCCTACGCCCACTCGATTACCCTCGGCGGTTCGCTCGATCTTCGACGGGCGTTTTCGTGCGGAAACTTCGATCCGGTGCTCGGTGTCTCCAACATCCTGAACAATGTCAGCCAAGGAATCGAGAACATGATCGGCTCCATGGTCAACGCCGCGACCAACGCGATCGCTTCCTTGCCCGCCCTGATCCTGCAACGGGCGAACCCTGGGCTCTACGACCTGTTCCAGAACGCTCTGCTCCAGGCCGAGGCGACGATCTCCCTCGCCACCAAGAGCTGCGAGCAAATGGAGTCGGAGATCGCCCGCGGCCAGAATCCCTTCGAGGATTGGATCACTCTGGTCAAGGGCTACGACTGGAAAATGCAAATGGGGACCGGCGGTCTGAATTCGTCCTCGGTGGACGTAAAAACCGCGAAGGATACGGTGGAGACAAATGCCGGTAAAAACGGCGTTCCCTGGATCGGCGGCCAGCGCGCGGGCGGGGCGGGGCAGGCACCGATCCGGGTCACCGCCGACACCGTGCGGGCCGGCTACAACATCGAGCTGGGCCGCCCGGTGACCGACACCGGCGCGGTGGTGAGTCCCTCGCCGCCACCTCTCGCCAAGGTCTGGCCGAGTCCGGACGAGGCGGTCGCCTACGCCCAGTATGTCCTCGGCGACGTGGCCGTCCGGACCGACAGGGACACGGCCCGAACCGCGACCCCCGGCCACGGCCTTGCCCCCAAGATCGAGCAGGAGACCCGGGAACTTCTCGGAGACTTGATGAAGATCGTCACCGGCACGACGGCGCCGGAGGCGGACACGCTGGCCAGGCTCTCGTCGCCAGGAACGCTGCTGACGCGCGAGGTCATCGACGGCATACGCCGTCTATCGACGCCTCAGGAACAGGGGATGGCGGTTCACAAACTGGCGAACGAAGCCGCCGTCGCCCGAAATCTCGAAAAGGCGCTTCTCTTGCGGCGCCTGATTTTGTCCGGGCGGATGGAGCCGAACATTTACGCCTCCCCAGCGCATGCCGATATTGAACGCATGCTCGCGGCCCTGGATAAGGACATCGACGCCATGTTGTTCGAGACGCGGATCCGCCGGGAGCTGTTCGCACAGACTTCCGCGACCTTGATCGAGCTTCGCGAAGGGCGGGGCGAATCGGGTGCGATACGCAGGCGCCCGCCGCCCATGACCGGAAGCCGATCGAGCCGGGCGGCGCGGTACGCAAATGAGTGCGCGGCGCTTACTGCCCACGCTCGGGCTGGGTCTCGCGCTGCTGGCCGCCCTGATGATGCTGGTCGGCCTGGTCCTGGGGCTTTGGGCGTATCAAGCGGGCCTGCCGGCGGTCGAGCGCGCGCTCGATGCGGCGAAGCCGTATCTCGCCGCTTGGCGATTGCTGGTGTTTCTGATCCTGATCGGCGGGTGGCCGCGGTGGATGGATGGCGCGGCGCGGCGGTGGCGCTGGCCGGAAGCGAAACGGCGGGCGGTATTGGCGCTCCGCTGGCGAGCCGTAGCCTGGCTCCTCGTCATCGAGGCGCTATTTGTTCAGAACGTCGGCGGGGAGTTTGCCCGGAACTGGCTCTTGCCGGCAGAGGAGGGGCCTTGAGGGATGGTGCCAGGCGCCGCTGACCAGTGTCGTATTCCAGGTCCAGCACATAGGTCGAGCGGGCATTGGCATCGGCCTTGAAGATCGGCGCGAACCGCAGTCCGCGCCATTGCTGCACGTTGTCGTGCTCGTGCCCACCCAGGACCAGATCGATTTCAATCGACAATAAAACCGGGCGCCTGCTCTTCAACGGAAGTCTGGTTTTGTCTGTTGTGCGTCCAGGCAGCAGGCCGACATTACTCGATCGAAAAAGAACCATCCGGCGTCACGGACGAAATGAAGCCCGGATTTGCGGAAAGTTTTTCCAGGAAGACCACCAGTACCCAGTTTTCCGGGCGATCGAGAAAGGCCAGTGAAGGAACGAAAATGGCTTCGGCCGGCGTGAGTTTTCTGACAAACTCAGCCGTGGCCCGAGCTACGGACTTGTCGATAAAACACTGTGGGGCGTCGGTGATCGATAAGACGGCGAGCACTTCGGGATGGGTCAGATCCAACGTCGCGTGGAAGGCGAGATCGAAGCGGTAAACCTGGCGGCGCTTGACCTGCTGCGCTAACACAGGCGAACGGTCTTCGGTGATATGGCGGGCCATCTCCGCTAGTGCCACATGTTTATGGCGAGCCAAATATAGCGTCGGCTCCCCTTGGATATTCCAGCGATTATCGCGAGCGAGTCCCGCTCGGCTGAAGTCCAGCGGATCCAGCGGTCCTTGCGGCAGGTGGCGATAGGCGGTGCCTTGCCAGGCTTTGAGATGCGATTGGATCAAGGGGCGGGTTAATAGCCGAGTCCTTCGACGTCTGCGGCGAGTGCCGCGATGACGGTGTCGTATTCCCGCAAGCTCATCAGGTCAAGGGCGGTTCGCCCTTGGAATTCCGGCAGCGGGGTCGCGAGGAAGGTCTCGACGCCTTCAGGCGTGTAAACCAGGCTGGCGAGTTCGCTGATCTCCCGGATCTTGGCGAGATCCTTGATCGCGTCCGGGTTCCGCACGCCATCCTGCTTTTCCCAGCGCTCCAAGGTCTTGGCGCTCACCCGCAATATCCGGCCCATCGCCTCACGGGAGAGATGCAGGGACTGGCGGATCTTTTGCGGATTGATCTTGATGTCTCGTACGGCGTTCATCAGCGTCGCGATAGGGGGTAGTAGGATGAGTAGCCACTACTCTAGGCAATGTCTAGACATTTGTCCAGATAAAAAATTAGACCTCATGCAACCGGCATTTCGCCTGACAGGACGGAAAACAGCCCAAGGCACTGCCAGGCGATCATGCTGTCTTGGTGGATCTTGGCGAGGTTGCACGTCGATTCCGGGACACCCGCCAGCCCCTCGGGACAGTAGCTCGCCGGCGACTGCGAGAAGCTGCGGGGTTTTAAGCCCATGTCGAGCTACTGCGATGCTCGGGGAGCCTCTCTGCGCTCTATACCATGTCGCCCTGGAAGTATTGCCAACTTACGGGGGAGCTTCAAGTCCGAGATCACGCGTCTCCAAGCTAAAGCCATCAAAAAACCCTTTCAAAACCAAACAAGGGTTTTCGTTTGATTTCCGTCTATTGGCTTGGGCAGACTCGCCGCCAGGCGCGTTGACTTCTAGCTGATTCGTAACGTCCTCCGCGCGCTTTCTGTTCTTTTTGTGAGGAGCGACCGTGGCTTTACTGTTTGCGCTCTTATTCATCTTTGCCCTGAGCCAATTGGGCAGCATCTCCCGACGCAGCAAGCGTCTGCTCGAACTGTGCGAGAACCTCAGGCGTTCGAACGAAGAGCTCTGCCGGCAACTCCAGACCTTAGGCGATCGCGTGGCGAGGATCGAAGGCGCGATGGGCCTCGGGCACACTGCTTCCTTAACCGTGGACGAATCGGACGTCGCGCCGGACGTTCAGTCAGATGTGTGAGTGGTCTCACTGCCTCGACGTTCGATTCCGATAGCCGACTCAATTTCAAGGAGAAGCACTATGGTTTGCCCCAAATGCGGCGCATCGAATCCGAACACGGAACGCTACTGCGAACAATGCGGGAATCCGCTGATCGAGGCCATGGCGAGTGCGGGCCGGCGACGGCCGCTGGCGATTTTGGCGGTGCTGGGGCTGCTGACGGCTGGAGGGGTTTATGCGGACGAGCGGGTTAACCTTCAACCGAGCGATCGAGAGTTGGAACGCGTGGAATCCTGCTCCGATGGCGGAACCCTTCGGATCGCGGGCGATCCGGCTTACAGCGGCCATCCGTGGCATCTGGTCGCGACCGTTCCGGAAATCCGCGAGCGGCACTTCGCCGTGACCCGCGCCGAAGAAAAGTGGGTTCAGGACATGAGTGGTCCGGCTTACTACGTCCGCCGATATGAGCGAAATGGACAGCGCGTACTCGTATGGGACCTTTGTAAGTCCCACGAGTGCAACGAATACGCGTTGTACGCGGCCTTCGATCTTGGTTCGAAGACGTATGTCATTGAACTCAACGAGAAGGGAAGAGGCCGTCGACTCGGGACATCCATTTCGGTTGCCGAGGCGGCCATCACCTGCGCCAAGGCAGAGGATGCCAAAAGGAAATCGCAATGAATGTGCGGGCATGGCTATTCGTCGTGCTAGCCGCGGTGTCAGCGTGGGCGATCGCCGATATGTATCAAGCTTTCCTCGCGTCCCTCGCGCAACGCGAATCGAGTGGAGATCCGACGAAAACAAATGAATCGGGGCACCTCGGCCTGTATCAGATGAGCGAAGCCGCTCTCATCGAAGCCGGCTATTACCGGCCCGACGGCACCACCACAAACGACTGGAGCGGCCAATGGACGGGCAAGGACGGTATCTACAGCAAAAACGACTACCTGAACGGTTCCACGGCGCAGAACAACGCGGTCCAGGCTTATCATCACAAGCTTTGGAGCTATATCGAGGCTGAAGGCCTCGACCAGATGATCTCCCAGACGGCGAACGGTGCCCCGGTAACTCCTTCGGGTCTTCTCGTCGGCGCCCATCTCATCGGCGCCCATGGCCTTGCGAAGTGCCTCTCGTCCGGAACGGGCTGCGCCGACGGCAATGGGACCAAGGCGATGAGCTACATGACGATGCTCGGCGGCTATGACGTAGCCTCGATCACCGGCATCGTGGGGACCGGGTCCGGCGGTTCAGTCGGCTCTGGCAACGGCGGTGCCGGCGGGGGAGGCGGGGTTGGTTCAGGAAGCGGACATGCCGGTAATCCGCTCGCGGGTTACACGCCGCCGTCGAGCAACGAAGCCTTCTACCGCGGCGCCGGGATTGCGATGTCACAAATGCGACAGGTAATCCTCGAAACGCTATCCGTCATCTTGCTGCTCTGGCTCGCCTGGATCGCGCTTGCCCAATACTCGAACTGGCGGAACGGCGTCATCACCGTCATGCAGATGCAAAACAGCATCGTCCGCGCGGCGGCATTGGTATCCCTGATGCTGGTTGTCTTCCTTGCAGTATAGGAGGAGGGCTTATGAGCGTTGGGTCGTATCTTGAATTGTATCTCGCTGCACTTGGCTGGCATTTCTACGAGACGCTTTGGAGTTCGCTGCTCAATATCGGGCTGCTTTATATCCCTTTCATTGCAATGGCGGTCAGGGCTTGGATCGAAAGCTACGAAGCCGCCGGGGCCGAGGGCGCGGAACGGAACATCCGTGCCGCCGAAGTCTCGATCGCGACGATGTTCACGGTGGTCATGCTCGCGGGTTCGCCCTTCATTCCGCTTCAACCCTCGGGGCTCGTCTATACTCGGCCGTGCTCAAACGATGCGCCGAAGGGCGGCGCCTCCAACACGACCTACGACAGCGTGTTTACCAATCTTGGCATCTCCGGGATTACCGGTCACGTGCCGGTGTGGTGGTATGGCGTCATGGCGGCCGCGGGCGGAGTGGTTAACGCCGCGGTCGCCGCGATTCCCTGCCAGAACGACTTCCGGCTGTACCAATACAAGCTTGAAAACAGCCGGATCAAAGACCCGCAACTTCGGCGGGAGCTTCAACTTTTCACGCACGATTGCTGGTATCCCGCCCGGATGAGGCTCTTCGATAGCAAGCAGCCGCTGCCGAGCGGGTACGACCCGTCGGACATCGACTGGCCGGGTTCGCAATTCTTCTTGGACACAAGTAGCTACTACGGAGTGAACAACATTAACCTTGCGACAAGGGCGAGCGAGGAAATACCGGGCTTTCCCTTCGATCCGCAACGGGATACGGAGTACGACACCGAGCATTATCCGGCGCCGCAGTGGGGCCGGCCCGAGTGCAAGGACTGGTGGGAGGCACAGACTTACGGGATCAGAGACCGGTTGATCCAAGAGATCGAAGTGGAGGCGTGGGCGCAAACCCAGGGGTGGGTGACCCAACTCATGAATGCGTTCGGCTGGGACGCCAGAAAGACCGAAGACGCTGCCCTTCGGTCAATGTGGACCATCGAGGACGGCAGGTTGAGCATGCCGGTGACAGCCGGGTTAGGGGATGCCGCCGGCGGACGATTGGCAAGAGCAGGCGCAACCGTTGGAGGGTGGTGGGAATCGGTCTTCTTTCAGTCGAAGATGTACGCCATTCGCGAAGCGGCGCCTGTCGGCCAGGCGGTTCTTCTGATGCTGATCTTTGCGCTGATGCCGTTCGTCCTGTTATTCGGCGAGTTTTCCGTCGGCACGCTCCTGACTTTGACGATTACTCTCTTTGCCGTGCGGTTCCTGACATTCCTGTGGGCGGCGGCCGTCTGGCTCGATAATACGCTCCAACAAGCACTCAACCCCACCGGCTGGTTCGACTTTGCTGCCGATAAGATGGACTACACCGTGAGCGAAGTGGTGATCGATCTCGTTACCGGCACGATGTTCACGATCGTGCCGGTCTTATGGGTAGGCATGTTGGGTTGGGCTGGATATCACGCGGGCGTTGGACTCAATTCCTTCCTAGAGGGAACAAACTCTAGTGCGGCCGCCACCGGCAGCGGCTTTGGAAACGCGCTCAGCCTTGTGAAGAACCGGTTTCGCGAGCTAAAACCCCCTAACAAGAAGTGATCGTTCACCCCAAGTACTTCTAAGTTCAAAGTAAACCGGGACTGGAATCAGCGTGATTTCAGGCCCATTTTTTGGCAGAAATTCGGCCAGCCACGACCGAGTTATTCAACTTTTTCCTTGCCGCAGGTCCCAATCGTAAATACCACCAGGTTGGCAGCCGTTGTCGCACTTGCCTGTAGCGTAGTTATAAATCCCGCCCATGCTATATTCAGACTCATCCCGTTTGTCAAAAGAAACATCTTCTTCAGCATCGTCCAGTGAGCCAAAAACCAGTTGCAGCAGCATCCAGCCACACGCGACGGCCACCGCGCAGACAAACACCGTTGGAGCAAACGTGAGGCGCATTGCCCGAACGGGAATGGTCCAGCGGCCCCACAGCTCTCGCGTGATGACCACATCGGTCGTTACCGTCCGCCAGAATTCGGCCGGACGCTGCCGCGTCAGGCCGTAGGCAGCCACAGTGATCCAAAAAAGGCCAATGGTGAGTAGGATGGTGTTCATCGGCATTCCTCCATGCCGGGGATCAGCGGACGTATAGACATAAAAATCGCACGGCAGTGCCGATGGCGCAAGTTCCAGCGTGAGAGACACCTACAAGCCGTCGATCTCGCTCAATTCATCAAGATGTTGGCCGATAATCGGCCGGCCAATCAGATCAATGGCGTGCTTGGCATTTCGTCCGCCGCATTCAAGCGCGGGCTCCGTGTCATCTGTGAGGTTGGCTGCTGCCGGATCGATTGCTCGCTCGGGCGGAATCATTACCGGGTAATGGATTGGGGTATCTTCAACGGTCATCGGCGTAGATCTCCTTCAGGCAGGCATTCTAGGCTTCCAATTCCTCCATCCGAGTTATCAAGGATGTGTCCATATCTCCATATTTCGCGCGCCACTTGTAGAACGTCGCCGAACTGACCCCCAACTCCCGGCACAACTCCGGCACCGCTAGCCGACCTTCTACACGCTTCAACGCTTTCGATCCGGCCTGGGCCTGGCGCAGAAGTTCTCGGAGATCGTGGACGACCGCTTCGAAACAGCCCGCCGCAAGCCAACGCTGGGTCTGCTGATAGACGGCTTCCCAGGGCGGCAGGTCATGCGGTAACAGCCGCCAGGGCGCACCGGCCCGCACCAACCAGCGCAGACCATTGAAGATCTCACGCAGATCGTGCTGGCGTTGGGGCGCGTCCGCCTTCATCAAGATTAAATAAGGCACGACGAACATCCATTCGTCGTCCGACACATCGCTAGGATAAGGTTTACGAGTCATCATGCTCGTAATAACCACTTCTCCAGCAAAAAGTTCATAACACGCTCTAACCCTAAGCCACCGGCTTTCAGCCGGTGATTATTCGAGGCGAGTGGTCAGGAGCTCCTGGATGAAAGGGGATACTCGTTCCAACACCACATTTTCGCTAACGAATCTGCGAAGCAGGCTAAGTCCTTGCTCATCGGCGAACTGGAGTCCGGAAAGGTCAAGGTGCACATGCTCATATGCCGCGCGAGATTCACTCACCGCTGCTTCCAGCGCTGGGTTCCACGGCCCGATTAGCCTACCTTCCACGATCAGGCGAACACGGGTCCTGGAGTCTGCTTGGACGGTGATTCGAAGCATGAACGCTGCATTTTGTGAGTGATCACGAGGAGAATAGCGAATGTCGTGCCATTTCTTCGCCAAGACGCCGTCCGGCTAGGAACACTTTGGTTAGATGGCCGTGGCACCGGCGATGCAACCGCAAAGCCGCGATTCGTGCAGCGCAATGGGCTTGGTAAATCGTCCTCAACTATTCGAGGAGCCCGCGATAGTTAACGGCGCTCCTGGGTCAAACCGAGCTTTTTCATGCGGTACCGAAGGGTGCTGGGATGTAGGTCAAGAATGTGGGCGGCGCCATTGGGGCCCTCGATTACCCACCCAACCTTTTCAAGCACTGCCAGAATATGTTGCCGTTCGACCGCTTCCAGAGTGGCGCCGCTGGTCACGGCAAACCCTGCGTCAGGGGCAGGGTCGGTAGATCCCGGCAGCATTTCCGCGTCGATTTCTAGGAGTGGCCCATCCGCCAGAATAATGGCGCGCTCGATCACATTCTCCAGTTCGCGAATATTGCCCGGCCAGCGATAAGACTGCAGTCTTTGCAGGGATTTGCTACTGATACCCTCGATTTTCTTACCTATCCGGGGTGCAAACTTCTCGATCAAGAAACGCAGCAGCAGTGGAATGTCCTCTGTTCGCTCTCGAAGGGGCGGCGTGAATACGGGAAACACATTCAGTCGATAATACAGATCGTCGCGGAATGTCTTGTCGGCGACCGCCTTCAGCAGATCGCGGTTGGTTGCGGCGATCACCCTGACATCGACCTTGATCGGCGCTTTCCCGCCTACCCGGTCGAACTCCTGCTCCTGAAGGACTCGCAGCAATTTGACCTGGACTTCCAGCGGGATTTCGCCGATTTCATCCAGAAAAATGGTGCCGCCGTCGGCGAGTTCGAATCGCCCGATGCGCCTGGCGATGGCGCCGGTGAAGGCGCCCTTTTCGTGGCCGAACAACTCGCTCTCCACGAGGCCCGTCGGCAAGGCCGCGCAATTGACTTTGACTAAGGGCTTGTCGCGCCGATGGCTGGCGGAATGAATCGCGCGGGCGATCAGTTCCTTCCCCGTACCCGATTCGCCCTGGATCAGCACCGACGCGTCCGTAGGCGCCACGCGGCGGACGTTGGACAACACCGACTGAATCGCCGCGCTTCTCCCGACGATCTCCTCGAAGTTGTGGTCCGATTTGATTTCCTCCTGCAGATACAGGTTCTGCGCCTTCAGCTGGGCCTGTTCCCGCTCCATCAATACGCGATCAGTGATGTCCAGGAACATGGTACGGGTAAACTGTCCACTGGGGTCCGGCCGCGACCACCACTGAATCCAGATTGGCTGATTGTTGTCCCGACGGCGGAGTTCGAGCACCACGCCGCTGGTATCCGTTCCCCGGCCGATCGACGCGAAGGCCTCTTTCACCCGGCGCTGGGCTTCCGGGGTATTAGGCACGAACGACATACCCAGGGTGCCGGGTACTTGCTCGGGCGTGATGCCGAGTATGCGCATGGCGGTTCGGTTCGCCCGGATGAATCTGGACTGCAAATCTTCGTGGACATAGGCGATCGGCGCTTCATCGAACAGATCGCGGAAACGTTCCTCGCTCTGGCGAAGCTGCTTCAGCAGCCTTATGCGGTCCAGCTCCGCCGCGGCTCTGGCCGCGAAGATCTGGAACGTGAATAACAGCCGTGGTTCCGGCAGCATGGGCCGGTGATCGAAGATCGCCAGATGGCCAAGAATGCCGCCGTCAGCGTCCCGGAGCGGCACACCGAGGTAGCTCTCGACTCCCTCCTCCTTCGGAAACCGTTGCGAGACCCCTGCGGGGTAATGGCATAGCCCACCGCGAAGCACGTCCTCGCAAGGCGTGCCTGCCAGCTCCCATTCTTGGGTTTCGATCCATCGGCCGTTCTTCCAGAATGCCAACGAGCGGACCCGAGTCTCGGAATCGGCGAATTCCGCGACGAAGGCATTGGTGACTCCGGTGGCGA
The DNA here is from genome assembly GCF_017832375.1 of Methylocaldum sp. RMAD-M. Classification (NCBI taxonomy): domain Bacteria; kingdom Pseudomonadati; phylum Pseudomonadota; class Gammaproteobacteria; order Methylococcales; family Methylococcaceae; genus Methylocaldum; species Methylocaldum sp. RMAD-M. The sequence goes on along the minus strand of NZ_JAFIBZ010000028.1, from coordinate 46,485 downwards.
GGCAGAGGTTCCGCACCAGCGCGCGGAAGAACGCCTCCCCCGTGGCATGAGCGGTCCCTTCCACGATGGCGCGCAACGCCGCCAGTTCCAACGCATCGGTCGGTCCTGGCGGTTCTGAGGGGGAGAGTGTCGTAGGCGTGGAATTCTTCGGCATCCGGAAGTAAGGCCCCTGTCATTTCCCAAGGGAGGTACGACCCCAGCTCGATGCGCAGCACCTAAGCCGAGCGACCCAATCTACCTCGCGTAGTACCCGGCTTCAAGGGCCAGTCGATGCCGAAGGCCCAATCATCGCCCGACGGCATCCGGAGCATGCGGATCGCATGTCGATTGGCGAATGAAGACCGCGGTAGCCACCATATCTTGCGACCCCCACCAGATGTTGCGGCTTTCTCTGGAGATCTGCGGCGGTCCTGACCGGTAGCCCTTCTTATCCAGAGCTTTGATTTCTGCGGCTTACACGGGTTAACAGAGGTCGGCACGATTCTTGTGAAGGAAAAAGGGCGATATCCGTTCATCATCCCGATGACGGGAAAGCGCTCGATTCAACCCATTGCAAGAGGAGGGTAGCGACATGTCATTCACAAGATCTATTCGGGCCTGTGGGCTGGGGAGGGCGGTGAAACCCTTCTTATCATCCGACCTGGCCACTGCGTTATTGATGCCACAGCTTACGCTCATCATGCTCTGTTTCACATCGTTCATCCCGGCCATCGGCTTGGCCGATTCGGACGAGCGCCCCGACCATGAACGGAACGATGCCCAGGAAACAGTGTATACCCTGTCTAACGACGCTATCCAGAATGAAGTGCTCGCCTTTCGGCGCTACGGCAACGGCCACATGGAACCGGCAGGTCGTTTTACCACGGGCGGAACGGGAACCGGTTCCGGCCTGGGCAATCAGGGTGCGCTCGCACTGAGTCACAACGAGCACTATTTGTTTGCTGTAAACGCGGGCAGCAACGACGTTTCGGTGTTCCGGGTGAAACGCGACGGTCTAGTGCTCGTCGACCGCGTTGCCGAGGAAGGATCGACCCCAATCAGCATAACCGTTAACCGCAATCGGGTATATGTGGTCAACGCCGGGGACGATTCCATCTACGGTTTCCGGTTCGATCCCCGCGCCGGGAAGCTGCATCCCTTGCCCGGGTCCCATTGGAATCTCAGCGGGGAGGGCACAGCGCCGGCTCAAATCAGTTTCGGCCAGGAGGGCGACGCCTTGGTTGTCACGGAAAAAGTGACCAACAAAATCACCACATTCTCCCTGAGCGAAGACGGCACACCGGCGAACCGCCATGTTATCGATTCAGCCGGAACCACGCCGTTCGGTTTCGCCTTCGGCAAGCGCGAGCAATTCTTTGTCTCCGAGGCCCAGGGTGGTGCTGTCGGCGGGGCAACGGTCTCCTCTTATCAATTGCTGGAGGATGGAAGGGTGCAAGTGATCGATGGAGAAGTTGCGGTCGGTCAAACCGCCGCTTGCTGGCTGGCTATTACACCCAATGGGCGTGTCGCATTCACTGCGGACACGCCTGCCAATGCCATTTCCGCGTTCGCCTTCGACTCTGCGGGGCGCTTGTCGCTGCTGCAAACGAGAGCGGCCGAAGAAAACCGGCCGACCGACCTCGCTGTTTCTACGGATGGCACGGTGTTGTACACCCTCAGCGGCGGCGATCACAGCATTGGCATTTACCGCATCCGCAGGGGCGGTGCGCTCGAGAAACTGGAAAGCCTCGACTCCCTGCCCGCCGGCGTCACCGGACTAGTCGTTCGCTGAAGTGGTTGCTTTTGGTCAGCAAGCAAGCGCTGGGGCTTTCAACCCAGTGCTTGCCGACAGTTGATGACAACAGATTCGAACGAATGCAAGCCGCTCACTAGAGAGTCACGCCATGAAACACCTGTTTACGATCCCGCTTGCCCTGATGGTCGCCGTTCCGGCAATGGCAGACATGTCCGGAGAGACTTACAGTCGCTGGGTCGACGACAAAGGCGAAACCCGTCTGCCGGAAAATTACCGCACGACCTGGACCCACCTTGGATCCTGGGTGGTCGCCGACGAGAAGGCGCCAGGCAAGGGGTTTCATGATGTCTACACGCAACCCGAAGCCGCCGCCTACTATCGCCAGCACGGTCGCTTCCCGGATGGAGCCGTGTTGGTCAAGGAAATCCGCACACTGCAAACCGGGTTCAAGACCACCGGTCCGGCGCAATGGGCCGGGGAAAACGCAGTCTGGTTTGTCATGATCAAGGACGACAAGCGTCGTTTTAAGAACCACCCGCATTGGGCAGAGGGCTGGGGCTGGGCGATGTACGAAGCGAGCAACCCGGCGCTAAATACGTCAAAGAGCTTCACCGAGACCTGTCAGAGCTGTCATATTCCTGCCAGGGCGACGGACTGGGTGTTCGTCGAAGGTTATCCCACCCTGAAGCCTTGAGCTGATTCGTGGAAATCGGGTCATACACACTGCCGGAAGTACGGCTTCTATGCCAACGTGAATCCCGGAGTGGATCATCCGCGCTGGAGCCGGAGGCGCGAGTGGCGCCTCTTCGAGCTCTTCAAGCGCGAGACGCTGATGTTCAACGCTTGCTCTGAAGTGGCGTCCCTTACACCGGCATGGACCTCAGGATCGACTTCTGATGTCTGCGACGTTCAAGCTCTGGCTTTGGCGGCTCGCCGCATGGACGCTCGCATTCGCCATCCAGTGGACGATCGCCAGTAGGCGCGGGCCCATTTCCGCCGAATTCCTCGAGCACTACACGGGCGACTGGACCCTGCGGCTGCTGCTCGTGACGCTGGGATGACGCCGCTGCGCAGGCTCACGGGGTTGACCGAGCCGATTCGCGTACACCGCGCGCTGGGCCTGTGGGCGTACGCCTACCTGTGCCTGGATTTTCCCATCTACCTCGTCTTCGATCTTGAGTTCTCGCTTCGGCAACTCGGAGATGACTTGATCAAGCGTGCCCCCATCACGCTCGGCTTCGCCGCGTGGCTGATGCTGCTGCCGCTCGCGATCACCTCGATAATGGCTGGCAACGCCGCCTCAAGCACGATTGGAAGCCCTTGCACAAGCCGATCTATCCCGCGGCGCTTCTGGACGCGATCCACTATTTGTGGCTGGTCGAGGCCGATACGCAAACACCGGTGATCTATTTTTTTGGATTCCGCTGATTTTGCCGGCGGTCCGTCTGCCAAAGGCCAGTGTCTTGCGGGCTGCTGATCCAAAGGCGCGTCCGCATGATGGCCGGACAAGGGATGGGTAGAAGCTGCCGGCGGGATAATTGCCTACCCACAGCGTCCTTGGATACCACACGAGTGGTGAAATCTCATGCCTGGATTGCACGCGACTTTCGTCTTTTTCACCTCCGCGAACATCACGTTCTCCTTAACCCTTGGATCTCAGTCCTGGAGGCGTGTCTGCACAAAAGACCACAGGGTTGTAGCCGTGAAGTGGACGACCAGAGTGGCCAATCACGCGGGTTGGTACCCATCACCAAGGCTACGCTGGATATGCCCGATCAGGCCCACGAATAGTTGAGGTTTCCCTGCAAATGGCAGTGGGGACGATGGCCGAGAATTATGGCCGTATCTCCGTGTAGTGCATATGTCATGGATTTTATTGGTTGTTTTTACCCTTATCCAATACTGGCACGTTGATTGTTTTAACAGTTTCACGATCCGCCGGAGTTTGGTTCCGGAAGCGATCGCAGCAACCACAACACATCACTGCACTAGGAGACACACCATGAAATCGACCATGCGCTTCCCTAATTCAGTTCCGGCCCAATCCCGTCATCTGGCCCCCCGCCAGCACATCGGAACCCCTGTGTCCTCGCGGATTTCCGCCATTCGCGGCCAGCGCTGGATCAGCGGCACGGCCCTCGCGGCGGCAGTTCTATCCTGTAGCGCTGCCCATGCGGAACCCGCGCCCGCGCGCTACCAGGTCTCTTTCGAGCGGACTTGGAGTTCCAAGACGCATCCAAAGGATTTCCCGTTGCTCGCGCACTTTTCTCCGGTCATCGGCGTAACTCACAACGCCGATTACTCGCCGTTCAAGGCCGGCGGCACAGCATCGCCGGGCGTTGAGCATCTGTGTGAGGAAGGAAAGCACCAGCCGCTTGATGACGAAATCCGCTCGGCCATTGCGGCCGGTGCCGCCGGGGTATTGATCGAAACGCCGGATCCGATACGGGACGTCCCGGGCAAGGCCGTTGCGAATTTTGAGATCAACCCAAGTCATCCAATGGTGTCGATCGGCGCGATGATCGCGCCCAGCCCGGACTGGTGCGGCTTTGCTGCCGACGTCATGCTGATGGAGAACGGCCAATGGGTCGGCAAAAAGTCCGTCACGCTTTACGCCTGGGACACGGGCACGGACTCGGGCACCAGCTATCGGGCTTTCGATAGCGACGCCGAGCCACGCGGAACTGTCCAGCTGAGCGACGCAGCGTATTTCTTGAAAAAGGACGGCAAGCGTAATCCGGTCGGCCAGGTCACCTTTGTCCGTCAGTAGTGCGGTTAACAATTTTCCACACCTGCCCGCCACGTTCACTGCGGCGGGCTACCTGGAGGATACTACCGTGAAAAATTCACTCAGAATCGCGGCCTGTGTGCTTGCCGGCCTGGCCTTTCCGGGCTGCGTGTGGATCTACCCCAGCGAACCGCTGCGCGCCCTGCCCAAGGGCGTGGCGCTGCCTCGCTACGAGGAGATCGCTGTCGACTTCTCGCATCGCTGGAACCGCGAGACATCCCACCACCTCACGGGAGCCGCCGTGCTGGATTTGGACGGCGACGGCCGCGAGGAGATTTTCGTGGGCGGCGGCGCCGGCCAACCGGACGCGCTGCTTGCGCTGCAAGATGGGCGGCTGGTGGACCGCATCGCCGGCACGGGAATTTCGTCTCCGGACCCGAAACCTGCGACCTACGGGTCCTGCGCAATTGATCTCGACGGCGATGGAGACGTGGACTTGATCGTGGCACGCGATGATGGTGTCACACTCTATATAAACCAGAACCAAAAATTCCAGCCGCAACCCCTGCCGGTCGCATTACCCGTCAATTCAGTCCCGCTGGCGATCGCCGTGTCCGATATCGATCATGACGGTGACGGTGACCTCTACATCAGTGATTTCGTCGACCGCCCTCACTTCGTCTCGGCCACATTCAACGTGCCCGAGCACGCCAAGACGAACCGCCTGCTGCGCAACGACGGCAATCTCCGATTCACGGACATCACAACACCAGTCACCGCCTCGAAGCAGAACACCTTCACCTCGATTTTCGTCGATCTGGATGGCGACGGTTATCAAGACTTGGTCCTCGCGCAAAACACCGGCCAGGTCGAAATCCTGCGCAACCTCCGCGATGGCCGCTTCGAGGCCGTGCCGCTCGCGTCGGGTTATGGCTTCTGGATGGGCGTCGCGGCGGGCGACATGGACGGCGACGGCGACCAGGATCTCGTGTTCTCCAACGTCGGCGATTCGTTCCCTGCTTTTGCTGCCAAAGGCGACCGCCATGATGACCAGCCTTACGCTGGCGGCTGGTTGTTGCTGCGCAACGAGGGCGGGTTCCGCTTCAGCAATGTCACGAAGGCGGCGGGACTCGGAGGACTTGGTTTTGCCTGGGGACCGGTATTCGAGGACGTCAATTTCGACGGGACGCTGGACCTCCTCGTATCCCAAAACTACGTCAAGTGGCCGGTCCACCACCTGTTCAAGTTTCCCGGGAAAGTGCTCCTCGGTGTCGGCACGACGCCGGATTTCTACCCTGCGCCGGTAGCCGAGAACCCTGCGTTCAGCAACTCGCCCGTCATCGCCGATTTCGACGGTGATGGCCGTCCGGACCTGTTCTGGCTCAACAATGACAGCCCGAGCCGGGCCTACTTGAACCGCAGCGACGACAACCGGGTCACGGTGATCCTGCCGGATACCGTTCGCTCGCTTGGCGCCCGCGCGTCGTTGGAAGGCTCGGGGGCCAAATACACCCGCGAGGTCGCTTCTGCTTCGGGGCTGGGCACCGATCAGACCTCAGCTCTTGTTTTTGGCCTGGGTCGAGGCACGCATGCCGAGCGGCTTGTGATCGCATGGGCAGACGGGAGCCAGACGGTCTTCGATCATCCGCCCGTGAACCGGCCGTTCCGGATTGACGGTCCCGTCACAGGCGCTACCTTGGACTCCGAAACCCACTCCGCCGCCAAATCGGCCAAGGGGCATCCGCACTGAAACGAAATCTACTCTCGATCGGTAGCCTGACGTTGCTGCTGTTCCTGCTGGATCGGCGTTTTCGCATTCTGTACCCTGAAGTCAATCTGGTGCGCGCCAGCTTGGTCGGCCTGACTGGATTTGCGTTTCTCGCTCCGCTCTGGCTGCTGCGCCGCCGCCCGTTCGATCCCTTGACCGGCGCATTATCGATTTTTGCATCGGCCTTCCTGAGCGTGCTGCTTATCCAATCCGGGCTCCTCGTTTCAAGGTCCAATATCTCCGGATTCATCCATGTCTTGATCCTCGCGGGGGCTTTTCTGATTTTGGACCGGATCAGCCGACGATTGCGGATTATCCATCGCAGTGACGGGGTCACGTGAGAAAGGTCGGACAATGACACTCGCTTAAATGCGAATTAAGGGCTGTCCGGCCACTGGTTCAACAGGAACATGGCAGCCGCGAGGCGGCCGAAGACGTGAACGAGGAGTCCCCGCGAGGAACGGACTTTGCTGGCCGCCTCGATACCGGTTTTCGCCTGAATCCAGTTAAACAGCGCTTCAATGGGTTGGCGAACCCGCGACACGGCCGTGGAATACAACCGGTCGGCGGCATCGAGATGCGCCTGTCCCGGCGTCTTTCGCACCGGCGTGAAGACCGTGAACGGGAGCGAGGTCTGGCGCGACAGGTATTCGTAAGCCTTATCGGCAAACAGATTTCGATAGCCCAGGCTCGGGGCAATCTGTTCGAGCACCGGGCCGTCGTTCAGGTTCGCCGCCGTCAGCGCGATATAGCGGGGCCGGGGTAAGGTGCCCGGCCGCTCATCGCCGATCACGTGGATTTTCACCCCGTGGTAGTAGAGCGTCTTGGTCGGACAATAGCCGCTCGCCGCCAGGTCCTTGGCAACCTTGGCGGTATACCGCCGGGCCTGCTGGGCCAGCACCGCCTTGAAGGAATCGGCGACCCCGATCGGGGTGGCGGGCGCGCCAGCTGGACTCCAGCGTTCCAACAGCGCGGGAAACACGTCGGCGAGCCGATTCAGGCGCTGGACGAAGCCGCCGTAGCTGGGCAGATGCGGAAACCAGTCGCGCCAATAGCGGTCGGCATGAGTGTAGAGAGTTTTGATTTCGCGCTGCTTCTGCAGGATGCCAAACAGATAGAGGGTGATGACCTCTTCATCCGTAAAGCGCAGATCGGCATACGGTGCGAAGCGTTGGATATGGATCCAGAGCTCGCGGCGATAGAGCTCGCATACCGTCAGATACACCGTAATGAGTTGGGTTTGCCAGTCCATGGTCGTGTCTCCAAGGGGTGTTGCGGCCCCCCCTCAGGAGACACCATCGGGCTGGCGCTTGCTCAATTAGCCCTTAATTCGCATTTAAGTGAGCCTGCGTTCGACTACAGAACCTCGGATCAAGGAACGATCCAGCGGCTGACGGGTACCAGTGTCTCGTTCCTTTCCACATCAGGCTCGACCAGATAAGCGCCGTTCGATGCGAAGCGCCGGCCGGTGCCGAGGCTCAAATGCGGGTAAACCGACGTGGCTATGGTCGTATCCACTTCATGTTCGATCTTTTCCACGAAATAGTCACGTGAAAAATGATCGACCATATGCATCAACGCGGCTCCCGCCTTGGTCACGGCAAAATAAGTGTTCGCCTGAACGCGTTCGTCGATGGGCTCGAGCTTCCTACGCTTCAGCCACGCCTTGAGTCGCAACAACCGCCGATCAAGCGCCTCCGGTAATTCGAACGGATAAACGAAGCGAATTTTGGTTCTCGAATCGGCCGCAAGGAAGGAGGACGCTTTGTTCGACAGGGTTGAAGAAAGATAGATCCGGTCGGGGGCCAGTACAGACGCGGCCAGGCTCTCCAGGCCTCTCAAATCCGAATCTCGGAGCCAGAGGACGAGCAGAGCAGGGTGCTCGCGTTTCAGAAAAGTGCGCCAAAAATCCGCGGTCGGTTTGGCGGCTGGGTCGAGACCGACATCCCGGACCCTAGCGTTTCCGTTAGCTTTCATCGCCTTCCGAAAGGCGTCGGCGGGGATTCTGCCGGTTTTGTCGTTGCGGAAAATCTGGACGATAGGACCGGGCAGGGATCTCTCGGATGCTTCGCTGAGATGCCTGGCCAGTACGTCCGCCTCGAGGGTCACGCCGCGAGAAAAGTAGAAAGCGTAATAGCCGTTTTCGGAGAAGACGGGAAAGTCCACGTTCGGGAACAGGCAGGGAACTTCGTGCCGCTCGCAAAAATCATGGACCGGCTGCCAAGCCCCCGCCCCGATCCCGCTGAGCAGCGCAAAGACCGGCTGTGTGCGGTAATAGGCCTCGAGTTGAGCGCGCCAGGTTTCCGGACGCCCCGTCAACGTCCACAGGTGTAGCCGCCACTTTCGGTAGGCCTTGTATTCACGCTCCATATCCCATGGGGCACGCTCGGCCCGCAGGGTCTCGCGTCGTGTTTCGGCATTCTTGTTCCGAAAGAAAGCCTCCAAGACATCTAGCATTGCCTTTTGTTTCGCCGGCTCCGCATCCTCGGTCGCTACCGTCGCAAAATGAATCGTTTGATCGTTGACTCCGGGAGATGGGGCCGTCGACAGCGTTTTCAAATAAGCGATCAGAGCGTCGGACTCGGTCCGGGTCAACGTATAACGCGGCATGGGCGGGTTGAGTCGGCGTCCCGTCATGTCGATGCCGGTTCGGAGGGCTGTGGCGAGCGTTTCGTCCGTGTACGCGGGGCGGCTCAGTGCGCTTTGAGACCCGGAGCCATGCATCTTCGGGTGAGGGGGGTACGCAGGGTTATAAAGCGAAGGTCCGGTGATCGGCCGCGCGACGGCTTGTCCCTCGCCGGAGCCGAACCCGCTGCGTCCATGGCAATTGACGCACGCGGCGCGGCTCCCCGTCAGCGTCACATCGTCCTGAACCAAGGCATGCAGGGGACGCCCGGAAGGAAGAACTCCTTCGCGATAGATTCGCTTGCCCCATTCGACCATCCCCAAGTTTATCCCAATGGTCTGCGTTGGTGTGGCAGCCGCAGATGCGACACATGAATGGACCGCAAGAAGCGTCAGCAAGCTTCCTTTCATGGCGTCGATCGGGCGGCGTTGCCGTAGCGTGAACATCACTTGGCCGCGACGTTGTCCGGAGCGAGGGTCAAGAAGTGATGGAGCAGGGTGTCGGCGCTCACCAACCCTTCGAAACGGAGCCATCGCGGGTCGTGGGGAAAACGCATGAACGTCAACGCAGGGTGATAGGTTTTGCCGCCCCGGTAGGCGTCGAAAGCCTTCTGAACGGCGAGAACGCTGGCCGCATCGCCGGTAAGAAAACGCCAATCCGGACCCGCGCCGAACTCTTGGGCATACTGCCTAAGCGCTTCCGGCGTACCGTGCTCCGGATCGATGGAGATCGAAATCAGGCGGAATTTTGCTCGCTGGCGGGTCAGCTGCGCCTGAAGCTTGGACAGGCGCGCCGTGGATATCGGGCAGACCGTCGTGCAGCTGGTGAAGACGAAATCGAGGACGACCGGCCTATCGATATCGAGCTGGGAAGATAAGGAAACGCGCCGGCCGCCCTGATCGACCAGCGTGATTTCCGGAATCACGTACGATAAGCCGGTCTGAAAGGAAATGGAAGCAGCCCTATCGTAAGAGCCCGCATCGCAGGGAGCAAACGCCGTCCCCGCCGTGAGAAGGAGGCAAACCGAAACGAGGCGGCGACAATCTGTTCCGTTCATGTCCTTTGCCTCCTCACCGGGTGACGTTCACCGTAACGGTAGCCGCATTGGATTCGGCGCCCCGGTTGTCGTTGACCGTGTACCTGAAAACCTCCGTGCCCGTGAAGCGCAGCCTCGGCCTGTAGGTGATCGTGCCATCGCCATTGGCGACGGCAGACCCGCCTTTATCGGGTTTCGCGGAGATCGTTACCGTCGCGGGATCGAGGCTGCCGTCCGGATCGGAATCGTTGGCCAGTACGGCAATGAGCTTGCCGGTGTTTCTGCGCGTGGTTGCCGAGTCGTTCGCCGCCACCGGGGGTTTATTGGCGGCCACGGTGATGGATACCGTCGCCGGCGTGCTCGACGATGTGCCGTCATTGGCTCGATAGGTAAAGCCGTCGGTGCCGGTGAAGCCGACGGCCGGCGTATAACTGAAGCTGCCATTGGCATTCAGGTTCAGGCTTCCATGGGCAACGCCGCCGGCCAGAACAGCGTTGAGCGAGTCGCCGTCGGGGTCGCTATCGTTGCCGAGCACGCCGGGCGCGGCGATCGAGAGGGTCCCGCCCTCGACCGTGCTGTAGGCATCGTTTGACGCGACGGGCGGATCATTAACGTCGGCCACGTTGATCGTAAAGGTCTGAGTCGTGGATAGCCCGCCGAAATCGGCGACCTTCACGGTCACGTTGTTGGCGCCCACTTGATCGGCGTTCGGAATCCAGGAGATAAGCCCCGTCCCGCCATCGATGCTCATGCCCGTCGGCGCGCTGTCGAGCGAAAAAATCAACGTGTCGCCATCGGGGTCGCTGGCCGTTACGGTATAGGTGTATCGTTGCCCTTGGGTGGCCGTCGTCACCGGGGTCGAGGTAATTGCAGGCGCGTGGCCGCCGCCGGGCGGATGATCGAGCAGGTAATCATGCGCGGCCTTGGCATCAATCAGCCCGTAGCCGTAGCTGTTGTCGGCACCGGACTCGCCCAGGTCTTGGGCGGATTGCCGCAGGGTCGATTCCAGGACCGCTATGCCCGTATTCGGAAACGCTTCGAGCAGCAAGGCCATCGTGCCCGCGGCATGAGCAGCGGCGTAGGACGTGCCGGAGACGGTGGCGTAAATAGGCAGCCCGCCGAACGACAAATCGCTGGTGTTGACGTCGACACCGGGAGCGCTCAATTGAGGATAGATGCCGCCATCGCAGGCCGAAGCCCCACGGCTGCTGAAATTCGCCACGACCGATGTGTCGTCCACCGCACCGCTCGAAAAGGCTTCGGGATTATTGGCCGGACTCACGCTGCTCGAAGAGATCGGACCTTCGTTCCCGGCCGAGAACACGAGGCCGATACCCGCCTCCCTGAAGACCTGGATGTCGTTCGCGAATTCGAGGACACACCGGTCCGTGGTGCCTTGCAAGCCCCACGAGGCAGCGACGACGTCGGGCGCGTCGGACGTATCCGGGTTGCCGTCCGGATCGAGCAGCCACTGAAAGCTCAGGTGGATATCGCTGAATTGCGCCTGTCCGGCATCGTCGAACAGTTTGGCCGCGATCCATTCGGCCCCTGGAGCGACGCCTATGGCCGTGCCGCCGGCGCTCCCTCCGACCATGATGCCCATGGTCTGGGTGCCGTGTCCGTGGCCATCGTAGGGGGTGGCGTGCTCGCCGTGCGGGTCGTACCAACTGTTCGCGCCGCCCCGCCAGCGACTGCCGAGGTCTGGATGATTCGCATCCACTCCGGTATCCATGTTGGCGACCACGATCCCACGTCCGGTGTGCTGCATCGCCCATAGTTCCGGAACATGGATGACGTTTAGGTTCCATTCGGGAGCGGCCTGAGTGCCGGCGCTTGCCGTCGGCGCTTCCAGCGTCTGGTCGAGACTCATGCGCTCGACCTCCGGCCGCCTGGCCACTTCTAGAACCGCTCTCCCTTTGGCGGCAAACGACATCCCGTTGATCAACCAAAGCTGCCGGACGCGCTGAGCCCCCTGGCTTTGCAAAAAGGCTTTCAGCGATTTCTGGCTTTGATTCGCCTTGGCCTTGAGCGCTTTGGTGATTTTACTTCTGCGGAGCCGTTTGTCCTTGTCCTTGAAGTCGCCTAACTCGACTCGGTCGGACAGTGTAACGATCACGGCGATGGACTCATTCGGCTTTGCCGTTCGCAAGACCGCATCGAGCCGGGGATCGATGGCGCCGGCGTGCGTGACCGGGCCGGCAAAGGTCGCGAGCAGTAGAATCGAGACGGTGCGATTGACTGGTCTGCGGAGATTTGAAACACGCATCGCGATCACTCCACGACCAGATTTTCTGCTCTGAAGTCACCAATCACCACCGTGACTTTATCGCCGGCTTCGATTTGTCTGCCGGGATTCGCGAACAAGGCGAAGTAGGTTCGGTTCTCCAGGGGAGCTGCGCTGGTCTGGCGCAGAAAGCCGACGGTCGGCGCGGTGGGCACCAAAAGCCGGCTGCCGGTCTTCTGATCCACCACGTAGGGGTTAAGCGTCCGGTCAGCCATCGGAGCGGCCTTTCCGGCATCGATGATACGGTAGCGGAAATCGAGCATATTGCCCGCCGCCGAAAGTCTGATGCCCAAGAGCCGGATGCCCCACCGTTTCTCCAGCTCAGTCGGAATCTCTGCAACCGGTTTGAGCCCCCGACCGGCGACCCCCGGCGCGGAATCGCCCGGCCATCGGGCAGCGATGACGGCGGCACAACTCATGACGACCAGCATTCCCGAAGCGAGATAGCCGATCCGATAGCGACGCACAGAAACACGCCCCTGTGTTCTCATGACACTCCTCCCATGAATCATTTCCTACCGCGTGACATTCACCCGAACCGTCGCGACGTTGGACGTTGTGTCCAGGTTGTCCCTGACCGTGTAGGTAAACGCGTCGCTACCCCTGAAATTGAGTCTCGGCGTGTAGGTCACCGTGCCATTGGCGTTGGGTGTTGCCGTGCCGCGCCGGTTGGGCTGGGTCACGATGGTGACCGTGCTCGGGTTGATACTGCCGTCCGGGTCGGTATCGTTGGCGATGACATTGATAAGCACCGTCGTATTCGTTCTGGTGGTCGCCGTATCGTCGCGCGCCAACGGCGCCTGATTGGGATTGACCGTGATCGAGACGGTCGCCGGGGCGCTCGTGCTGTTGGCGGCCCCGCTGCTGTCCCGCGCCTGATAAGCGAACGTCGCCGTACCCGTGAAAGCGGCGGTCGGGGTGTAGGTAAAACCGCCGTTCGTGTTGCCGGTGACCGTGCCGTTCGACGCCGTGCCGAAATTCACCGCCGTGAGCGTATCGCCCGCATCCGGATCGCTGTCGTTAGCCAGCACCCCGGGGGCCGCGATATTCAGCGTTCCACCCTGAATCATGCTGTACGCGTCGTTCCGCGCCAGCGGCGGATCGTTCACGGGGGTCACGCTGATGCTCACCATCGCTACATTGCTGCTTATGCTCCCGCTGATGGCTTTATAGCTGAAGCTGTCGATGCCCGAGGTATCGGCGGTCGGCGTATAGGTGAACGAGCCGTCGGCCGAGAGGCTCAAAGTGCCCTTGCTGGTGGTGCTCACCAGCGCGGCGGCGAGCGGCGATGGCCCGGTATCGTTGCCCAGTACGCCCGGGGCGGCGATCGAAAGAGGCGTATCCTCATTCGTCGTATAGGGGCCGTCGTTAGCGGCAACCGGCGCGCCCGGCGCAGCCGCGCCCACCGTCAGGTAAGCCAGCATGCCGCCGCCGGGCTGCATGCCGTTGGTCAGATTCAGCCTGCGGTCGTAGATCGCATATTGGCCGTCCTGGCCCGGGGTCGGAGTAAGCATGGCGTCCAGCGTCTTGGCGGCGGGCAGCATCGCCGAGTACTGAGTCTTGACATAAGGGTAAGGATGGCCGTCCTCGGCCACCAGTTGCATGTCGAGTCCCTGGAGTACGGGAACATGCGTCTGCAAGCCGGCGTTCAGGAATCGGATCAGAGTCCTTTCTCCCGCTGCCCCGGCTGAAAACGGCGGCGGGCTGTTCGCGTCGTACGGCTCGCCATTGATCAGGAAGTATTTTGGCTTGTAATCGATCGTGCTGGGATAGGCGGGACCGCCATAGGTGCCGCCGGCAACGGCGGCATGCAGCGCCGGGTCGATTTCGCTGTAGAGCAGCATGATTTCGTTGTCGTAGTCGACGTTGGGATAAGCCCGTCCGCCCGCATCGTCTTTTTTCAGCCCCCCGTACAGCCCCATCTGCACCTGCACCTGTGGGTGGGTGCCGCTGTGATAGAGATAAGTCCCCGGCCTGAGATTGGTCCAGCGATAGGTCTTGGTTTCGCCGGCCGAAGTCTGGTCCGTGAACGAACGGACGCGCGGCCTGCCGTTGGCGTCGTTGACCTTGACCGGCGCCATGCTCGCGATTTGCCCCGGTATGACGATCGAGACCGGCTCGGGCAATCCATTGTTCTTTAAGTAAACGGTGAGGGTTCCATCGCCCGGCGGGACCGTCAGCGTCGGTCCCGGCACGGTCGCGGGGTTGCCCGAATCGAATGTTTCGTTGTCGAGCGCGAATCCCCACATGGGTATCGTCGCACCATCCGGCATCATCACGTCGACCGTGTCCGCTCGCAGCCAGTATTCCGCGCCGAACGCCGAACTCCAGGCGATCGCCAGCACCGATAACGGCGGGAGACGCATACCGGATACCAGTTTCCATTTTTTGCTGCTCATGATTTCGTTCCCTCGATCAAGGAATCGGCACGCCGGGTGGCTCGATGATCACCATGGTCATCATCCCCCCCGGGAATATGTCGTCATTGGTAAGCTCCCGCTCGGTATGGGAGTGCCACATGTGGAAATAGCCGGCATTGAGGTTCTTGCCGCCCGCACCGGGAGGCAATATTCCGAACTGTCCCAGATATGGGCTGCCGCTCCAGAATTCGCCAATCGTCACGGCGAGTTGGGGATCCGGCAACGCGACCGGAAGCGGCTTGCCGTGGTCGGGCGCGTATTCGTTCGGCTGCAGGGGATCGCCCGGCTGGTGCCCGTAAATGTCCCAGCCGAGCCCTTTTCCGGTCCATTCGAAGATCGCGTCGTAGGTTTCCCCGGGCGCCGTCGTAATGGTGTAGTCCGAAACCGCGAGATCGGGCCCCGTCCCGGACGCGCTTTCCAGCAGCCTGCCGTCGCGGGCGATCAACCATGAGTTGTTGCCGTGATGATGGAACGGATGGAGGTCGCGGCCGCCATTGATGATGCGAAGCAAGAGTTTTTCGCCGGGATGCATCCTGGGCAAGCAGTTATAAGGCTGCGTCGGTAGCCAGGGCGTTTCGTTGCCCGCTTTCAGCATCGTGTCGGGATTATTGCGTCCGTTAATGAACCAATGCACCGGGTGGTAAGCCGCGGTGTCGATCTCGGACCGACGGCCGGCCTCGACCAGCCTGTGAATGGTCGGATCCATCTCGCTCAGCAGGAACAGGTATTCCTGATCGAAAGCGCTGTCCGGGTGTCCGTAGGCCTGGTTGTTCGAATTGGGCCGAACGATGAGCGCGCCCATCAGCCCCATCTCGACCTCCAGGTCCATCCTGGTGCCGGCGTGATAGAGATAGGTTCCGGGGCGGGATGCGGTGAAGGTGTAGGTCACGACCGCTTCGTTTTCCGGTGTGGCCGGGTTGTCCGCGATATCGGCCTCACGGGTCAACAATCCCTCCTTTCCGCCGCCGGCCGTGACGCCCTCCTGTCCCGGAAACACGATGGACACCGGCAGGGGCGCGTCGGCGCCATGCGGCGGCAGCGCGTTGTGCAGCGTCACGGTGACGACGTCGCCCTGGTTAACGATCAGAGTCGGTCCCGGATATTGCATGGTCCCGTTCCCGTTGGCGTAGCCCCAGGCGAGGATGGTATTGCCGTCGGCGGTGCTGATGTAGTCTTCCTTGGCGGTGAGGTCGAAGGTCGGCCCGGTAATGCCGTCGATCTGGGCGATCGCCGGATGCCCGAAGATGCCGAGCAATAGCGCCACGGAGGCCACGGAGAGTCTTTCGAGTATGCAAGCTGACTGGTTCATGGTCCTGCTCCTGCTCCTAATTGATCACGATCTCGGTCATCATCCCGCCGTAATCCTCGGTGTTGTTGCTCAAATAATTGAGATTGGTGGTGTAGAGGAAGTAGGTTCCGGGTGCGATTCCGCGAGTATCGATCAGAACGTCAACGGCCTCGCCCCCGCCCAAGGTGATGGAGCTGGTATCGTAGTAGAGCGTCTTGCCGGTCGGACCGCGCAGGATGTGGGCGCCGGTTCCCACCACGGTCATCGGGAGCCCCAGCGCCGCCACGGTGTAGAAATTGGTGACATTGAGATTGGAGATGCGCAGCAGGATGCGTTGTCCGGCGCTCGCCGTGACCAGCGAGGAAACCTTCTGCGACTGATTCCCGTTGTTGGCGCTTTCCCCGGTTTCCGGATCGATGGGCGTCGGCAACTGGGCAGGGTTGACGGTGTCCGGATAGCCGCGCCCGTTGATCATGGGATAGGTGTCCTTCATGTTTGCGAAAGGCAGCGGCTGTATTTTCAGGTGGAGATCGTGGAAGACGGGGTCGAATGAACCGAGTTGCAGCGGAAATTCCACGTCGTACCCGGTCGAGCCGTCGCCGTCGTTGTAGACGAATTTGGTGTAAGTCTTTCCGTCGTAGGTCTTGGAAGTGCCGTCCTGGCTCGGGTGCACGTATAGATTGCCGAGCATCCCCATCTGCATGTGTTCCGCCGCCTCGACGTGACAGTGATAGATGAAGGTGCCGGGTTCCACGATGTTGTAGTAGTAGGTGAGCGATTCGCCCTGGTTGACGGCGATCGAGCCTTCGGGAACGCCGTCGAACACGGACGCGGCATTGGGAAACCCGTGGAAATGGACGGAATGGGGATCGAACAGGTCGGGGCGTATCGCCAGGGCAACGTTGGTGAGCGTGAGGTAAAACTCGTCGCCTTCCCTTAGCGAGATGGTCGGTGCCGGAAAATTTGCCGCCAGCAGCCCGGTATCGATCACTTGGTCGGACGGGACGCCGGTCACGTCGCTGAAGCCGAAAATGTATTGCAGTTTCTCGATGTCGTCGCCCATCCGGATGAAGCCGTCACCGGCCGCGAGATGTTTGCATACGGCGCGAGGATGATTGGGATCGGGATTGTCTATGACCGCGTCGCCGTTGATGTCGCCCGGACACTGGACGTACACGCCCGCGTGGGATGTATGCGTTAGGGCACAGGCGATCGAGGCTGCCAGCAGCCTCACGGGCATGCGAAGATCGGACGTATCCATGATTGCCTCCTCCATGG
This sequence comes from Methylocaldum sp. RMAD-M, assembly GCF_017832375.1. NCBI lineage: Bacteria > Pseudomonadati > Pseudomonadota > Gammaproteobacteria > Methylococcales > Methylococcaceae > Methylocaldum > Methylocaldum sp. RMAD-M. The sequence goes on along the minus strand of NZ_JAFIBZ010000028.1, from coordinate 29,322 downwards.
GGTCTGGGTGTGCCGCCGGGCGTCCGCCCGGCGGGATTGGCGAGCTGAATCAGGGCAGGTGATAGTCCCCGAAGGGTTCGCCCGTGGCCGGATTGAACAGGGTCAGCGGACCGAAGTGCACATCGATGAAGTTGCCGCCTTCGTCGAAGGCCGGTGCCGTGGCCAAGGCCGTCGTGACTTCCGGTTGCTGGATCGTCTGTCCGGGCGAACTGTTGAAGTACGAGGCCAGGAAGCCCGGATTGTTGGTGTTATTGGGAGTGAGGAGACCTCCGGGATAGCTGCATCCCTCCGGCCCGCTGAGCGAGGTCAGCGTGCTGGCCCGCGGATTCAGACAGGCCGTGCTGGCCGTTCCGAGGACCGCCAGATCGTGGAATACCGCCCCGGTGACGCCATCCGCCTCCACCGCCGGTCTCAGGCCGAAGCTGGCCGGGTCGGTGCTATTGTCGATCTCCCAGAAGAACGATCGGTTCCGCCACACGATATTGTTCAGGAGATCCGGATTGGAGAAGACACCGTACTGATTCCTGGTCAGAGCACCGAACGCGGCCGCTAGCGCGGTGCTGTGGGCACGCGAGACGATTCCGGCCGGTTGCGCGTTGGACCGGTTCGGACTGCCCGGACTGAAGGCCTCGCCGGCCGTCGCGGTGCTGTCGTTGTGGGCGATCGTGTTGTGGAAAATTTCGATCCGGGCAGTATCCTGCATCGAAATTCCGCCGCCCGCCAGTCCGGCGATGTTGTCCACGATCCGATTATTTCGGATTTGTATTTGGTACCATCTGCCGGCGTTATTTCTTGCCGCCAGAACATCCGCGCCATTGACGAAAAGGGTCCGGATGCCGCCGCCGTCGCCCGCGCCGGCCATATTGCCCTGGATCAGGTTTTCGTCCACGGTCACGTTACCCGCGCCGGCGCTCAGTTCGCCCGCGGCCAGGGCGGGCAGCCCGCCGATGAAGATGCCGCCGCCGGAAGCGTTCTGTCCCTGATTGAAGGTTTGGTTGAAAACGACGGTGTTCCGGGCGATCAACCCATTATCCACCAGCCTCGAACTGCTGAGTCCCAAATGCGCGATGCCGCCGCCGTCTCCGGTGGAGAAGTTGCCGCACACGAAGTTGTCGGTCACCTCATAGTTTCGCGATCCCGTGGCGACGGTGATTCCACCCGCGCCAAGACCGCCGCTGGCGCCGTTTTCGACCACCTGGTTGTGGTGGATGCGGACGTCATAGTTCTCGTTGTCGGTATAGGTGGTGCCGTTGATTAATTGCGGGTTCCCGATGCGGATTCCGCCGCCGTAGATGCCGTTATTGCCGATGATGCGGTTGTTGCTGATCTCCAGATAGCGGGCATAGCCGTTGACGAATATTCCGCCGCTGTGGTCCGCACCGGTGATGGTGAAGCCGTCGATGCGCGCCCTTTGAGCCGCGGGGCCCGAGGCAAATTCGCCGACGTTGGCCACCACGGTAATGCCCGCGCCTTCCTCGGTGTTGAACAGTATCGGCTCGTTGTCCTGGGGATCCGGCGGACCGGCTTCCTGTCCCGGCAGCAGACTGAACTGGTTCGTGTCGAGAAGCTCGGCGAGCTTGTTTCTCCAGTTTTGCAATTTCTCGGACGGGAACTTGGCCGCGTTGATGATGGTTGACCCGGCTCCCCAGCCCTGGAGGCGAACCTTCTTGTGCATGATCGGCAGTTCGTCGTATTCGCCGGGAGCGACCGTGATCAGCGCGCCGTTCGGGGCCGTGTCGATCGCCGCCTGGATGGACTGTCCGGCGTTCACGACGATCGGGGCCGCCCCGCCGACGGTGACGGTGACGCCGGTCACGGAGAATGCGCCGCCGTTGGCGCGGGTAACGACCAATTCCCCGGTTGTCGTACCTTGCGGGACCCGTACGACGATCTGATCGTCGGTCCAACTGCAAGCCGGCGTACAGTTCGTGAAGGACAGGATCGTGTTGCCGATCCATACGGAGCCCTGTGCATCGCCGAAACCGTGGTCGCGCACGATGGTTTTCGCGTTGGTGCCGTCATAGGCCGGATTCGGCACTTCGACCAAGCCCATCGAGCGGATGATCAGATACCGTCGGTTATTCCCCGTGTTGCTGATTGGCGTGGGTACGTAAGGGCCGACGTTGGCGGTGCCGGTCACCGAATAGATCATGGGCGTGTGAATGGGCTGCTCGCAATCGAGCGGAAACTTGTCCTGCGAAGCGAACGCGGCGATGGGTAGCACCGGGGTATCCAGATAAGTGGTCTTGCCCGGCATGTACTGGAAGGTGTAGCAGAACTGGCTGTACCTCGGGTTGTAGTAGGGGTCCAATGTGTGTCCGCCGGGATTGTTCGGATCCGGCATGGTTGGCGAGTTCATGCACGCCGTCAGCATGTTCGGCGCCACCCCCGAGGGTATGGGCGGATTGATGGTGAACGTGGAGGGCACCAGGGCGTTGAACCGGCCCCACTGGTCCGCGTGCACGCGGTTGATCTCGCGGCCGGTCCAGTCGCGAATCGAGACCGGAAGGTAGGGTGGGGCATATTTCTCGCCGAACGTTGGCGCGTTCGGGTCGAACTCGTTCGACAGATCATCCAGTATCATGCCGACCATATGCCCCGCAATCGGTACTTCGGTGAACATGAAAAAATCCGCCGCCGCATTCTGGCCCTGAGCGACGCGAACCTGCTTGCGATCACATAGAGGCCGTGTCTGCCCGGCGTAGGCTCCGGGCACGCCCGGAAACAGACTCAGCTCGGCCGGTACCAGGTGCGGGTCGCCGACGCACACCGGCGGCAGAAGCAAGGGGCTGGGCGTGTATTCGTCGCCGAAGTCGACGTTCTTGTCCTCTTCCTTCTGATGCTCGTAGCCGGGCGGAGTGACCGCCGCGACGATATAGGTGCCGGCCGCCAGCTCGGGTTTTCCGGCAGGACCGCCGAAGGCATAGCCGCCATCGAACAGGGCGGGCCGCACCTGGTTGAAGTTGCGGAGACCGTCGTAGCAGTCGGTCGGCTGGCCTGTGGACGAGAGGAAAATATCGCCCTGGCAGCCGGCAGGCAGGTTGTCGTCCCAGCTGTCGGTGGTGGTGAAATCGACCGCGTCGCCCAAATCGAAAGTCCCGTTGGAATTACGGTCGATGTCTTCAGGCCCCTTGGCCGCGTTGCCTTCACTCCAGCCGAACGGATAGTTGTCTACGTCGGCCAGCACGAAGGTTCCGGGCGCGCCGAGGGCGGAACAGTCGGGCTTATCGATGACGCCGTCGTCGTTGCAGTCCCGGTAGAGATTGACCTGCACCCTCGGAATGCCCGGCTCCCAGTTCTCGGCCGCGGCATAACGCGGATCATCCTCGGCACGAGTGGTCGGATAATGGACAATGCCGCTCACGCCGCCGTTTTCTCCGATCGGATAGACTTGTTTGCCCCAGTCGATCACGCTGGTCTGGCCGAGAAAGCCTTGTATGCCTTCCAGCAGCACCGGTCCGGCTTCCGTGCGCGAGAGATTGTGGCCGGTGTTCGGATTCACGAGTTCGTTGCCTACTGTGCACCCGGTTTCAAAGGCGTCGGCGGCGGTGCAGAACTGCGGTTGAGGATTGAGCTTGCCCCGCGCTTCGGTACTGGCCGGTATCGCTCCTCCGGCGTCGACCGTGACGGTGGCGCCGGTCGCCTTGAAGCGGGCGAAATCCACTTCCGCGACTAGCCAGTTGAAGAAGGGAAAGATTTCCTCGAAGCCGTACGAACCGTCCGCTTTTGTGGGGAAGGACTGGTAAATGCTGCCGTCGCGGAAGCGGAGGTTAACGGCCTGGTCCGGCATGCCGACTTCGCCGTCGTCGCGATAACCGTTGCCGTTGGCGTCGTAGAACACACTGCCTTCCAGTCGGGAAAACCAGTCGAACACCGGCACTTCCACGAGGTCGCAGCTTCCGTCCGGGGTATTGCAGCTACCGTCGCCGTTCACCGTGACGCCGTGCGAAGCGAAGATGATATCCAGAGCCTCGTCCCAGACCACCAACTGATAATTGCCGGGCGGGACATTGGGAATGGAGAAGCTGCTGTCGGCATTGCAGGGTTGAGCGAAGATGGCTTGGCCTTCGCCGACGGCGAGGTCGTTCAGGCCCACCCAGCAGTTGGGAAAGGGGTGTCCGTTGTAGAACGGGAATTCCGGCGGACGCGAGGTGTGCAGGTTGACCACCCGACCGCTAATGGTGCTGCCGCCGGTGAGCACCGTCGTATCGTTGATCTTGTTGACGAAGCCGATGAAGACATGGTGCCCAGGCGGCCCGAATTCAGTGAAGAAGGGCGGTTCATTCGCCTTGACCCAGGCATCGATCCCTTTTGTGCCCTCGATCGTGCTTGTCTGGTGCCAGTCGGAACCGGTCGGCGGTATGGCAAAGAGGGTGTACTTGGCGGGCACCAGATTCTTGATGAGGGCCACACCGTTGGCATCGGTCTGGATGGCGCCGAGCGGGTTTCCGAACGCATCCTGGGTGACCTCGCCTCCGGACTGGCCATAGGTTCCGCCTGCTTCGTAGACCTTGATCGTGAAGCCGGCCAGTCCCTGTTCTTCGGGCAGGTCGGGGGCGTTGTTGATGGGGCGGTTATCGTTGAAGACGAACACCGAAATCTGCGCGGTGGGTATCGGCGACCGATTGACGTAAACGGTTACCGCGGACTGGCCCGGCGCTATCGGAGCGCCCCCTATGGTGTAACCGGGATTGGTGGCAGCGGAATCCGGGAGTACGGAAACGAAGTAGCGCTTGCTAGGGTTCAGAGGAATGTTCGACGCATTGTCCTGGTTGCCTTTGGCCACCAGCGGCATATAACTGGTATGGAAGCCGAGCGCGAGGCTCGTTCCCGGCTCGGCGGGCACGCCCGGTTGAGAAACCTTGGTGGCGTCCTCCTCGATCAGCCAGCGGAAACTGCCCACCGGACTTCCATCGGAACCGACCACGGTGATGTCGACCGCCTGGACATCGAGATGAACGGAAAGCCCGAGCACCAAAGCAAGAAAAAGCACACAGCGCTTTGCGCTTTTGATCGACGCGTCACGACACGAAACTCGAGCGTTCATAATCCTCCTCCTTGTGAGCGCGATGTCTTTTTTTTTTGGGCGAGCGCCAGCGCGACGACCCTTCGCTCGGCGTCCTTACCTGGCGTTGGAACTAGCGTACTGAAAGGAGGATGAGTAAGAACTACAGCGGATACTGTATTCGGTAGCTCGTCGATACTGTAGTCTGAATGAGCAGATAGGGTAGAGGCCGGTGCGGGAGACGCGCCAAGAGCCGAATGACAGGCGACTGCGAGGGCTAGGAACCCGAGACTCTCGTGATCCGGAAGTCAGCGGCCGGTCGTACCGGTTCGCAACGCTGAATCGTTCGATGGGGCGAGTCGCAAATCGTTCTTTGTTTGACCGGACTCGGGGCAGCTACGAGTCAGGGACTAGATCGGCGGCGAAGAACTCGAGCCCGGAAGATAAGACTCGACCAGCCTTGAAACCTCCGCGGCGCTTGCCGCATCCTTGGCCAGGAAATAATCCGCGCCGCACGCCGAGGCGGCTTCACGATACTCGACCGCGTCGTAGCTGGTCAGAATGACGATGGCGGGAGAATAAATTGTCTTTATCTTGCGGGTCAGTACGAGACCGTTTTCGCCGGGCAGCTTGATATCCATGAAAATAAGATCGGGCCGCGCGAGATCGATCGTTCTCATCGCCGATGCGCCATTTTCGGCTTCCGCGATAGCGAAGTGCGCGAACTGGTCGCACAAGAAGGCTTTAAGAGAGCGCCGAAAAGAGGCGTTGTCATCGACAATCAATATTTTGCGCACGGTCGCTGGGTTCCTTGATAAAAGCGGAAAGCATTCATTCCCGTGCGTGACGAAGAGGCATCCGGCCGAATCATCGAACACGCCGCTTACCCGGTTATTTGACCGTACACGCTCGTATTGTTTCAGGCACTAAGGATTTTTGCTTATTTGGTTCGCGCGCCCAGCCGTAGAAGATCAGCAAAAACAAAGTAGCATCGCGCCATGGAAGAAAAAAAACGAATCTGTATCGCCGAGGACCACACGATTTTGCGGGAAGGTTTACGGGTACTGTTGTCGCAAGATCCTGAGTTCGAAGTCGTCTGCGAGGTCCATGATGGCCTGGAACTCATTCGCCGCTGCCGCGACGGCATAGCGGATCTAATCTTGCTCGATCTTTCCATGCCCAGGCTGGGCGGCTTGGAAGCGATCCTGGAAATCAAGAAACGTGTATCGCAGCAGCTGAAAATCCTGGTACTCACTGTGCACGACGTCGAAGAATACATCCTCGCAGCCCTGAGATCCGGGGCAGACGGCTATGTTTTGAAGGATGCCACCCATGCGGAATTACGTATCGCGATTCGCAGCGTGTTAATGGGGAAAATTTATTTAAGTCCGAGTATTTCCGGAAAAATCATAAAAGCCTATCTGCAAATCAAAAGTACGGAAGAACCTCGGTCAACCTGGGGCAGCCTGACCCATCGGGAGCGAGAGCTCCTGAAATTGATCGGTGAAGGCCACAAGAACAAAGAAATCGCGCAATATCTGCATCTCAGCGTGAAAACCGTGGAAACCCACCGCGCGAACTTGATGAAGAAGCTGGATCTCCACAGTGCTGCGGCGCTGACCGCCTATGCGATAGAGAAAGGGCTGGTTCTGCGATAGACAACGACACGCGGGTTGCGCGGGGCGGCTTTCCAATCTGCGCCGCCATGCGGCGGTCACGAGTCTTCTACTCGGCCCAGACCGCGCGAACGATCGTGCCGATGCCGGGCGCGGAATCGATGTAGAAGGCCCCCCCGGAACCCTCGCACCGTTGGCGCATGCTAGCGAGGCCCAGGCCGCGTTGCCGTAATTCTCGTTCCACGGTCTCGCTGACGTCGAATCCCCAGCCGTTGTCGGTGACGATCAACTCGACTGCGGTGTCGATTTTTCTCAGGCGAAGGACGATCCGATCGGCTTTGGCGTGTTTCGCAACGTTGTTCAGTGCTTCCTGAATGATCCGATAGATCGCGGTTTTTAATCCGCCGGGCACATCGCTTTCCTGCAGTTCTATTTGTTTTTCGACCGTGATGCAGGCATAGATGTCCTGAAAAGTGCGGCAGTGCCAGCTCAAGGTCGCAAGAAGCCCCAGATCGTCCAGAATCGCCGGCCTCAAGTCCATCGAGATGCGCCTCACCTCGGAAATGGCCTCCTGGATGACAGGGATAACGGCTCGCAGGGACCTCTGGCCGGATGCGATCTGATTGTCTTCGAGCAGCGCGTTGACGTTGTCCAAACTGAACTTGATGGCGCTGAGGTACTGTCCCACGGTGTCGTGAAGCTCCGAGGCGATCCGCTTGCGCTCTTGCTCCTGAGCGCCGAGAAGCTTTGCGGACAAGAGTCTAAGCTCATGTTTCGACTGCCAAACGACGTCTTTCAGCCGTTTTTTCGGGGTAAGGTCGATGACGTTCCCCAGGATGGCGGGAGATCCGCGATGTGCGATCAAGATCTCGCTCCGTCTGATCCAGATCACCTTGCCATTTTTCCTGATGCCTCTCGCCTCATGCACCGGTGGTATGGCGGCCGCTTTCTGCGAACGCCGATGATCTAACTGAAAAAGTTTCCCGGGTGACATACCGATCAGTTGATCTTTCGGATAGCCGAGGATTTTGGCCAACTTTTCGTTCGCATAGACGACTTCTCCATCCTGAACGATGTAGATGCCGACGAGCAAACAATCGTCGAAGGCATGCTTAACCGCCGCATGCGGCGACGTTTCCGACGTCTTGCGGGTATTGGTTATATTCCGTGGATAGTCTTTGGCGCCGAAAATTTGCCGATAGGGGTAGGGGAGGGAGCCGCCAGCGTGCTGAACCAAAAGCCCTTGATGCACGGTCTCGACCATTCGGCGAAACCATTCGACGGCCTTTTTCCTTTCGATCATCCCTGCTCTCCGCTCGAATTCATAAGATATTCTGACAATCAGCGGATTCGGCATTCCGCCAATAGCGCAGTTCCATTAACTCCGGACGACATCCTCTCCGGATCGTTCCAACTGGTGTTCTAGGCGGAATATAAACGAAACTTGGACAATCCGGCTACTCGCATCGGCCGGTCCGATGCCGTTTCCGCCGCGCCCTCCATAGTACCCTTTGCTGTTCCTTGTGCTAGAACGCCTCTTCCCATGGCTTGGATAGGACCATGGCCGAATGAATGATCCCGACCATCGAATAGGTTTGCGGGAAATTGCCCCACATTTCGCCGGTTTGCGGGTCGGTGTCTTCGGGCAAGAGTCCCAGGTGGTTGCGGCAGTCGAGCATCTCCTCGAACATCGCGCGCGTCGTCTTTTCGGCCGATGGCCGCCAAAGCGCTGATCATCCAGAAAGTGCAGATATTGAAGGCGTTTTGCGGCGCGCCGAAGTCGTCCGATTCCACGTATCGAATCGAGATTGGATCGCGGCCCGGACAGGATTGAACCCGACCGCCGAGTCACTGCCGATCGCAAACATGCCTGCGCCAATGGTCGGCGGCCGATCCTGGGCGGTCGCGCACCAGGGGCGGGCAGTTCGAGAACGCGTGTCGGCTCATACAGAACCCGTTCATGAACGATCAACGACGTCCCAACCAGGCTTGAACGCGATTCTTTCCAAACAGGTTCATTGCGAACGACAGCAGTATGAGCACAAGATCGCCGCATAGCGAGTGGCTGTGCGCATAGCGTCGGTCGAGGAAGGCGCTGACGCGCCTCCCCTTGCCGCGACCGAACACCTGTGCCGTCCCCGTGATTCCGGGGCGCAGATGCCATCGGATCTCATGGGCCTCGGTGACCCAGCCGAGCCTGTCGATATCCTGCCTTGTCAGCGGTCTGGGACCGACAATACTCATCTGACCAAGCACAACGTTGATGAACTGCGGTAACTCATCCAATCCCGTGGCTCGCAGCCATTTCCCGATCCGCAGCACGCGCCCATCGCGCATGCTCCGGAACTTATAAATACGAAAAGGCAACTTGCCCCGTCCGACCCGCTCCTGAGCGAAGATAACTGGCCCGCCGTCTTCCAGCAGGATGCTCATCGTGATCCACAGCATGAGCGGTGTAAAAATCACCAGTGCGACCAGCGAGAGAACGATATCGGTCAGCCTTTTCATGGGGCAGCCGTCTCGGACTCGGCGTTGTCGGACACCAGCGTGACAGGGGATAGCACCCCTTCGAGCAACGGCAGCATGAGTCCAAGCTTCTTTGCCCTGATGATGTAATCCCACAGCGGCTCGAATTTCTTCCAGCCCGTTGCATAAAAGAAGTGCTTGAGCGAGGCATGCCGTGTGCCTGCTCGTGCGATCGCCCCCTACCCGTAAAAGGTAATAACTCTTAAGGGTTACCTTTAGGGGGAATTCCGCGCCATATCACGGTACGGTTAAGACGTTTATCCGAGTTCCCCCTGTGCAGCCTGCACACCGCCACGAGGCGGTCCGTCGGGTTCGCCGATGTCGTTTGCCTGGGCTTTCTGGGTGATCTTTGGCTTGACCCGCCGCTCCGGAGACGGCGGCGCCTCGGGCTCGGACGGCGTCGGAACGGACGTCGACTGAGACCTCGGTCGGATAGCCGGGGCATGCCGTGCTCGCCTTTCGCCCTCGACGACGTCCTGGGGCAGTTCACCCATGAGTGCCCGGGCACGGGCTGCCGCCTGAGTCATCTGGCGAAGATCGTCACGGGTCACGCCGGTATAGCGCCAGGCGGTGACGAGCTGAAAAGTCCGACGGATGGCCCGGCCGGCGCCGTTGAGCATTTCCTGCGCCTTGTCCCGATCGATGAGACCGACGTGGCGGGCGGTCAGGACGGTGCGAGCAAGCTCATCGTAATCCGCAATGAGATACGCCCCCATGTAGCCGTAGGGATTCGAGAAGCGCAAGGGCACTTCGATGGGTTGCAGGGAATAGGCGAGGTCGACGCGGACGCCGTCCATGCCCGACAGGATGCGACGAAGCTCCTTGGCTTTCTCCTGAATGAACGCCCTGGCGGTCTGAAGCTCGTCCTCGATTCGAAGCAGGGTAACGTCGGCGTAGGGGTCGTCCTGCTCGGCGGCGAGCCAAAGCATCCGCATCCGGTTGCCGAACGCCAGAAGGCCGACGATCGCCGTCGTGCCGCCGTCGGCGGTGCCGGATCGGCCGGTCACCAGTTTCTGCGCCTGGCGGGTCTGGACGCAGAGTACGGCGTCGCTCCGTAGGGGCGCGGGGCTTGGCGATTCCTGGCGGGCGATCGGTCGGTCAGGGGTGGTTGGGGTGGTCATAGCCGCTCCTTTCGGGTCAGTCATACGAGTCGGTTTCAGTTCGGCGGGCGCGCACGCCGCGCCCGTTCGCGATCGGTTCGACGCTCACATCGGTGACCGTCAACCTCGGGTTCATGCCAGGCCGCCGGGATCGTCGTGAACGGCTGGCGCCCCCGGGCGTGCACGGCCATGCAGCGCGCGCTTGAGCGCCTCGATGTGGTCCCACGGCGGCGCCCGCTCCGGGGCTGCGAAGGGCCACGGGGCGCTGGCCAAGCTCTGCCGACGGCTCTCCGCGATGGCGGCCAGGACGCGCACCTGGCGCTCCCGTTCCGCGGCGAGATGCAGCCCGGGACCGGGGTCGAACGAGCCGTCGCGGGCGCGGCGCACCAGGCCCCGCAGGACCGAGAGCGTCGATTTCCGGATCTCGCCGGCCTGCAGGGTTGCTGCGAGTACGTCCAGTACCGCCTGGCGGGCATCCGCGGGACATTCTTCGAGCAGCCGAGCGGCGGCCTCTCGTTCCGGGCCGGAAAAGCCGTTCGGGTACACCAGGTTGTTCCGGGGCGGGGGGCGCGGCTCGATGGCCTCAGTGCCCGATCCCAATGAGATTTCGGCAACGGTTTCGACACCACCACGACCCGATCCGCTAGCAGCTAAAGGAGGAGGGGTTTGGGGTGGTGGTTGTGTTGTAGTCTCTGTAAGTAATCTCTGTTTCCTTTTAGAGATTGGCGGAACCGGCCGATCTGAATGGGCGACTTCCGCCAATCCAGATGGGCGTATTGCGCCAATCTGGATGGGATCAACCTGGGCTGGCAGCATCGTGCGATCTTGATGGGCGGTTTCCGCCAATCTGGGGTTTTCCGGGGCGGCCCGGCCGTTTGGCGGGTTGGTACGATCTTGATTGGCGTTTTCCGCCAAACTGAGCGGATTGGTTGCTCCGGACCCGTGATCAGGCTCATCCGGACCGTCTTCGGTTCTCTTACCGATCCTTGACGCAAGGTCACGCAATAGCACACTCAGCGTGTCCTCGTCGATGCGATACCAAAGCTTCGCCGGCACGCCCCGGCGTTCCTCCTGAAGGACCCCGATCTGCTTGAGACGAAGCCGTGCGGTCTCTTGCTCACGTCGGCTGAGCCCAATCTCTTCCGTCCACTCCGTTTGGCTCTTGAACCACCAGCCCGCTCGGTCCTCCGGCACCCGGCGTTGCCAATAGACGGCCTGGGACAGAAACAGGGCCGCGGTGATCGACCCGGTGAGGTCGACGAAGCAGCGGTGGAACGCGATGGGTCGGTCCAGCAGCGTCAGCACATCCATGGGCGACCCCGCTCAGGTCACGGCATCGGCCGGATCGACGTCGGGCGGCGGCTCGCCGGCATCCCACGCCACGATAAGCCGCCAGATCGCCCGGATCTCGACGCCGGTGGCGCGATGGATCGCCAGCAGCCGCTCCGGCACGGACCCAGTTTCACGCTGCCACAACGCCCAAATCCGGCCCTGGCAGGCGGGCTCGGGCCGTGGCGGTCGGCCGCCGGCGTGTTCGGACAGAGCGAGTCGCTTTCGCGCCTCGGCATAGTCCACCGTATCGAAGGCGAACAGCTCGTGCATCACGGTGTAGGACGCGCCGGCGAGGATCAGCTGGTCCTTCAAGTCATTCTCCTTCTGGCGCCGATCGAGCACCGTAAACGCCGCATTGAGCGCCTCCGCGTCCACCGAGAGGGCAATGAGTTTCGTTTTCGCGCAGGCAGCGAGCTCCACGAGGCTTTCCACCGGCAGCCGGACGAGCTGGTCGAGCTGATCCGGGCGAAAGCCCAGCTCGATCGCCGCCCTGCGCCTGCCGCTGTGGGTCAGGCGAATCGCCTGTAACAGCACCTGGAGCGCAAAATCCCTCTGAACGTCGTGCGGAGTCATGGGTATCCCCCTTTGAGTCATCAAGTCCTAAGTCCTCTAAAGCGGTTGGTTTTGATCGACGGTCGGCGCATGCCAGAGCTCGGTCTCCGAGAAGTGCCGACGCATACGCCGGCAACACCCGACGAGGTCGATCAGGGCGCCATAGGCCGCCTCCGGCAACCGCTCCGAGGACAGGAAGCGGAACGCCAGCTCCGGCACGGCGGGCGGTGCGCCGGCCAGGGCGTGGAGCTCGGCCGCGCGGTCCTCGAGCAGGACCGGCTGGAGCGCCAGGCCGGGCGGCGCGAGATGAAGCCGGTACGGTGACACGGTGATTTCGGACAGGCCCAACAAACACCACCAGGCGGCACGGAGGCAGGGATCGGCGGGTAAGGGGCCGGCCGGGAGGTCGATACAGAAGCCGAAACCCTCGTCGTTGTCGACGATCAGCACCTCGAGCCCGAGCGCGGCAGCGAAACGCCGGGCTTCCTCGCGGCACCGGGCACGGGCGGTGGCGAGCCGGATGGCGAGATCCTGTCCGGATCTCACGGGCGTATCGTTCCTGGGTGAACCGGGCGACGGCGCTTCGTGTTTTTCTGCCGGGGTCGTTGGCTGGTAGGGTAGGCTCGGTTCGAGGTCGGCCGAAGCGAGGCCAGCTTCCTCCCGTTCTAAAACCCCGTCCCCATCGGTCGATCCGTGCGGCACGGTGGGCGAGGGCGGTGGATCCGGAGTCGGATCCGTATCCGCTTGATGGCGGCCGTCGTAGAGGAGCGCCTCGACCGCCAGGTGGACCCGGTTGGCGGGCAAGCCACCGTAGCGGCTGAAGCGGGCGTCGAGATCCGCGCGCACGTCCTCCAGGTCGAGGAGTTCGCCGTCGTGTTGGGCGAGCGCCTCGGCGAAGAGGGCCTCGAACGGCGGCGCCCCGGCTAGCTGTTCGTGGTAGCGCCGATAGGCGCGGTGAAGGTCGCGGATCAGGTCGACGCGCCAGCCGCCCAGTCCCGCCGCGAACGCCTTCGGGATCAGGGGCTCCAAGACTTCGGCGGCGAACTCGTAGCGGATGAGCTGGCGCCGGGAGATCACGTAGCCGAGGCTGCCCAGGCGCCGCTGGAACTGGCTGCGGTTGAGCGTTTCGCCGGTCTCGGTCTCGATCTGGCGCTTCAGGTCCATCACGGCGTGGGCGAGGTCGATGAAGCTCAGTTCACCACGGGCCTCGTTCTCGACGATGTGCGCCCTAAGCACCTCGGATTCGGACTCCCAGGGCACGAACAGGCAAAACACGTCCCGATAGACGGGATCGCCCGTGTCCTGCCACAGGGTCCGGTGGATGTCGAGGCGGGTATTGCCGCCGGCCTTGACGATGAGGTGCTCATCGCCGGGCCGCCGGGTGACGGTCAGCGGATCGTCGGCGAGACCGGGTTTGGCCTTGATCGAGTGATAGATGTCCTCGTACTTGGGATTCGGCCGACGGCGCGGATTGCGGTCGTAAGGCCGGATGGCCGCGACCGGCAGGATCATCGGCGTGGGCGCGACCGGGTCGGCCGGCGGCAGGTGCCCGTCGCGATGGGGACCGAAGGACCCCTCCTGCAACAAGGCGCGGACATCGGGTGTGCGCTTGGCCATACGGTCTACTCCCCCGATGAGGTCGGCGACGTCTTCAGATGCGGAAACAGCTCCGCGACCAGGGCCTCGAGGGTGTCCAGGGCCGAGGGCGTGGCCCCGCGACGACGGTCGAACCGGTGCACCGGGGTGCGATAGGTGGCGGCCTCGCGATAGACGACCGAGGCGGGAATGGCGGTCTCGAGGATGGTGATGGCTCCCTTGCTCGGCAGATAGGCTTCACGCCGGAGTTCCTCGGCAATCCGCCGGGCATCGCGCGAGCGGTCCAGGCGGTAGAGGATGCCGCGCAAGGGACCGATGGGAGCGCCGAGGAACGCCATGGGCCGTAGCCGTTCCAGCATGGTGACGGTGCCGCGGACGAACTCGCGGGCCGAGAGGATTTCCGGCGGAATAGGGGAGAGGAGGATATCGGCGGCGGCGACCGCGGCGTCCTGGAGAGGACCGACCGCGCCTTGGGTATCGATCAGGATGATATCGTACTGGGCAAAGGGGGGACGGCCGAGGAGGTGCTTGAGACGCACCCGCCCGTCGACGGCGTCGCGGAGCTTGCCGTCCGGATCGTCGGAATAGACGAGATCGAGCCGCTCGAGGGTGGTCTGGCTGATCACGTCCGCGGTGGCCGCCTCGACCATCAGCCGGGTGAGACCGCCCGAGGCGCGGTGTCGGAGCGGAAAAAAGCTGGAGAGGGTGGGTTGGGGATCGGCGTCGACGAGGAGGGCGGTCTGGCCGAGATCGGCGAGATAGGCGCCGAGATTGGCGGTCAGCGTGGTCTTGTCGACGCCGCCCTTGGTGCTGGTGATGGTGATACAGATGGCCATGGCGCCCTTCTCCGGCATGTTACCCGGGGATGGAGTCCCGGGGGACGATGATGAACCGAAGGAAGTGAAAACAGAGCGCCAGCGCCTAAAAGGCGTTGGAGCCGGTGATAGGATTTGAACCTACGACCCGCACATTACGAATGTGCTGCTCTACCGACTGAGCTACACCGGCGATGAGAGCTGCCCATTATAAGAAAATTTGATGCGCTTACACAAGGCATCGAAGTAACCATGTGCGCATTGGCGCCTCGTGAGCGACGGCGTTAGGATATGAGGAACCTTTTATTTGATCGGGAGGAATTATGAACAAGGAACAGTTCTTGACATTCGCTTCATCGCTCCTACTTATGTGTTCGACGGGACAGGGCACCGCGGCTTACGCGGCCAACGTTTCAAGTTCAACCGTGTCCAGTTCGGTCTCCTCCGTTTCGCTCGGAGGCTCCCACGCGCAGGCCGTGATTAGCGGTCAACAGGGGATCATCTCGATTAACGGCGATCGCGTGGAGGTCAAGGACGGCAGACTGACGTGGAACGGCGTGTCCTACGGCACCGTAGGGAAGAATTCGGTCGTGAAATACATCGCCAACGGCTCCGTCAAGAAGCTGTTCGTCGATGGAGTGGAAAGATCGGCCGATCCTTGAACGCAGCGCTTTAATCCCACTCGCCCGCCATTCTGAAGCGAAACTCGCCCACGCCCGCGTGTCCCAAACGGACTCGCCAGAAGGCATAATAAGCCTCGCGAGTTCGTGATCGAGTTGAACACATCGAGGGATTATGTCTGCCATTCATCACGCCCTGGTATTGAACCTGCATCAGCCGCCCGGCAATCTGGGCCATCTCCTTTCCGAGCAGCCCTGGGAGGCTCGGGAAATTCTTTATGCCTACGATCGGATTCCGAGATTCCTATGGGATTACGACGACATCGCGCGGGTCCATCTGTCGCTTTCCGGGACGCTCCTCGAAACCTTGTCGAATCCGGAGTTCCAGAGTCGCGTTTACGGCATCGTCGATTGCGGGTCGCTGATTTGGCACCTCCAGAACGAGCGGATCATCGACATCCTCGGTACGGGCTATTACCACCCGGTGTTGCCGCTCATCCCCGAGGCGGATCGCGACGAACATCTGGCACGCTGGCAGGCCATTGCCGGCCATCTGTTTTGGCGGAATTCGTTCCAAGGGTTTTGGCCTCCCGAGATGGGATTTTCCATGGAGCTGATTCCGCTGCTCAAGAAATTTGGCTATCGCTATGTAATCGTCGACAGCGAGCACGTGGAGCCGGTGACGCCTATGCAATGGCACGAACTCCGGTATCGGCCCCATATTGCTCGCCATAACGGGTCGGAAATCATCGTCATCGTACGCGACCGGGAGCTTTCGGACGCTCAGGAATCGGGCATGGACTACGTTTGGTTCGCGAAAGAACTGGCTCAGCGAACGCAATGCTGCGATTTCGAACCGCTGGTCACGACCTGCACGGACGGCGAGAACGGGGGTTGGTTCCGGAACACGACCAACGAGGTGAATTTTTGGGGTGCGTTTTACCGGGAATTGTTGGATGAAGCCCGCAAGAAAAGTTTAATTCAACCGGCTTTTATCAAGGATTATTTGGACCGGTTCGGCGCGTACGGTGAAGTTACGGTAAGAACCGGAGCCTGGAATACCGGTTGGCATCACGGACGGGATTTTCTGCAATGGACCGGTTCGCAAACGCAAAAAGATTCTCTGGCGCGATTGCAGGCCGTAAGCATGGCGGTACACCAAGCCCGAAATGCCGCTGTAGCCAAGGATTTGACAGAAGAGGAGCAGGCTGAACTGAACGAAGCCTTCTGGCGGCTATTGCGTGCCGAAACGAGCTGCAACTTCTATTGGGGCGAAGACTGGGTGCACCGCTGTCATAACGACCTGGATGAAGCCGAGGCTTGTTTGCAGCGCTACAGAGCACGCGCTTCCTAGCACTCGATAGCCCGGAACGGCTGCCTTCCCTTTGTCCAAGCCCAGTTGTAGGTCGGCAATCCCTTGCCGACAGAGCTCTAATGCGACCGTTTGCCATCGGAGAGACCGGACAGACCGCATTCGTCGGCAAGGGATTGCCGACCTACGGATTCAGGCGAGTAGGTCGGGAATCCTTCCCAATCGCAAACGGCGTCTTCGGGAGCGCCGAAGCCGCCCTTCCCGACGGTGCAGGTGGGCCAACGGGTTCGTCGGCAAGGGATTGCCGACCTATCAATTCAGCCCGGAAGCCGAAACGGGACTACTGCGATACCGTCGGCGCGCCGCTCGGTGGAAAGGTCCCCGCGTACGGGCCGAAGCCGCTGATTTCGGCCATTCGGCTTTCGATCCAATGTTCCGCTTGGTGGTTGATTTCGCTGGAGCTCAGCGTGGTCGCATCGATCGGCGGTCCGATGCGCACCTGGATAACACCGGGAAATTTGAGAAAAGCCCGCCGTGTCCAGTATTCGCCGGCATTGTGGGCGACGGGGACTACCGGACAGCCGACGCGATGAGCGAGTATTCCGCCGCTAGTCCCGTAGCGTCCTTTCTGTCCCGGCGCGACCCGGGTCCCTTCGGGGAAAATAACGACCCAGCGCCCTTCTTTCAGTCGTTTTTCGCCGTCCCTCAGGATCTGCTTCATGGCGGCGGATTTCGCCTGCCGGTTGATGGCGATCGGTTCCAAGGTAGCCATGGCCCAACCCCATACCGGGATGCGCAGCAATTCGCGCTTCAGAATGAACACCAGGGGCGGGAATATGGCTTGCAAAGCCAGAGTTTCCCAGGCGGATTGATGTTTGCAGAGTATGATGCCGCTTCGCTCCGGGATGTTCTCGAGCCCGCGCACCTCATACTTCAAGCCGCAAACGGTTTCCAACATCCATAAGTTGAACCGTACCCATAGGCCGGCGATGGCATAGCGGGTTTCGAACCGGAGCGGATAGGCCGTCAGCAGCACCGGCCCCAGCAGGAGGGTAGACAAGACCTGGCCGATGAAATAGAGAGTCGAACGCAAACAAACGCTAATCAGCGTTAAAAAGGATATATTGGGCCGCTGCATAGAGATTTGGAAAAATAGGAAGGTCGAGATCCGGATGGCGGGCCAAAGTCCGCATGCCTTTGCCCGTTTCAACCAGGATCGGTTGCGCCCCGGCCGCCTGTGCGGCCTGAACGTCCCGGAAGGAATCGCCCACCGCGGGTACGGACTTCAGATCAACCTGATACTTTTCGGCAAAGGCGCGGAACAAGCCCGGCTCGGGCTTCCGGCAGCCGCAGCCGTCTTCCGGGCCGTGCGGGCAGAAGAAAATCTCCTCGATCTGTCCTCCGGCAGACTCGACCGCATCGCGCATCTTTTGATGGATACCTTCCAGCGTAGCCAGATCGAACAATCCGCGCGCGATGCCGGATTGATTCGTCAGTATGACGACGCGAAAGCCGCCGCTGGTCAGAAGCGAGATCGCTTCGAGGCTGCCGGGAATGGGCACCCATTCGTCGGGCGACTTGATGTAGGCGTAGGAGTCCTCGTTGACGACGCCGTCGCGGTCCAGAATGACGAATTTCGACATGCCGCGGGACCGCTTATCCCTGAAGCTTCGAGATGTCGGCGATGTTGAGGAACAGTCCTTCGACGATCGCCAAGAGGCCCAGCCGGTTGCGGCGAAGTTCGGCATCGTCGGTCATCACCATGACGCTGTCGAAGAAGGCGTCCACCGTTTCCCGGAGCTGCGCCAGACGGCACAAGGCCGCCGTATAGTCCCTTTCGTGCAGCAGCGGAAGAATGTCTTCCTTGGCTTGCCGCGCGGCCTCCAACAGATGTTTCTCTTCCGTTTCCGTCAACACGTGGTCATCCACATTGGCGACGACTTCCTCTTCCGCCTTGCGCAGGATATTGCGTATCCGCTTGTTGGCCGCGGAAAGGCTCTCGGCCTCGGCCAGGCGGCGGAATTCGCGCACCGCTTTCAGACGTCGGTCGAAATCGGGCAAGCGGCCGGGCTTGACCGCCAGAACGGCCTCGAACTCGTCGTGGCGGACGCCGCGCTCCAGGCAGTATCCGCGGAGTCTTTCGAGGATGAAGTCGTAAACGTTCGCATGTACCGTTTCGGCGTCGAACGGGTGAGTAAATTGCGCCAGGGCTGAATCCAGGAGCTCAGGAAGATCCAGATCCAGCTCGGCTTCGAGCAGGATGCGGATGGTGCCCAAGGCGGCGCGGCGCAAAGCGTAGGGGTCTTTGTCGCCGGTCGGTATCAGGCCGGCGCTGAAGATGCCGGTCAAGGTGTCGATCTTTTCGGCCAGAGCCAGCATCAGGCCGGTGCCCGTTCGCGGCACGGGACCGCCCGACACCTTCGGCAGATATTGTTCCTCGATGGCGGCGGCGATTTCCTCCGGCTCTCCCTCCGCCAGGGCGTAGTAGCGGCCCATGGTGCCCTGCAGCTCGGGAAACTCGCCGACCATCAGACTCAGCAGATCGGCTTTGGCAAGAAGAGCCGCGCGTTCGACCCAGGCGCTTTCCGTGTTGAGACGCTCGGCGATGATCACGGCCACGCTCTTGACCCGCTCGGTCTTGTCGAGCAGCGACCCCAGGGTTTTTTGGAAGGTGATCTGCGCCAGATCGGGCACCCGGCTTTCGAGGGTTTGCTTGCGATCCTGGTTCCAGAAGAATTCGGCGTCGGACAGGCGAGGGCGCACGACCCTTTCGTTTCCGGCGCGTACGGTGTCCGGGGAGTGGCTGTCCAGATTGCTGAAGGTGATGAAGTAGGGCAGCAGACCGCCTTCTTTATCCTTCACCGGAAAATACTTCTGATTCGCCTGCATGGTGGTGATCAGCACTTCCGGCGGAAGGGAGAGGTAGCGGGCATCGAACCCGCCCAGAATCGGTACCGGCCATTCGACCAGGGATGCGACTTCGTCCAGCAGATCAGCCTCGATATGCGCGCAACCGTTGACCGTGACCGCGGTGGCTTCGGCCGACTCGCGGATCCTGGTCTTGCGGGTCTCGAAGTCGGCGATGACGAAACCTTGTTCGAGCAGCTTTTCGGCGTATTCGCCGGGCTCGTTCAGAACCAGGCCGTCCGGATGGTGGAAGCGGTGGCCGTAAGTCACACGGCCCGCGGGTACGCTCAGGATTTCGGCGTCGATCACTTCGCTGCCGAACAGCAGCACGATCCAGTGTACCGGGCGCACGAATTCGGCGGTTCCGGCCCCCCAGCGCATGCGTTTCGCGATCGGCAGGGCGGCCAGCGACTGGCGCAGAATATCAGGGATTAAATCCTCGGTCCGCGCGCCCTTGACTTCCTGGCGAAAGCCGACCCAAGCGCCCTTGTCGGTTTCGATGGTCGTGAGCTGTTCGAGCGTGGCGCCGCAGCTTTTCATGAAGCCTTCCAGAGCCTTGGAGGGCGAGCCGTCGGGCTGATAGGCGGCATTGAGCGCGGGACCACGCCTCTCGACCGTCTGATCGGGCTGGGCGGTCGCCAAGCCTTTCACCCACACGGCCAGCCGCCGCGGCGCGGCATAAGGCACGACTTCATCGAAGCTCAGCGCGGTTTTGGCGAGACCGCTCTCGACGTTGTCTTTCAGCGCCCGGCTTAGCGCGAGCAGGGACTTGGGCGGCAATTCCTCGGTGCCCAGTTCGAACAGCAGATCGCGCGCTTCACTCATCGTCGGCACTCCTCGAATTCAGCAGCGGAAAACCGAGTTTTTCACGGCGCTGGTAATAGGCTTCCGCGACGGATTTGGCCAAGTCACGGACACGGAGGATGTAGCGCTGGCGTTCGGTGACGGATATGGCCCGGCGCGCGTCCAGAAGGTTGAAGGAGTGCGAAGCTTTCAACACCATTTCGTAGGCGGGTAGGGGTAAATCCTGCGCGATCAGTTTTTGACATTCGCGCTCGTAAGTATCGAAGCAGCCGAACAGAAATTCGGTATCGGCGTGCTCGAAATTGAAAGACGACATTTCCACCTCGTTTTGGTGATAAACGTCGCCGTAGGTCACGGGTCCGTTGGGTCCGCGGGTCCAGACCAGATCGAACACGCTTTCGACCCCTTGCAGGTACATGGCGATGCGTTCCAATCCGTAGGTGATTTCGCCGCTGACCGGGCGGCAGTCCAGCCCCCCCACTTGCTGGAAATACGTGAACTGCGTGACCTCCATGCCGTTCAGCCAGACCTCCCAACCCAGGCCCCAGGCGCCCAGGGTCGGCGATTCCCAATTGTCCTCGACGAAGCGAACGTCGTGTTCGAGCAGGTCGAAGCCGAGAAAGCGGAGGGACCCCAGATACAGCTCCTGGATATCGGGCGGATTCGGTTTGAGAATGACCTGAAACTGGTAATAATGCTGGAGCCGGTTGGGGTTCTCGCCGTAGCGGCCGTCGGTGGGCCGGCGGGAGGGTTGCACGTAGGCGGTGTTCCAGGGCTCCGGGCCTATGGCCCGAAGGAATGTCGCGGGGTGGAAAGTGCCTGCCCCTACCTCCATGTCCAGAGGCTGCATGATGACGCAGCCCTGTGCCGCCCAGTACTCCTGCAGCGCCAGAATCAGTCCCTGAAAAGTGGAAACGTCGCGTTTAGCTATGGTTTGACTGGCCACAACGGTTTCGGATGGTTGATCAAAGTCGTCGATTATATCCCGAAATGACGATAGCACCGATCATTGCGGTAACGGATTGTGCGGCCGGGATGTCGGCGACAAAATACCCCGTCTTGAGAATTCGCGAACTTAGTTTAGAGGGCCTATGAAAGTCATCGGTTTTAATCACGCCTCATTGATTGTCAGCGATTTGGATGCCTCGCGGCGGTTCTACGAGGGCGTTCTCGGATTGACGCCCAGCGACAAGCGTCCGCGTATGCCCTTCGACGGGGTTTGGTACGAGATCGGCGCGCAGCAGATCCATTTGCTTCAGGTACCGAATCCCGATGCAGCGGCAGAGCGTCCGGAACACGGCGGACTCGACCGCCACGTGGCTTTGAACGTCGCGGACCTGGCGGCGATCAAACGCGACCTCGAACAAGCAGGGGTGAGCTATAGCGTGAGTAAATCCGGCCGCCCGGCGCTGTTTTGCCGGGATCCGGACAACAATACCTTCGAGCTCATCGAACTACCGGTCTAGATTTCTTATCCCGAGCCGCCAAGAAGGGAGATCGATCTCTTCGGGCGGCTGTCGTTGTCGGGCGCAAGGGTTTGCGCCCAGCGCCCTCCGCCCGAAATAAGTCCGAAACGATCGAGTTACGAACGAAACAAATCTCCCATTTCGGGAAATCCTTCAGAAACGTTCCTCCCCTGAAATAGCGTCGCGTTGCGGGACGCGAGAGCCACCGATCAGCCCGCGACGAACTGACCATCAACCGGGCCGTGCCGAAACGCCGGCTCAAACCGAGGAGGAATTCCATGAACAAGTTCGTCCCGATTTTCGATCTCAGCAGCGTATTTTCGGTACCCGGCCGGGTGTCCGGGGAATATTGGCTGCGTTCAAACATGGCCCGCCTGAGCCGGCTCATGTCTTACGGAGTCGAATGCATGGCGCGTTTGGGACTGGTATTGCCCGCCGGTGCCGCCAGCGCGGTTTCGGTGGTTGCGCTGGCCGGGACCGGGCGGATTTCGACTGCGTTGGCCGCAGCCGTATTTCTGCTGGTCTACGCCAGCTATCTGATCGACCATCTGGCGGATGTCGACCGTTTCGATGATGAACAAGCTTCGAAACGCAGTCTGGCCTTGGGGCGTTGGAAACGATTCTTTTCAGTGCTCGGTGCCGCCGCGCTCGCGGCGGCCGTGACGATTACCGGAATAGCGAGCAGTCCGGCTGCGATGCTGTTGCTCGTCTCGTTCCCTATCGCGGTGATTCTTTACGGAACGCCATGGTTCGGCAGTCTCACCCGCGGACTCTTCCGCTATCGGCGGCTCAAGGACATTCCGGGGTTCAAGGCGTTTTACACGGCCTTTTTCTGGGGCTTGCTAATGGTCTACGCGGACCGTTTCGTCGGCGGAAATCAGCCGTCCCTGGTCCCGTTCTTTTTCGGTTACACGTTTTTGTCGTTCTTGTTGAATACCGTCTATTGCGATTTCAAGGATCTGGAGCGCGACCGCTTCGATGGCGTGGTCACGCTGCCGCTGATGCTCGGCATTCCGAATACCTTGCGGCTGCTCCACATCGTGAATGCCGCGGCTCTCGCTTGGCTGATCGCTTTCGTGGCCGCCGGTTGGATTCCGGTGTGGACGACCGGGTTGGCGCTGGTGCACGGATACGTATCGGCCATTCTTCGCCACGGTGCGAGGGTGATGGCGAGGGGCGGTCTCCCCGGCGATGCCGCCATCGATGCCGAATTCGCGCTATGGCTGCCCTGCGCCTTGCTCGGGTCCTGGATGACGGCGTTCCTCGGCTTGGCTTAAAGGAGGAAAATCATGAGTCCGACGGAACAGCTCGTCTACAACGTTTCCTCGATCGCCTGTCTGGGTTTGTGGGGCGTCGCTTATCTGCTCATCATCCGCCGCGCGTTCAAGGACCGCGCCTACGGCATGCCGTTGCTGCCGCTTTGCACCAATCTCTCCTACGAATTCATCTTCGCCTTTCTTCTGCCCGATGATCCGCCGCTGAACTACGCCAACGGCATCTGGTTTCTAATCGATCTGGTGATTGCTTACCAGTACTTGCGATTCGGCCGAAAGGAGTTTCCGTCCGCGTTGCCGCAACGGTGGTTCCTGCCGGCGTTCGGTCTGGCGCTGGTCACCGCATTCGCGGGCATCCTGGCCATCACTTTCGAATTTCAGGATTGGCACGGCAATTACACCGGATGGGGGGATCAGCTGCTGATCTCGGTTTCTTTTCCGTACCTGCTGGTGCGCAGGCAAAGCGTCAAAGGGCAGTCGGTCTATATCGCGTTGTCGCGAATGATCGGCAGCATCGCGCTGATTCCGGCCCAGTACGTACTGACGCCCGACTCTCTCTTCCTGGCCTACGTCTATATCGCCTTCATCGTTTTCGATCTCCTCTACATCGCCCTTTATCTGCGCCGATGCCGTTCGGACGGAATCAATCCGTGGCGGCGTCTTTGAGCATAGAAGCGCGAGCAGAGCCGTGGAGTCCAGGGCGATTCTCGGATTGATTCGCGGAATGCGGGAGCGGGTTTTAGAGCACTTTCCGGTTTGGCGCAGAAGTAGGTCGGCAATCCTTTGCCGACACGCGCGGTCGGCGGGGGCATTGTCGGCAAAGGATTGCCGACCTACGAATTTCCCGATTCTCACCGCAAAACCGCGGTAAAAAACGTTCTAAGTACGTTCAGGGAAGTCTTGCGGCATAGGCAACCTGCAGGACAACCCCGCCAATCAAGCCAATCAGTCGAGATTCCGCAAATATTTGCGGAATGTACTTAGCCCGTACCTATACTGAGGCCGTTTGCAATCAATCCTTGCGTGCGAATGGAAACGCTTTAGTCTCGCGACGGGCGTCCTTGAGTACGTTGACTGAGCCTGTGGGAAATCGCCGATTTCCAATTCGCCGGGGCTTCGGCGGTTACCCTGACGGGCGAAACAATTGAAACAAATCTCCGCTCCGCCGGAAATATTCGAGATACACGGCTCATTGAAACTGGTTCCCGACCTCGGCGCCTTCGCCGGGGAATTCGACAATCGAAGAGGAGAACCAACCATGAAACCAATCAAATCGCCCTTGCGAGCTATCTGGCGGGCGCTGGTCGCCGCAGTGCTCTGCTCGGGGCAAGCTGTGCTTGCCGACAGTCCCAATAAGCCGAGCCCGGTGGACCAACCGCCGGCCATCAAACTACCGGCGGTCGCGGACCATCCCGAAGTGATCCGGGCCTTGCACTGGAACGTCTGGATGTATCCCGACATCGTCCATCCCGACGCGGCAGGTCTGGACAACGATCACCGGGTACCCCACATCGTCGGGCGCCTGAACAAGCAGAAATACGACATCGTATCGATCAACGAGCTGTTTTCCGGATCGCCGGACCAGAAAGGCCAGTACGACGAGTTCATTTACCTCATGACCGGCATCGATACCGGGGTCTCGGATATCGGCAACACCGATATTTCCTATTCGTACCTGCCCCATGGAGCGCCGCCGGCCCAGTATCCTTACTACGTCTGGTCGCCCGGCTTCCATATGACCACCGTCGGCGACGCCGGCCTGGGCCTGTTCACCCAGTTCCCGCCAGCGCCCCGCAATGATCTCGAGCCCGCCTTCATGGCGCTGCCCGGACAACCCTACCCTCAAGGGATCAGTGTGGACTATTACTGCCTGAATTCGGAGGGCGCGGAAAAACTTGCAAGCTTTCAATTCCTTGCGGGCGGGCCGGCGAGCCCCTTTCCGTGGGTGAAAAGCAAACCTTGGTACAAAACCAATATGAACCAGGCTCCCGGCTGCGCGGCGGCCTATACCTGGTACACGGAAGCGGAGGGAGCGGACGCGGGTGCGGTCAAGGGCATTCTCTGGACTCGAGTGGAGAACACCAAGACCGGCCGTCCCTTGAACATTTTCGTGACCCATACCCAGGCCGATTATCCGGAGGCCAATCCGCCGGAGGAGTATTCCGCGGTCCGCGCCACCCAGTTGCAGCATCTGCGCAGCTTCATCAACTCCATGGCTTCCGCGGACGAGGACGTCATGGTGATGGGCGATCTCAACGTTCTGGGCGACGGCAAGAAGTTCATCGGCGTCAACCCGTCGCAGAACCAGTACGAGTACAAGGATTGGATCACCGACATCTTCGTGGCCCAGGACGGGTTCGAGGACGTCTATCGCGGCCAGATGAAAACCACAGACAACGACGGCGGATTCACCCGGCACCCCATCTGGAACAGCCACGACGCGGCGGACCCGTATCCCCAGCGGCTGGATTACATTCTGTCCCGCTGGAAAAGCGACTGGAACCGGAACGGCTACTGCATGCAGCATGCCCGCGCGCGCCGCGATTTCAACCTCTATTTGGGAGGACCCAATCCGGCCACCGATGCTTCGGACCACTTCCCGGTGGAAATGGCGGTCAGCTTCGACTCCGGCTATTGCGCCCCGCGCAAGGCGCTGGATGCGGGGAACTCGGCCAATCTCAACACCACCAGAGTGCTGACCTTCGACAATCCGGGCGCGGTGCAATGGATACGCGTGCCGGCGGACACCGATCTGGCCATCACCGCCGAAAAACTGACCCATGTGGACGGCAGCAAGTATGAGCTGGATGTCACGGCCTTCCTGTCCACCGATCTGTCGATGCCGGTGGAAACCTTCAACAAGCGGTACCGGCTGGGCTTCGGCAAGCGCGATTTGAAAAAGTCCGTCAAGGTCTCGTTCCCGGTTCCGGCCTATTTGCGGATCACGCCGGCGAGTTACGGCGCCATCGGCACGGCCGAAATCATGATCACCAGGATGGACGGCCTCACGCCGGACACGGCGCTCCTGATCGGCGCGGGCGGCTTCCTGGACGTGGACAAATCCCATGCGCGCTATGGCGAGAACTGGTCCAAGTCCTGGTCCGAACCGACCGACATGCCCGGCACCAGCCTGAACGGGACCCCCGGCCAGAAGGTCAAGTGGTTCGAGTTCAACAATCAGCCCGGCGAGGACGGCAAGGGCAGTTGCTTTGCCTTGCGCATCCTCCAGGGCGGGATTCAGCCGCCGGCGGCATCCGGCAACAGTTCGTTCCGTATCCGCGTGCAGCAGGGCGATGCGGTTTACCAGAACTGGGGAAACTATGTACCGACCAATGCCGGCAGCAGCGCCAAACCCTTCCAGGCGGTGTTCGATTGCGGCGCAAATCCCGGCTTGGCCGTGCCCACCGGAGCGGAAATCAAGCTCGGAATCGAACGCTCGGACAATGCCAACACCGAAACCCTCCGCCTGGCCCTGACCCCGGACGTCCGCTCCTACCGCTTCATCAAGGTGGGGATCGCCCAGCAGGGCGACTGGGGCGCCACCTCGGGCGGCGATGAAGTCGTCGGCGGGTTCGGCCTGGACGAC
The DNA here is from genome assembly GCF_017832375.1 of Methylocaldum sp. RMAD-M. Classification (NCBI taxonomy): domain Bacteria; kingdom Pseudomonadati; phylum Pseudomonadota; class Gammaproteobacteria; order Methylococcales; family Methylococcaceae; genus Methylocaldum; species Methylocaldum sp. RMAD-M. Next base: position 2,811 of record NZ_JAFIBZ010000028.1, on the reverse strand, counting down.
ATCGTCGGCTGGTACGTCAAGACCATCGACCGCCACACCGATGTTTCCGGCTGGCATTACCATTTCCCGGTCTGGGGCCAGGGTTCCGCCGGCCTGGTCGACAAGGCGTATTTCCGCACGCACATCGGCTGGGAACTGGGCGAGGAGTCCTGCGATTGCGACGCCGATACCTGGAACCCGAACGAAATCGAATGGTTCAGGGTTTACCAGAACGGCAATCACTTCGGCCGTTCACTGGACTTCCACTCGGTACCCTGGGGCGTCCAGGTGAAATCCGGCAATACCAAGGTGGAAACCCTGGAGTTCAAGCGTCTCTCGGCGTCCAAGGCCTATCGGACCGGATTCTGGGATCCGGACGGCCCGGATGAAGGCGAATACTATCTCAACGTGGAGCTGGGCATGCCGAACGGCTTGCCGGCGGTACCGAACGAGTAATCCATCCCTCACAACCCCATAGAGGGCGGCCGACGGCCGCCCTCTGTTTTGAGCGAGCCTCCGATTTGCGTGATTTGCTGGTTCTCGGCGGTGTTCCCGGCCGAAACAATTGAAATAATTCTCCCGGCTTCCGGAAATCCTTCAGAAACAAACCCGCCTCATAGTGTTTCCCGAGCCCCCGGCATGGGGGCAAGTCATACACGTTATCAACCAACACGGGAGGCAGAACCATGAACAAAAGAACCTTCATCGTCGCCGCACTAGCCGCGGCCGTTTCCGGACAGGCGCAGGCGCTCGATCTGCGCGACTGGGGCAAGAAATACAACTCCGCATCCCAGCGCTTCGTGGTGCTGTCCGAGTTCAGCAATGCGGCGGTGCTGGACAAGGAGACTCAACTGGTCTGGTTCAGGACCTGGCCGAACGCCACGACCGAATGGAACTCCGCCCGCGACTCCTGCGCCAACAGCAGCGTCGGGGGACGCAAGGGCTGGCGGCTGCCTTATCTGCACGAACTGATGAGCCTGATCGATCCCAACGTCGTTCCGGCGGCGAACGGCGACACCAAGCTGCCGCAGGGACATCCCTTCGCGAATTCGGCGCCGCAAAACGGACTGGGCTATGTGCCCTACTGGACCGCCACCTGGGACAAGATTTCCGTGCTCAATGCCACCGGCGCGACGTACGCCCAAGTCTGGCGGGTCGATCTGGAAACCGGCAACACGAGCAAAGGCTCGCCGTATTCCGACTACCGCTTCGTTTGCGTGCGCAGCGGCGCGCCCCTGGCGGAATACTGAGCGGTCGGCGCGGGCGGTTCGAGCCCGTGCTCACTCGCGGGCCAGCCCTTCGGCATCCGCCCCGTGCGGGAAGTACTGGCCCGATTATCACAGATCGTGCCACTGCGGGTGGAACTGCCCGTCGAATGTTCTGCCAGCCTTGTCTCGTTGAAATTCTGCGGACTTCCGCTGGCGGAATTCATCGCCCGGCCGCTGGAGGACCGGCCCTATGCCTGGATCGTCGATCCCGAAGGCGAGCATTGCCTCATTCTCCCCGCCACCCGCCGCAACCATGGCCCAATGGAGAAAGCTCCCCATCACCCGCAAACCGCAACCTCGAGTCACCCATGAAACATCGGGCAAAAGTATTCTCGTCTCACGTCGACAAGCGGCCGGAGACCCTCTTCTCTGCCGAGATGTCCCGAGTCTTTCTCGGCGCCAGCGTCGCCTATTCGTCGGCTCAGGCACGGGGAGGGAACGGCTCCGTCCTTCCCTTTTCGATATGGGTGAAAAGGCTGGAAGGACGGTGATGCGCCGAAAGGCCTATAAGCATCACTACGGCCACGCCGGGGGCGACCGCCGCTTGCAGGAGATTGCCCCCGGCCAAGTCGCGGCGCGCCGGGGCGGCGAGGAATTCGCTGTTCCATTGCCGGAAACCGACCCGGAGGGGGCTCCGGAAGTCGCCGAGCAGTCGCGCAACCGGGTTGCTGGCTCGACCTTGCCCCATGCGGCCTTCCGAACCGCACCCATCGCCGCTGTCAGCTCCGCTCCGTATCGTTTGTCCGGAACGGCGCGGAACCTGCCGTAACTCGCCTATCGGCGGCTACAATTCAGTCCGTTCGTTACAAATGAAACAAAAAAGACAGATTCGGAAATCAGTCAGAAACACTCTTCCTTCGTAATAAGCACCCATCCGCCGATGCAGAGGCGGATGGACATTCAAGCGTTAAACAAACTTTTGCGGAGGAGACATCCATGAAACTCACATTCAAGACTCTCGTTATGGCTTCCGCCCTGACGGTCAACCTCGTGGCTTCGGGCACTGCTTGCGCTTTCAGCCCGTCCGAGTTGGGAGACCGGCCATGGGCGATCAATTTCGCCGTGGTCGACGTGCTCGCCGGAGCGCAGTCGGCGCGCTTGAACCTGGTGAACGTCACGGACAGGCCGGTTCAGTACCATGTCGTCGCCGTTTTACAAGATCCCGAAACCGGCCTCCCGCGTCGCCTCTTCGAAACCGACGGAACCGGCTTCCTGGAACCGGGCCAGAGCAAAAAGCAGGACTTCCACTTCCGACCCGGCATGACGCTGGACCGGCGCCAGGTGCGGATCGTGGTTTACACCGGCAATCCGGATGTGGCGAATGAAATAGGCGGGGCAAGCCCGGCGATAGCCGCCTCGATGACCCTGATCGACAGCTCGACCGGCAAGACGAGCGGCGTCTTCCTTCCCGCGGTCCAGCGCACACTGGTCGCTCCCTGAGGAACAAACCGGCATGGACGGCATCGGCTTCGTCGGCAAGGGATTGCCGACCTTATATCTCGATTCTGGATTCCACAAGAGGCAGAATCTCCGACTGATCATCGGACCCAGACGCTGGGCAAGA
>NZ_JAFIBZ010000027.1:0-74461 GCF_017832375.1 Methylocaldum sp. RMAD-M | reverse complement strand
CGTGCTCACGATCACCGCGCCGGGCGAAATCGCTTCGAGCGAATAGGCGAGTTCGGAGAAGGTCGTGTGGCCGTCGGCCTGGACATAGGCTTCATCGCCCTCGAAATCGGCGTCGTAGCCGACCGCGTGCGGGATTTGCTTGAGGATCAGGATCAGGCCGATGGCGGCCAGCATGCCCTTGATCACGGCCGAGGGGAAGTAGGCGCCGATGACCCCGGCCTGGAGAAAGCCCAGGAGCAGTTGCAGCCCGCCGGCGAGGACGACGCTCAGCAAAAAGACTTGGAAGCTGCCCAGCTTGTCGATGGCGTTGAACACGATCACGGTGAGCCCCGCGGCCGGGCCGCTGACGCTCAGTTGCGAGCCGCTGGCCCAGGCGACCACCACGCCGCCGACGATGCCCGCGATGATGCCGGCGAACAGCGGGGCGCCCGAGGCGAGCGCGATCCCCAGGCACAGCGGCAGGGCGACCAGGAAGACGACGACGCCCGCCGGAATGTCGTTCCGCAGATGACTGACATAGTAATTGATGTGTTTGCGTACCATAAAATTAATACCCGCTTAATAAGGTTGCATGGCTCGCCGAGCCATGTGGATGCCTTTCCAAAAAAGCTCGTTAACGTTCTTATTCGATAAATCGGATATAAGTCCTTGTATTAAAATCCGATTTGACGATCGAGCTTTGGCCTAGTGGCCGCCGGACGAAGCATTAATCTATAACAGGTATCGAATCGACACAAACAATTTCCTTAACCGGAATTTTCGATTTCACTCAAGGACTGGATCTTGTTGTTTGGAATTTTTCGGATAAGTCGGCATATGCCGAAGGGCCGGTTGCAGCATTGATCCGCGCAACCCACGCTGTCACAGCGGTGCTGCTGGTACTCGTAATCATGCTAGGCACCAGTCCTCCCAAGAGGATCAAGGCGATCAGCAGGATTGCCAGCCCCGATTCGCGCGGACGCAAATCGGAAGCGGTGCGTACAGCCGTTAGTTTAACAGGCCCCCAGAACGCCCGCTGAAAGAAGCCGAGGAAATAGGCCGCACCTAGAATCACTCCCAATAACACAGCGAGACCGGTACCCACGTGAGCCTGGAATGCGCCGATAATGATCAGATGCTCCGCGGCGAAACCATTGGTGCCGGGCACGCCCATCGCGGCGATTCCGAAAAGAAAGAAGAAGGTCGTGAGCAAAGGCATCGATCGGGCTAACCCGCCCAAATTGGCAAGTTCGGTCGAGCCCAGGCGATGATGGAGAAACCCGGCCAGCAGGAATATGCCGCCGGATACGGTCGCAAAGTTGATCAACTGAAACAGGGCACCCTGAACCCCCTGTGGGTTCAGGGTGGCAAGGCCGATGACCACGAAGCCCGCGTGACTGATGCTGGCGTAGGCAAGCAAGCGGCGGAGATTGGTTTGCTTCAGCGCGATCAGCGCGCCGTACAAAACCCCGACGGTGCCCAAGGCCGTCAAGATCCAGATGTATTCGCCGGCTGCATCGGGAACCAAGGGAATGGCGAATCGCATCATGCCGTAAAGTCCGAGCTTGAGCCCGGTAATCAGGGCCGAAACGCCCGCAGGCCCTTCCATTGCAACCGTCGGCAGCCAGGTGTGAAACGGAAACAGAGGCGCTTTGACGGCGAAGCCCAGGAATAGAAGCAGAAACACCGCGGTGCGCAGCTCTTCGGAAACCGGCACGTGGAGCAGCGTCAGATAGTCGAAGGAAAGTCCGCGCGGCGCAGAGCTCCCCATTTGCTCGGCATGGTTCAGCGCCAAGAGGATGATTCCGAACAACAGGGGAACACCGCCCGCCAGCATGAAAAGCGTGTACTTGCTGGCGGCATAACGTCGTTGCGGCCCGATTCCCCACAAACTCACCAGGAAAAAGATGGGAATGAGCGTAAGCTCCCAGAATAGAAAGAACAGTGCCAGATCGAGAGCGCAGAACACGCCCAGCGTGGCGCTTTCCAGAAGGAGTGTGAGCGCGAGATAGAGCCTTACCTGAGTTTGGACCTGTGTCCAGGTCGCCGCGATCACAGCAAAGGTCAAAAGCGCCGTGAGAAGCGGAAACAGAATCGACAGACCGTCAAGGCCGACGACGTATGAAATGTTGAGGCTCGGTATCCAGACGACTCGCTCGATCAGTTGCATTCTCGCCGAGCTGAAGTCGAAAAGACCGAGCAGGGACAAGGACAAGAGCAGTTCCGCGAGAGACACCGCTAGTCCGAACCGACGGGAGGATGCCGGATCTCGAAAAAAAAACAACAAACCGGCCGCGGCCAGCGGAAGAAATATCAGAATGGTCAGAATCGGAAAATCGGCGGTCATCACTTTGTCTCCGGGCGGCGTAAGCCGACGATTAAACCTGGAAACGGCAGTTGGACGCATCCGAGTGTGCGGTTGGCGGGTCGGCCGGCAAGCCTGTCCTGAGCCCCGTCGAAAGGGCGCGACGGCGCCGTCAGGCGGCCCGATAGCCGTGCAATCGAGTGCGTAGCGGCCTCACCCAAGCGGTGAAGCGGATAAGAGGTATAGCAGTTGAGATTCAACGAGCTTTTCTGGTGCATCGAAGCGGTTAATTGCCGTTGTTAGGTTAAATAATTCAAAGTCACTGTTTCTTCTGTTCCAAACGCTCGAAGCGTTGAGCCAATTCACTTACGGATTCGTTGACCATCTGAACCCAAGGCTCGGTGTAAAAACCGACACCCAACAAAACAGCGCAGACGACGCCGTTAAGCGTCACCTCGGGAACGGTGAGCCTGGTTTTCTGGCGATGTAACGCCGATTTTTTGCGCTGGGCCAGGAAGGCGCGCTGGAAGGCCCATAACAGAAATGCCGCGGCCAGGACGTTGCCTGTGGCTACGGCAATCGTGACTCCCCAGTCATGAGCTTCGATTGATCCCTCCAGAAGAAGATGGGCAGCGTCGAAACCGGGAGTCCCTGGCATCGCCATGGTGCTCAATGCGGAGACCAGGAACGTGATACCCAATAGCGGCATGAGATCGAACAGTCCTCCGAGACGTGGCAGCAGGGAGCTTCCGGCGCGACGAAACATCAAGCCGGTGGCAAATAGCAGCCCGCTAGCCGCGATGCTGAAATTCACCGACAGCAGCAAGCTGCCCGCGAACCCCTCCGAGTTCAGGCAGAATACGCCTACCACCAGCATGCCGGTATGGCTGACCGCCGCGAAGGCCAAGAGCCGCCTCAGATTCAACTGCATCAGCGCCATCAGCGCACCGTAGAACATGCCCGCCAACGCCAGAACGATAACAGCCGGCTTCAGGGTTTGGACCGCATCAGGCAATAGCGGCAGCACGAAGCGCAATAATCCGTAGATACCGACTTTCGCTCCGATCACAAATACGCCTATGGTGGCCAGGGTTCCATGTTGAGAAACCTGGGGCAACCAGGCATGAAAAGGAAATTGCGCCATCCGTACGGCCAAGCCGTAAAAGAGAAGTACGAAAGCCGCGGATTGGGCCGCAGGGGAAACCGGCGTTTCGAGCAGGTTTCCGAGCGCGAAAGTCCATTCACCGGCGGCTCGGGCGTGATTCCACCCTAAGATCAAAATGCCGAGAAATAGCATCAGCAAGCCGGTGAACATGAATTGGGTATAAAGCCGGGTCGTTTTGGGAGCTTCCGCGGAAGCGGTACTCCACCGGAGCAGGATGAACGAAACCGGTACGAGTTCGAGACAGCTCAGTAACCAAAACTGGAGCAGATCGACGGTGAAGAAAAGCGCCGTGAGCACGGCCTGGAAACCGAACAGACTGGCGACGTACAGCCCTGGCGACCGACGTTCCGGCGTAATTTCCCCATACAGCATTAACAGAAAGCTCAACAGCGACGTGACGAACACGAACAGTATGCTGAGGCCATCGACACCAAGGTGATAATGAAGGAACGGCAGCAGCGCAAAGTCTTCGGCGAACTGCAAGTGAGTGGCGCTCGAATCGAAGGCTATCAACAGATAAACCGTTAGAGCGAGTTCGAGGCCGGAGCCGGCTAGCCCGATAAAAAACGAACGCTGCTGCGACTGGGCGAGATAAGCGGCGCCCATTGCAATCAACGGCAGAAAGATCATCGTGCTGAGGATAGGAAAGGCGGATTGCGTCGCCCAGTTGATTTCACCGACCATAGGGTTCTCACACAGTTGCTAGCAGGGTGAAAAGGACGAAAAGAATCAGATAGCGCGGTTGAGCCAGGATGGATTCCAGGCGGTTGAACCGCATGCCGAGACGGCGTCCCAGGGTCACGAGGTCCATACCCAAACCTTGTAAGACCAGGCGCTCTTCGAACCAGTGGAATGCGGAAGCGAAAAGATCGGTCACGATTCCGAGCACACCGCCGACCCGGCGTTCATTGGCGCCATAACCGGCGCCGAGCCGATGTTCCTCCCGCTCGGCCAACGCAGACAGTCCCCGCATGGCGGGCGCGGGCAGTCCGACGATTTCTTCCACGACACGGCGGTCGAAAACGTTCAAATCGGCGGCGAAGCGAGCTATTGGCTTGACGAGGGCTTGATGGCCGAAATGTTCCAGCCAAAAACGCTGTAACGAGGCCGTGTAGAGCCAGCGAGAACGACCCGCGAACTCCGGAACGGGCCGGGTCGGCTGACCGAAAATGCGATGCATTAGTGCCGGCGCGGTCAGGAATTGGTAGCCGCGTAACATCGTATGAGCAGCTAGATGCCAAGCCGCCAATTGCCACCAGCCGAGGCCACAAGCCAAAAACATCAGGCCGACCTGTGCGGTGGTGGAGAAAATCAGTGCGGACTTGACGTCGGTTTGCGTCAATCCGCATGCGAAACCATAAAGAGCCGTCACCAGACCCATGGCCGCCATGATGCCCATGGCGGCGGGTGCCGCTTCGAAGACCGGTTGCAGCCGCAACACCAAGAAAACACCCGCATGAATCATCACGGCGCCGTAAAAGATGGCACTGGATGGTGTTGGTCCTTCCATGGCGCGAGCGACCCAGGGCGCCAGAGGCACTTGGGCCGACTTGGCGGCGGCCGCCAGCAGGAAGCAGATAGCCATCAGACCGGCTTGGAGACCATCGAGACCTGCGGCACCTCGGGTAATCTGAGGCCATTCGACGCCGCCGGTCCAAGCGAAAGCCAAGAAAATCCCCAAGGTGAAACCGGCATCGCCGATCCGGTTGGTTACGAAGGCGTAGGTTGCGTTGGCGGAGGCCACCGGCCGGTCATAGGCGTAGGCGATGAGTAGATAAGAGCACACCCCGGCCAATTCCCAGCCGATAAAGGTAAAAACGGCGTTGCCGGCCAACACCAGCAACTGCATGGCGCCGGCGAAAAGAGACAGGACGAGAAAAAAACGATGGAAGCCGGCTTCGCGGTGCATGTAATTCACCGAAAATCTGGCAACCATCAGCGAAAACAATGCGAACAGAGATGACAATGCCAGGGCGAGACTAGTCAGTGCAAAGCTGACGTTGACGAGATAATCGCCACTAGCCAGCCAGGTGCCCAGAACGAGCTGATCCGGGATGAGGTCCACGTGACGGCACCAAAAGACCGCGATCGACACGACAAAAGACACTAGGGTTGCGCCGACTGCGATGGCTGCGGTAGAGCGCTCTCCCGCTTCTCCAGTGATAAATTCCGATATGATGCCAATGCCGATGGTCAAGGCCGCTAAAATCGGCAATCCCGGGATCAGTGTTACCAACCAATCAAGCATAAGAAATCCCCGAAGACTTTTGTTGAATCAATGCCGGCGGCAGTGGTCCCGCGTGTCCGGCATACCAGTCGGGGGAACGCTCGACGATAGGCAAGGGACGAAGCTCCCGATTCCACACCACAAAACCGGCGCCCGGCGTGAACATGGAAATTTCTCCGGTATCCGGATCGATAGCGGACAGAAGCACCCAGCCGTTCCCGATCAGTTCCTGCAATGAGGGCTGACGCTCGTAAATCGCGGTTAAAACTTCCGTTTTGTGCTCCACGACGATTTGCAGCCGCATCGCCTCGTGGATTTCGATCATCTGCCGGGGAAGCCCGGTTCGAAGATCGCTGGCCGCACCCTCCATAACGCCGAAAAGTCCGGTGACGTTATGGGGCACTTTGGTGCCGCAGCCGAAACGCTCGTTGTTCACGGTGGAAAAGTAATACTCGAGGTTGATGCCGGCACCAACGGGGCCCACCGCCAACAATACGCTTTCGAGAACATTGCCGAGGGGGTCCTGAGTCGGATCGTAAGAGATCAGAAATACCCGGCGGTCGAAAAAGCTTCCCTGACTGAAAGAGCGCCTCCCGACGAAGGCGGCGGCATTGGTGGCATGCCCGAGTTCAGGGCGCGCTTGGCTAAAGTCGGTGGCACGCTCGGCGATATGGGCGAGTGCCGTGTCCGGAGTCGGATTGCGCGGAGCGGAGGCAAGTCGCCGGCAACGCTCATGGGCCGAGAGGCGCCTTGCGGCATCCAGATCGTTCTTGAGCTTGCCGAATGCGAGGCGCGAGACTGGAGGGAGATCCGTCAGGTCGAACCAGAGGATGTCTTCATTGCAGGTATTGTGTTCCGCACCGACGAACCAGGTGTCAGCCGGAATGCTTATACCTTTTTCGGCGAGCAACCCGCGCACTTCCGGTCGGTTGGCCATGGCAGCAAAAGCGCGGGCATTGGGTCCTCCGTGGCGTCCGCTGCACGCACCGCAGTCGTAAGCGGCGAAATGCGGATTGTTTTGGCTGATCGATCCGTGTCCCATCAGGACCACCAGCGGAGCAAAGCCATAGGTCAAACCGGTGGCGCGCAAAAATGCCGCCACGCGATCGGCTTGTTCCGAGTCGGTAAAGCCGAGGCGGGGATTTTCCGGGGTTGCGGGAGCACTACCACTTGCCGCGGTAATAAATAACTCGGTGGCTACCTCGGGAACGAGCAGGGCATCCGCTCGTTGAGCAAGAGCGGTTTGCCGGGCGGGGAAAAACACTTTGCCGATCAGCGCCAGCAACACGCCGGGCGAAAGCAGGCCGATCAAAAACTGCGAAGAAACGAGATTCCGGCGGATTTCCTGGTTGAATATCGCGCCGATTCGATGACGAAGGGCTCGGCGCCGATCATGTTTGGTGCACAAATCGTCCTGGCCCTGGCGGGGGACTTCGCGCACCTCGTGTGCCGGCGTGACGACCACGGGACAGAGCGGCGTGACCTTGTCATCGTCGAGAGCGCGCCAGTTGATCGGCACACCGAAAAAGCCGGCGGCGCCCAAGGTTTCGATGCGCGGGTTCAATTCCTCGAGGTGGCGTCGAATGCCTTCCTCGCGGTCGTCGATACAGAAGACCACTTGGGCGTCCGGGCGATCGTCACGCTTCGCCCAGCGGCCCCGGCCACGATTATTGGCGAGGGCATTGAACAGTTCCTCTCGATAACGCCGCTCATAGGCGGAAAGCCAAAGATAACTGCGCTGTGACGGAGATAAATCATCCAGCGCGGCGAGGAGGATTTCACAGGTCTGCAAAGACAGGGCGCGAACGTCATGGCTCGAGAGCCCCAAATGCTGAGCCAGACGGAACAAGCGCCAGCCGCTGTTGTAGATGGTCAGCCGTTGAGTTTTTTCCGCGAGCGCGCTGTGCTTCCAGGTAGAAATCATATCCGCTACCGACCACCAGCGCTCTCGATCGAAGTTTCCCGGGCCGGATTCGGCTACCAACTGCTGCGCGCAGTCCGCCAGGTACTCGGGCAGACGGCCCTGGCACAGAGCATGACGCACCAGGAATTCGGACGGATTCCGTTCGAAATAGGCGCGCAGCGACGGCAAGGTGCCGGCGATGCCCCAGATTTCGCGGCATAGTCCTTCGATTGCCAAACGGTCCAGACCCAGTCGGATGGCGAGATAATCCATGAGCGAGGCGGGCGCTTCCCGGTTGGCCTCGTAATCGGGATGGTGCTGCCGCCAATTGATGATGCCCGACCAGCCGGGGAGTTCCAGGGCGAGCCGTTCCAAATAGGTTTCCCAGCGATTCTCCGGGAGTCCGATCCGAATCAGTTCGGCATGCACGGCGTCGACCGCCTGTTCCGGTAAAGCCGACACGGTTTCCCGCCAATCCGGAAAATCGCAGAGACCCAGCGATAGATCGTAGGACGCCGAACGGCGCCATGCCGAGTACAGTCCTTCCCTGCGATCGGCTGCATGCCAGGCGGCCAGTCCTTCGTCCAAATGGGAGGCGCTGAAGCGGATCAGTATCGGACGGACGATGTCGAGCACGTCCCTGCCCGTCAACGCGGCGAGCAGTCCGCGCAATGAGATGCCGCGGCCGACGTCGGCGAAGGCGGATTCCATGAGCGCGCGAGCCTCCGTTCTCATCTTTTGGCGGGCAAGGGTAGTGCTTGCCGCCGCATCGTTCGACGACCGTTTGGTGTGATTCAATAAATTCTCCGCTTGCCGAACGGTGAGATCGGTCAGATCTTCGGGATGCGGGGCTGCCTGCTCCAGTCCGAGGACCGTCAGTCCTGCATCCCACAAGTCGCGGATCAAGCCGGCTTCCTGGAGCGCCTCTGCATTTCCCGTTATTCGCTTGACGGAGTCCATGAGGCGATGGCGCGCCTCGGGGGGAATATCGCTTTGAAACCGGTCGAGCGCCGCCATTTCTTCGATTTGCCAGTTCAATTGGCTCGGCGTTACCGCGTCCACGCCATAAACCATGGCGATGCGATAGACGTCCCGGCGCAGAATCTCTCGATCGCCGATTCGCAGCAGTGCCTCTTCGCCTCCAAGTTCCGGCATTTCGGCAAAGGCGGCAGCGAGATCTTCATCGAGAATGCGGCCTTGGGCATAGAACTTCCGGAACTCTTCCTCGGGCAGGTAGCCTCGGACGCCCGTCAATCGCTCGACGGATTCCAGGGCCTCTTGAAACGGAAGATGCTGATAACCGTGCAGCGTATTGTGGTGCACGAAATTCAGAATAGGCGCTTGTCCCGGCAACACATGATCGAGGTGGCAGACCGCTTCTTGCAGCCGCCGGCGAACGTCGGGCTTCGAACCTTTCGATTGGGGCGATAGCACGCTGGCCTCCTTAGAAGTTCTTGTGGCTGAAGATCATGCTGAGTTCATTGACGGAAGCGTTCATCAGCTCCACGATGGGGCCCGGCACGAGCCCCAGAGCCATGATGCCGACCGCCAACGTTCCCGCCGCTATCAGTTCGTGGCTGTGCAGATCGCGGACATTCTGCATTTCCGGGCGCATCGGACCGGTGAACAACCGGGCGGCGGTTCGGATGGCGTAGGATGCGCCGATGAGTACCCCTAGACTCGCAAACACCATGACCCAGCCGAAACTCTGAAAGCCCCCGATGATGGCGTGAAGTTCCGCCACGAATCCGGCCGAGCCGGGCAGTCCCATGGACGCGAGAAGCGCTAGAGTGGTGAAGAAGGCGAAGCGTGGAGTCACTTGGACCAGTGAGCTGTAGTCCGAAATTTCCCGGGTGTGAGTGCGTTCGTACAACAGTCCGATCAAGAGAAACAGCGCCCCGGCAATGAGGCCATGGGCGGTCATCTGCAAGACGGCTCCCAGCAATCCGGCTTCATTGAGCGCCGCTATGCCGAGCAGCACGACGCCCATGTGACTGATCGACGAATAGGCGATCATCGCCTTGAGATCGGTTTGCCGCCACGCCAGCAAGGCGCCGTAGACGATGCTGACCAAGGCGATGCCGGCCAGCACGGATTGAAGCGCCGAAGCGGCCTCAGGCAGCATGCCGGTCGCTTTGAGCAAGCCATAGGCGCCCATCTTGAGAAGCGCACCCGACAGTAGAATGCTCACCGGACTCGGCGCTTCAACGTGGGCGAGCGGCAACCAGCCGTGGATGGGGAAAACCGGCATTTTTACGCCGAAGCCGATCAAGAACCCCAGAAAAATCCAGATCTGCTGCTCCCGGGGCAAGCTCCGCGCGGTAGCCAGCATGGATTCCATCGTGGTGGAGTGTTCGGACGATGCGGTGAAAATCATTAATAGGCTGACCAGCATGAACACCGATCCGCCCATCGTGTACAGGACGAAATTGAGGCTCGCCGTATGTTTGCGCTTGCCGCCCCATTGGTCGATGAGAAAAAAGAGCGGTATCAGCGTCAGTTCCCAAAATACGTAGAACAAAGCCCAATCCTGAGCAAGAAAGACGCCGATCATCCCGAATTCGAGGGCGAGAAGCCAGAAATGATATCCCTTGACTCGCGTATTCACGCTTTCCGAGGCCAGCATCGCCACAAGACAGAGCAGAGCCGACAACACGACCATGGGCAGGGAAAAGCCATCGACGCCGAGAGCGTAGTAACTCCCCAGTTCGGCGTTCCAGGGCAGGCTTTCCGGAAATTGAATCGCCGATGAAGACGTATCGAAATGAAACAAAAGCCAAACGGTCAACATCAGTACGACCACCGACGAGGTTATCGCGGTAGCCCGAATGGAGCGGATTTGCTGCGCCGGCAGAGCCAAAATGGCTAATGCACCGACGACCGGTGTCCAAAGGATCTGACTGAGGATATACATGATCAAACGCTCGTTTTGGCTGGCTGAGGGCCGAGTCTTGTGGTTCGATCAGCCGCGTGCCAGGAACGGTTAGTTGTTTTGGGTCGACACTATAAATGAAAATTTCAGTGGAGGTAAGCTTAACATGCGATATTCATGCAAATGGTCGCTTGATTGAAATGTCATCTAGGCCGCAACTGACCGGCAAGGCGCCGCAGCCGGAGCTTTTGCAGGGTTGCGGCGGGTTCGGCCTTGCTCTAAATTGTCCTATTCGCAAGAATCTTGCCGAATATAATCCCTCAATTTGCGCTCAATATGACATCGACCAAAACCCGCTTCGCTCCCAGCCCGACCGGACTCATGCACCTCGGTAACGCACGCACGGCGCTGTTCAGTGCGTTATTTGGAGATCGTTTTCTGCTTCGCATCGAGGATACCGATAGCGAGCGGAGCCGCAGCGAATTTGTCGATGAACTGATAAGCGATTTGCATTGGATGGGTTTGAATTGGGACGAAGGTCCCGAAACCGCCGAGCCGGATGAACGATACTTTCAATCCTGCCGCGGAGCCATTTATCAGCGGTATTATGAGGAACTGGAACAACAGGGTAGAGCGTATTTCTGCTTCTGTTCGCCGAGGGAACTGGAAATTTCCCGCAAGATTCAGTTGAGCTCCGGGCAGCCGCCGCGTTACACGGGCAAGTGTGCGCACCTGAGCGCGGCGGAGGTGAGTCGCAAATTCGAGGAAGGACTTCAGCCGACCTTGCGCTTCCGAGTACCGAAGAACGAAACGGTGGAATTCGAGGATCTCGTTCGCGGGCCGCAGAAATTCGCGACCGACGATATCGGCGACTTCATCATCCGCCGCGCCGACGGGAGTGCGGCGTTTTTCTTCTGCAACGCGATCGACGATGCGCTGATGGGCGTCACGCACGTGCTCCGGGGCGAAGACCATCTCGCCAATACGCCCCGGCAAATGCTGATTCTTGCGGCACTCGATCTGCCGATACCCCAATATGCCCATATTTCGCTGATTTTGGGCGACGACGGAGCGCCGCTGTCCAAGCGCAACGGCAGCCGCAGCCTGAATCAATTGCGCGAAGAGGGCTATTTTCCGGCGGCCCTGTTGAACATGCTGGCCCGGCTGGGCCATCACTATGAGAGCGATGAGATTATGGATTTCCAAGCGCTCAAGGCGCGTTTCGATCTGTCGCACCTCGGTAAATCGCCGGCACGGTTCGACGTTGCTCATCTGGATCACTGGCAGCAATTGGCGGTGCGTTCGGCGGACGACGATACGCTCAGGGGATGGCTGCGCAGGGAGACCGGCGCCATCGTGCCCGACGAGCATCTCGCGGCGTTCATCGAGATCGTGCGCAGCAACTGCGTTTTCCCGGAGCAGGCCGACCGCTGGGCGCGCATTCTGTTTACGGATGAATTGCAGCTCGACCCGGAAGCCGCCGAAGCCGCGAAGCAAGCCGGAGAGTCTTATTATCTCTCGGCCATCGATGCGGCTAACGCGGCTCAGGCCGAGTTCGACATATTCATGCGCGAGCTGAAAGCCAAGACTGGAGCGAAGGGCAAGGCCCTCTTCATGCCATTGCGCGCCGCCATGACCGGGCGCCTGGACGGACCGGAGCTCGGAACGATTTATCGCCTGTTGGACCCGCACCGCTTGCATCGCCGCTTGGCCGAATTCACCTACGAGTCCGAATGATGCTAAAGATCCACAATAGCCTGACCGGCCGGAAGGAAGTCTTCACCCCCATCGAACCGGGCAAGGTCCGGCTCTACGCGTGCGGCATGACCGTATACGACTACTGCCATCTGGGGCATGCCCGCGTCATGGTGGTATTCGACATGGTGGTGCGCTATTTGCGGCATCTTGGGTTTAAGGTTACTTATGTCCGGAATATCACGGATATCGACGACAAGATCATTAAGCGGGCCAACGAAAACGGCGAGCCCATTTCGGCGCTGACCGCGAGGTTCATCGATGCGATGCACGAAGACGAGCGGGCGCTGGGCGTGCTTCCGCCCGATATCGAACCGAGGGCGACGCAATCCATAGACGACATGCTGGCCATGATTCAGGCCTTGATCGACCGCGGCTATGCCTATGTCGGCGACAACGGCGATGTCTTCTACGCCGTGTCCAAATTCGAGGGTTACGGCCGTTTGTCGGGCAAGAACATCGAAGATCTCCGCGCCGGCGAGCGGGTGGAGGTCGAGGACGCCAAGCGCGATCCCTTGGATTTCGTTTTGTGGAAAATGGCGAAGCCGGGAGAGCCGGCCTGGGATTCGCCTTGGGGCAGGGGACGTCCCGGCTGGCACATCGAATGCTCCGCCATGTCCACCCGTTGTCTCGGGCATCATTTCGACATCCACGGCGGCGGCATGGATTTGCAGTTCCCGCACCATGAAAACGAAATCGCGCAATCCGAAGGGGCAACCGGCGAAAAGTTCGTGAACCTGTGGATGCACAATGGATTCGTGCGGGTGAACGAGGAGAAAATGTCCAAGTCCCTGGGCAATTTCTTTACGGTACGCGAAGTTCTGGCCCGGTATCGTCCCGAAGTCGTGCGGTTCTTCATTCTCAATAGCCACTACCGCAGTCCGCTCAATTACTCCGATGAAAATCTCGACGATGCCAATGCCGCGCTGACGAGGCTTTATACCGCCTTGCGCGGACTCCGCTGCGATCTGCCGGTTTCCGAGGGAGAGGGCAGGAGCAAGGACTTCATCGCCCGTTTCGAAGAGGCGATGAGCGACGATTTCAATACCCCGGAAGCGATTGCTGTGCTGTTTGATCTGGCACGTGAGATCAATCGGGGGCGGAATTCGAATGTAGAGGAAGCGGAAACTTTAGCGCGAACCTTAAAGCAACTCGGTGGACTTCTTGGCCTGTTGCAGACAGATCCAGAAGAGTTTTTCAAATCGGGAGTTGGAGCAGTGAGGCTCGGTGTTACCGTTGGCGCTCAGCTCGATGCGATGCTTATTTGGAGTGACGAACGCATCGAGCAAAAAATTCAAGAGCGCTTAGACGCCCGCAAGAACAAAGACTGGGCCACCGCCGACCGCATTCGGAATGAACTCAAGGAGCAGGGCATTGTGCTGGAAGATACGGCTGGCGGTACCACCTGGCGGCGAATTTGACTTGAACCGACTGGCTGCTTGAGGCTATATCCGAAGGAGGGTGTTTCGTCGGTCCGGATATAAGGCGGGGAAAAGCATAATCCATTGAAAGAGACGGACAGGCGGTTTGGATCGGAAATTCCAAGGGAGGAGTCGTGAAACTTGAAGCCGACAAGATGAGGACTATCGGAATTCGCGCAGGATTCCTTTTGGCGATTATTGCCATGGGAATCGTTGCTTTTCGGTCTTCCGGAGGCGCGTATGAGTCCGAAGGGCAACCGTTTTCAGTGGAAGTCATCGCCCAACAGGAAGACGTGGTCTGGGGTTTCGATTTTTTGCCCGACGGACGGATCGTATTCACGGAACGAGACGGACAGCTGCGCATCCTCGATCCGAGTACCAGATCGGTGCAAACCGTTCAGGGGGCGCCGGCCGTGGTTCAGGCCGGACAAGGCGGACTGCTGGACGTGAGGGTTCATCCCGAGTTCGACAAGAACGGCTGGATTTATCTGACCTATTCGGAAAAAGCGACCCACGGAATGACCACGGCCCTAGGCCGCGGCCGGCTGGAAGGAACGGAGCTGAAGGATTACCGGAAGCTTTTCAGTGCCTTCGAGCCGAATGGAAATAACATTCACTTCGGCTCCCGCATCGAGTTCGATGGGGCCGGCAAGCTCTTCATCTCGGTTGGCGATCGCAACGAGCGGCATAATGCGCAAGACTTGCGCTACCACAACGGCAAGATCCTGCGTCTGAACGAGGACGGCAGCGCGCCCGTCGACAATCCGTTCGCGAATAATCCCGACGCCAAGCCGGAGATTTGGAGCTACGGTCACCGCAATCCGCAAGGCCTGGTGAAGCATCCGATTACCGGCGAGTTATGGGAGAGCGAGTTCGGTCCGCGCGGCGGCGACGAAATCAATTTGATCCGTCCGGGAGCGAACTACGGCTGGCCCGTAATCACGTATGGACGCGAGTATTGGGGACCGAAAATCGGCGAAGGCACCGAAAAAGCCGGTATGGAACAGCCTGTGGCGTATTATGTGCCGTCCATTTCCCCGTCCGGAATCGCTTTCTATTTCGGCGACGCCTTCCCGAGATGGAAGGGCAATCTGTTCGTGGCCAATTTGAGCGGTCAGCACCTTCGCCGACTGGTGATAGACGACAACAATAGGATCGTGAAGCAGGAGGAACTGCTGAATGACCTTGGCGTTAACTTTCGCCATGTAAGAACGGGACCGGAAGGGTTTCTTTATTTTTCGACCGACGACGGAAAAATCGCCCGCTTGGTGCCAAATCTCTAATTTAGTCCGCTATTTGTCGCGGAAAGGCAAACTGAGTATCGTTCAATTTCGATGAGACTATGAAACTACAGAGTTCTGAGGATTTGTCATTCGGTGACTTCGACCCAGGCCCCGGACCGTACGACGCCTTTCGGTTTTGTCCCCGGTGCGGCGGTGAGCATTTGAGCGTTCAGGAGCAGCGCGCGATAAGATGCGGCCGCTGCGGGTTCTTGTACTTCTTCAACACGTGCACGGCTGCGGGCGCGTTCGTTTTTCACCAGGATCAGCTCATTCTATGTGTGCGTGCCAAGGACCCGGCGAAAGGCAAGCTGGACCTTCCCGGCGGGTTCATCGAATTCAACGAAACCGTGGAAGATGCGTTACAGCGAGAAATCGGAGAAGAGTTGAACATCCAAACGACCAATTATCGCTATCTCGCCAGCGCGCCGAATGATTACCTATACGGCGGCGTACTTTACAAAGTAACGGATATGTTTTTCCTTTGCGATGCGCCGCAGATCGACACGCTCAGGGCAGCGGACGATGTAGCGGATTATCGGCTGGTATCGCCTGACGAAATCGAGCCCGAAGAATTGGCATTCAACTCGACCAGACTGGCGCTCGTAAAGCTTCGGGCGTGGCTGGATCAGAACTGAAAACTATTAGAGCATTTTCCGGTTTGGTGTAGCGCTAGTAGGTCGGCAATCCTTTGCCGACACCTTCGTCGGCAAAGGATTGCCGACCTACCACTGAAAACCGTTAACCTGCGGTCTCCGGATTGCGGTAGGTTTGCCAGATCAGCCGGAACGACGAAGTCAATTCGATTCCGGAACTGCTGCCCCACGCATCCAGCTCGTTCATGCCGAACCATCGGCACTCGTCTATTTCGCTGGGATCGGGTTGCAGAGCGCCGGAATGAACGACCCGATAAACCTGAATGAATTCCCATCCGGTTTGCGCTGAGGCGGGCAGCTTGAACAAGAATCGAAGAGGCGAGCGGCTCGCGATTCCGAGCTCTTCGCCCAATTCCCGCATCGCGCAGTCATCGTAGCTTTCGCCCCAGTCGACGTGCCCGGCGGCGGACGTGTCCCAGAGTCCGGGATTGATGTCCTTGGTCCGCGAACGCTTTTGCAGAAGTATTTCCTCGAGATCGTTGAAAACCAGGATGTGCACGGCCCGATGCCGCAGTCCGAGCTCATGGACTTCGCCGCGCACACGCGGGCCGACAACGCGATCGTGCTCGTCGACTTCATAAAGTAGTTCGTCGTGCATAGAAAGTCACATGTCGGTTTTGCCGTGAATGCCGCGACGGATTCACGGCGGCAGCGATATGAGATGGACCATGGAACGCTATCGCGCCGAGGCTGGAACCGCCGCGACGGCATTCCGGCCGGACTCGTAAACTTCCCATCCGCCGCCGAGCGCCTTATAGACTGCGATCAGGCTGGTTGCAGTGGCGGTCTGGCTTTGGGCCAGCAGTTCCTGATCCAAGAGCAAGCGGCGTTCGGCGTCCAGCACGGTGAGGAAATCCGTAATGCCGTCCTCGAAACGAAGATGCGCGAGCTGATGAGCGCGCTCGCTGGAGGTCGCGGCCGAAGCCAGCAGCCCGCGGCGGGCGCGCTGCCGATTGTAACTCACCAATGCATTTTCGGTTTCCTCGAGCGCCGTGAGTACGGTTTGCTCATAATTTGCGAGGGTGGCATCCGCGCTGGCGTCCGCCGCCCTGATGCGGGCACGGACGCGCCCGAGATCCAGGAACGCCCACGAAATCCGTGGCCCCGCCGAGAAAGCCTCCGTACCGGACGCGCCGAGGCCCGACAGAGTTCGGGATTCCAAGGCGATCGTGCCGTTGAAGGTCACTCGTGGAAAAAGATCGGCCGTAGCGACGCCGATCCGGGCGGTAGCCGCGGCCAAATTGCGTTCGGCAACGCGAATATCGGGGCGGCGGCGCATCAGATCGGCCGGCGCCCCGATATGGATCGTTTCCGGAATCTTGGGCATCGGGGCCGGTTCTGACAGGCGCGCGGAGAGCGTGTCAGGAAGCTGGCCGATCAGCACGCCGAGGCGATGGATGTTTTCGCGAATCCGGGTTTGAATCGGCGGAATCGTTGCCAGCGTGGAGTCCAATTGGGCCTTGGCGCGCGAGGTGTCCAGCTCCGTGCCGCGTCCGGCTTCCAGTCTGGCTTGAGTCAATTCCAAGGTCGCGGCCTGGTTGTCGGCGTTTTTTTGAGCGACGTCCAGTTGATTCTGCAGACCGCGCAACTCGAAGTAGTTAAGCGCTACCTCCGAAATGACGCTGACCAGCAGGTCGCGCAGATCGGCCTCCGCGGCATCCACCTCGGCATCACGCGCCTCGACGCTACGCCGTATCCTGCCGAAGAAGTCCACTTCCCAAAAAGCGTCGAAACCGACATTGAAGAGCTCGAGCTCGCGCGGCGCGAAGGTCCGGCGGTTCATGGCGTCGAAACTTCGCTTTTGCGTCGTGTAATTGGCGTGGCTCGTAATGGTCGGCAAGAGATCCAGCCCGGCTTCCAGGTAAAGGGCGCGCGCAACGCGGAGATTCGCCTCTGCCGCCTTCAGATCACGGTTGTTGCTCACTGCTCGGTCGATGAGGTCCGACAGAACCGGATCGTCGAACTGCTTCCACCAAGCCACTTCGATGCCGTCGCGTTTGAACTCGGGAAGCACGGCGTTGGCGAACTGCGCTCCGGGCGCCGCGTCCGGTTTCGTGTAGTCGGGACCGACTGCACAGGCGGAAAGAAGCGCAGCGATCATGATCGGGACGACATTGCGCGCGGACGCGCCCGAAAAACGATCGCGCCTTTCAAATCGCTCGGACTGGACGGAAGAGCAAGGTATAGACATATTTTTTTTGCGAAATTAGGGACTGTTATTCGGCGTGGAGTGAGTCTTGGTATCGGTAGGTTCGGGCGATGGCCGCTGACGGCGCTCGACCAGTCTCCGCATGACGACATAGAACACTGGAGTCAGCAACAGACCGAAGAACGTGACTCCCAGCATGCCGCTGAAGACGGCGGTGCCGAGTATCCGCCGTGATTCGGCACCGGCGCCGCTGGAAATGACCAGCGGGAATACGCCGAGAATGAAGGCGAAGGAGGTCATCAAAATGGGCCGAAGGCGGAGGCGCGCGGCTTCGATGGCGGCTTGATAGCGGTCCCTGCCCTTATCTTGAAGATTACGGGCGAACTCGACGATCAGGATCGCATTCTTGCTGGCCAATCCGACCAGAACGATAAAGCCAACCTGAGTGAAGATATTGTTGTCCATGCCGCGGAGCGATACGCCGGCCATAGAGCTCAAGAGGCACACGGGCACGATGAGAATGACGGCGAAGGGCAACGACCAGCTCTCGTACTGCGCAGCCAGGGCAAGAAACACGAAGATCACGCTCAGCGGAAATATGATCATGGCGGTATTGCCCGCGAGAATCTGCTGAAGGCTGAGTTCGGTCCATTCGTAGCCCATGGTGAGCGGGAGCTCTTGATTCACCACCTTTTCCATCAAGGCGATGGCTTGGCCCGAACTGACGCCGGGCAAGGTGCTGCCGTTGATTTCCGCCGACGGATACATGTTGTAGTGCGCCACCTTGTCCGGACCCACCGTTTCGCGAATATCGACCAGGGTACCCAGCGGAACCATATCGCCGTTCCGGTTGCGGGTCTTGAGATTGGCGATATCCGAAGGCCTCAGTCTGAACTGCGAATCGGCCTGCGCCGTGACCTGGTAAGTTCTGCCGAACCGGTTGAAATCGTTGACGTACAGCGAGCCGAGATAAATTTGGAGCGTGTCGAAGACGCTGCCCAAAGGAACATCATACGACTTGGCCTGAGTCCGGTTTACGTCCACGTAGACTTGCGGCACGCTGGACCGGAATGTCGTAAATAAGCCGACTAATCCGGGTTGCTGGTTGCCCTTGGCAACGACTTCGCTCGCGATACGTTGCAATTCGTCCGGGCCGACGTTGGCGCGGTCCTGGATTTGCAGCTTGAAGCCGCCCACCGAACTGAGGCCGCGAACCGGCGGAGGAGAGAACACCGCGATATGAGCGTCCTCTATCCCCGAGAGATTCTGGCGCAGCTTGTTTATGATCGCTTCCGCGGAAAGTTCCGGATGGCCGGCGCGGTCGTCGAACGGGGCGAGACGGGCGAACATGGTGCCGGCGTTGGACTGGCTGGCTCCGGCCAGCACCGAATATCCAGCGTATGCGTTGACATGCGAGATGCCCTCGGTTTTCAGGATGATGTCCGTGGCGCGCTTGATCACCGCGTCGGTACGTTCCAGCGAGGCGGCATCGGGGAGCTGTGCGTACAGAATGAGATAGCCTTGATCCTGTTGAGGGATGAACCCGGTCGGCACCTTGGAGAAAGCCAGAAAATTGAGTCCGTTGAGCACGACATAGAGCACCAGAACCACACTTGTGATGCGGATCAGTCGGCCGACCAGTCGTGAATAGCCCTCGCTGAAGGCGCCGAAAATCCGGTTGAAGCCGCGGAAAAACCAGCCGAAGAGCCGGTCGAACAGGCGCGTGAACCAATCTTTGTCACCGTGGGCCCGGTCCAGAAGCAGGGCGCAGAGAGCCGGACTCAAGGTGAGCGAGTTGAATGTGGAAATGACCGTGGACACCGAAATGGTCAGGGCGAACTGCTTGTAGAAAGCCCCGGACACGCCGGTAATGAAGGCCGTCGGTACGAACACCGCAACCAACACCAATGAGGTTGCGATGATGGGACCGACGACTTCTTCCATGGCGCGCCGGGTCGCTTCCCGTGCCCTGAGGCCGAGTGCGATGTTCCGTTCGACGTTCTCGACCACGACGATGGCGTCGTCTACCACGATACCGATGGCGAGAACCAGTCCGAACAAGGAAAGCGTGTTCAGCGAGAGTCCCATGGCCGCCATGACCGCGAAGGTGCCGATGAGCGACACCGGTACCGCCAGGAGCGGGATGATGGTGGCCCGCCAATTCTGTAGGAATATCAGTACGACGACGACGACCAGCAGAATGGCTTCGAAGAGGGTCTCTACGACGGCAGCGATGGATTGGGTGACGAACACCACGGTGTCATAGACGAGCAGGTAATCGAGCCCCTCCGGAAAGCGCTGCTTGAGCTTCTCCATGGCTTCCACTACCGCTTTCTTGGTCTCGATCGCGTTGGATCCCGGCAGTTGGAAAATAGCCACGCCTACCGTTGCTTTCCCGTCGAGGTTGAGCGACGAACTGTAATCTTTGGCTCCCAGTTCGATCCGTGCTACGTCCTTGAGTCGTGTCACCTGGCCGTCTTTTCCGGTCTTGATGATGATGTCGCCGAACTGGC
This sequence comes from Methylocaldum sp. RMAD-M, assembly GCF_017832375.1. NCBI lineage: Bacteria > Pseudomonadati > Pseudomonadota > Gammaproteobacteria > Methylococcales > Methylococcaceae > Methylocaldum > Methylocaldum sp. RMAD-M. The sequence goes on along the minus strand of NZ_JAFIBZ010000027.1, from coordinate 54,236 downwards.
TTTCATCCGTCAGCCGGCCCATGGTGGTAACGGTAAGCTGAAATTCGATTCCTCCCGGCGTAGGCGGTTGCCCGACGACACCGGCTGCCACTTGGATGTTCTGCTCGCGTATAGCGTGTACCACGTCGGTGGATGTCAGATTGCGGGCGGCTACCTTTTCCGGGTCCAGCCAGATCCGCATGCTGTATTCGCGGCCGCCGAACAGCACGATGTCGCCTACGCCGGGCAGGCGAGCCAGCACATCCCGGATTTGCAGCAGCGCGTAATTGCTGAGATACACGCTGTCGTAGCGCCCGTCGGGGGAAATCAGGTTCACCACCAGGCTCAAGTCCGGACTGCGTTTGCGCACGGTGATGCCTTGCCGGCGCACTTCTTCAGGCAGCCTCGGCTCGGCCAAAGCCACACGGTTCTGGACCAGCACCTGCGATTTGTCGAGATCGGTGCCCGGTTTGAACGTGATGGTCAACTGCATCACGCCGTCGTTGGTGGACTGGGACGACATGTACAGCATGTCCTCGACGCCGTTGACCTCCTGTTCGATGGGAGTCGCCACCGTTTCGGCCAGCACTTTCGCATTGGCGCCCGGATAGGTCGCGCGCACGACGACGTTGGGCGGTGCGATCTCGGGGTATTGGGCGATGGGCAGCGCAAGCGACGCCAGCCCTCCGACGAGAACGATGAGAATCGAAAGAACCGACGCGAAGATAGGGCGGTCGATGAAAAAGTGAGTAAATCTCGTCATGGCCGGACGTCGTGTCTCCGATTAAGTACCGTCGGTCTCTGAAAGCGTGACTCGCTCCGCCTCAATTTTGGTGCCGGGACGTATTTTTTGAATGCCTTCGATGATTACCCACTCGCCAGGCTGCAAACCTTCCGATATCACCCGCATCTGGCCGGCGGCAGTGCCCGGTACGATCCGACGGTATTCGGCCGAGCCATCGTCTTTCGCGATCCAGACGAACTTCTGGCCTTGATCGGTGCCGATGGCTCTGTCGGGAACCAGAAGGCCTTGATAAGGTGGGCTTCCGGGCACGCGAAGCCGAGCGAAGAATCCGGGGCTCAGGAGTTCGTTGGGATTGCTGAAAACGCCTCGGGCGCGCAAGGTGCCGGTGCTCGGATCCATGCGCGGTTCGATGTAATCGATGTAACCCTGATGAGGAAATTCGGACTCGTCGAGCAGCGCCAATTTCGCTGGAATTCGAGTTTCGCGAGCGCTCGTCCGTTTCCCGGCTTCGGCCAAGCGCCTGTATTTAAGGACCGCCCGTTCGTCTGCGTCGACATAAACGTAAACCGGATCGATGGATACAATGATCGTCAGCAAAGTCCCGCCGCCGCCGCCGCCGCTGACCAAGTTGCCCGGGGTGACAAGCTCGCGTGCGATTCGCCCGCCGATAGGCGCTCGCACCTCGGTGAATTCCAGGTTCAACCTGGCTGTCTGAGCAGCCGCCTCGGCCGCACGAACGGCGGCGATGGCTTCACGCTGACCCTTGCTGCGGGCGTCGTATTCTTCTTCGGAAATGGCCTTGGCCCGTCTTAGATGCTCCGCCCGCTGCAAGTCGTTTTTGGCAAGTTCGAGCCGAGCCTTGGCCCGTTCGAGTTCTCCCTCCGCCCGGTTCAGCTCGGCCCGATAAGGTCTCGGATCGATGACAAACAATAAATCGCCCTTTTTTACCTTGTCGCCAGCCTTGAAGTTCACTCTGTCCAGATAGCCGTCGACTCTCGCACGGACTTCCACGGTTTCCATCGCTTCTATGCGTCCGGTGTACTCGTCCCATTCCAAGACTTCCTTTTGTAGCGGTTGGGCGACTTTGACTTTCACCGGCGGCATTTGACTCTCGGCCGCTTGGTTTTCCGAGCGGTTGCTACAGCCGAAGAGCTGTACGATCAGCGCTGCGCAAAGGAGGAGCCACAGCGCGATGCGGCGAAAAGTAGTGCGGGGAGAAGTTCGGTATGACGAACGGCATGCTCTAGCGGCAGCAAACGAAACTAGCATAAGTTTGGCGTATTAAGCGGGAGCGATCGGGAGTAGCGACACGGCACGAAAAGAAAGGGTAAGATATCGTTTCATTATTCTCGCTAAACTGGACGACTGTGTCCATCTATTAAAGTGAAAAGTAACGATAATGAATCGAATAGGCCGACCTAGGAAGGGTGAATCTGCCATCCGCCGTGATCAACTTCTGGATCATGCACTTCGGCTATTTGTAGAGCGAGGCTACGGCAATGTAAGCCTGGAAACTATCGCCCGCGAGGCTCGCGTGTCTCTCCGTACCATTTATCGATACTTTGGCGGTAAGGCAGATTTATTCGGAGCGGTCATTCGCCACTATAGCGATCTGTTGGTGGCGACGTTGCCGTTAGACCAAGCCTTGGCCAAACCGTTGGAGGAAACACTGATCGTGTTCGGAAAGCATTTTCTTTTTCGGCTTTCCCGTCCGGAAATCATTCGCTTGCGTGCGCAATTGATCGCCGAGGCACATCAATTTCCGGAGCTTGCAGCGGAGTTTTATGAGCAGGGACCGCAGCGGACGCTGGATCGGCTCGAGAAGTTTTTCGGCATGCATCAGCAAGTAGGTCATGTGATCGCCATGGATCCGGCATTTTTAGCCGGACAGTTTGTCAACGCACTCCGCGGCGAGCGCTTCCAGCGACAACAACTAGGCTTGGAGAGCGCTCCTACCGAAGATGAGGTCGAGCATTGGACAGAACAAGTGGTGAAATTATTCCTGCGGGGCTGTTTAAACAGAACGGACGCAGGTTGATCGGCCGAGACAATGCGGTACAGCTCCGCTTATCGAGCTGGGGGCGCTTTTCATACTGTTCATTGCTTGGTGAATGGAGCAAAAAATAAAGCTGCCTTTTCAAGCAGCTTAGAGAGGAGGTAGGTAATGGGATTCGATGTCAAAAATAGGCGCGATAGTGGTCAGTTTTGATGCTCGTCTTGCTATATTCCGCCATCGCGTACACTTTAAGAAGCTTCATCGCGTTTTGTTCGCCGTACCATTGCCCGGTCATCGGGTCTTGCCATTCGATTCGATAACTTTCGCTGCCGGATTGCCTTCGCCGTTTCCAGCCGCATCCCCAGAGCATGAAGACGGTTAGAAAGCGTTCCAGAAAAACTCTTAGCGATGTTTTCATGAGTGTCCCTCACTGCGATGATGGTGAAGCCAACTTCTGAGTGGTCACGGTCACTCCGCGTTTTGGAAATGCCTTTGCCAGTAGAAAATCACGCTTATTCATCTTTAAGCAGAATTCATGCCATTGATCGAGGGCGTTAATTCGCTCGAAAATTCATCAAAATGATGGTCGAAATTTCGATTTCTTTCCCGAGAGGTGCAAATCGAAAAGATATTGCACCAAGATGTGGCTTTTTCAGCGGTTTGAGGCGATTCTAATGTTGCGGTCCCGCCGTTTAGGGAAGCGCGTTGACATGGCAACAGCAGGATTAAAGAATTTGGGATACTTTAATGAGTCATGCTAGATCAGTTTGTTGTGATAAGGGGTCAGCTTGACGGCACAGGGGTGAGCATCGTGAGAAATGCAATTATCTTCGGCGGATTTTCGTTGGTGGTTTCTTCTGTAGGTTGGGCTGGCGACGACCCACGGTATCCGGCCTATGATTTCGAGCCCAAAGTGATCATTTCGGCGCCCGAAGGGGCAACGGGTGATTCATCGAAAGCAGAAATTCCGGAGCCGGATCCGAGATACCCAGCGGCTTACTTCGAACCGAAAGTGATCATACCGGCGTCCGAAGAGGCGGAAAAAAAAGTTCCGGAGGAGAGCCCGCAACCGGATCCTCGATATCCAGCCTATCACTTTGAGCCGAAAGTCATTTATCAGGAGAAATAGGCGACCGATAAAAGACCGAGACTCGGCGATTGCCGTTTAAGCGGCGAGCGGCCGCGCCAGTCGTCGGCCAAGCCGGTCGCCACTTTAGGATGCCCCGGTCTCGGTTGACCGGGCGCTATCCACGCAAGCCGAGAAGGCGGAGCGATCATAAATTTTTCGTGGGCGTAGTTTTTTGCCGCTTCGGCAGTGATTATCGCTGCGGCTCAGTACGGGTACGGATAAGTGCGGGGCTGCTGTTCGCCATACGGAGAGGGGCGGTACCCATCGTTGTAACTGCTGTAACCGGGCTGACGGTTGTAGTAAGACTCGCGTTTTTTCTTCTGGTCCATGTAATAGCCAGCTGCTCCGCCGACGACGGCCCCGACCGCGCCGCCCACGAGCGCACCTCGTCCGCCATCGTCGGCGGCATGTCCTAGCAATGCGCCGCCGGCAGCACCGATTGCGGCACCGGTGACCGTATTGCGATACGCATAATCGCCATGGTTGTGATATCCGGTAGACGCACAGCCCGTTAGCGCAATCGTAAAGGCCAGCACCATTAACCTATTTCTTAGCTTGTTCACGGCATTCGCTCCTTTTCTGAGAAGGCGCGATTAGTATTGTTCCGGTTTCCTGAACGGAGGCTGAACACCGCAGCTCCGTCGAGAAAGACCAGGACTGCGGAGGCGGAAGCCCGCAATGAAGATGTTTTCGTTCAGTCGAGCCAACCGAAGGTTCGTTCGACCGCCTTGCTCCAGCCGGCATAGAGCCGCTCCCGAGTCTCGGCCGTCATTCGCGGTTGCCATTCCTTGTCTTTTCGCCATAAGTCGCGCAGTTCCTTGATGTCGGTCCAAAAGCCAACAGCGAGACCGGCTGCGTACGCTGCTCCGAGTGCCGTCGTTTCGGTCACGATGGGGCGAATAACCGGAGTGCCGAGTATGTCGGATTGGAATTGCATGAGGGTCTCGTTGACGACCATGCCGCCGTCCGCTTTGAGAGCATCCAGATTCAGGCCCGTCTCCTGCCGCATCGCGTCAACGATGTCGCGGGTCTGATAGGCCGTGGCCTCCAGTGCGGCTCGGGCAAAGTGGCCCTTGTTCACGTAGCGGGTCAGCCCGATTACGATTCCCCGTGCGTCGCTGCGCCAGTAGGGCGCGAATAGGCCGGAGAAAGCCGGGACGATATAGATGCCGCCGTTGTCCTCGACGGTATTGGCCAGCGACTCGACTTCCGCGGAGGTCCGAATGAGCTCCAGATTATCCCTGAGCCACTGCACGAGAGCTCCCGTGACCGCTATCGAGCCTTCAAGCGCGAAGATTGGAGCTGCGCCGCCGAGTTGGTACGCTACTGTCGTGATGAGCCCATGGCGGGATTGCACCGGCTTAAGGCCGGTGTTCAGAAGCATGAAGCATCCGGTTCCATAGGTGTTTTTTGCTTCCCCCTCGGCGAAACAGGTTTGCCCGAATAAGGCGGCTTGTTGATCGCCTAAAATACCTGCGACCGGAACGCCGGCGAGTGCCCCTTGGGCGACGCCGTAAATTTCGGATGAAGAACGGATCGTCGGCAGGATGGAAGCGGGTATATTCATGGCGGCGAGCAGTTCTTCGTCCCATGCCAGGGTTTCAAGATTCATCAACAGCGTGCGCGAGGCGTTGCTTACGTCGGTGACATGTGCGCCGCCCTCCTTACCGCCGGTTAGGTTCCAAACCAGCCAGCTGTCGATCGTGCCGCACAGCAACTCGCCGCGTTCGGCCTGAATCCTGGCCTCTTCTACGTTATCCAACAGCCATTGAAGTTTGGGCCCCGAAAAATAGGTGGCGATCGGCAGTCCGGTTCTTGCGCGAAATCTATCCTGTCCGCCTTCGATGGCAAGCCGCTCGCAAATTTCGGCGCTGCGCGTATCTTGCCAAACGATGGCGGGATATACCGGTTTCCCGGTGATTTTATCCCAGACGACAAGCGTTTCGCGCTGATTAGTCACTCCGAGAGCTACGATTTCATCGGCTTCGACTTCCGCTTTTCGCAAGGCCTCTACGACCACCGCTTGGGCGTTTCGCCAGATTTCCAGCGGATCGTGTTCAACCCAGCCGGGCCTAGGGTAGAACTGCCGGTGCTCGGCTTGAGCCATCGCTCCCGCACGTCCGGTGTGATCGAAGAGAATGCACCGAGTACTGCTGGTGCCTTGATCGATGACGGCGATATAACGGGGCATGGTGTGACTTCAAAAATAGTTGGCTTCCGGGATGCGTGCCTGATGCCACATCCCGTGATTGCCTACCTATCACGGCCTCATCATGCGGGCAAGTAAAATTTGAAGGATGCCGAACGGAAATCCGCGAGTAAAAGAGGCCGATCGAAAGAAACGCTATCGACGCTTCGGTCATTTTTCCAATCCAAACCGGCCCATAAAGTCAGCCTACCCGGTTTGCCTAATCAATTGATAAGGATTATCATTTAGCTTTCTGAAAAACCGTAGCAATCGCGCGGTTGACTTACTTCTTCGAACTTGAGAGGACCGAACATCATGCAGAACAGGACTTACTCGGGCCGGTTTGTCGTTTTAAGCGCACTTTTGATGGTTTGCGGCTCGGTTTCGGCGGCTGAGACCTATACGCTGATCATTAAGGAGCATCGTTTCGAACCGGCAGAGCTCGAGGTGCCTGCAGGCCAGAAGATCAAACTGGTCGTGAAAAATGAAGACCCCACGCCGGAGGAATTCGAGAGTCGATCCTTGAAGAGGGAAAAGATCATTCCAGGCAAGAGTCAGGTCACCGTATCGATCGGTCCACTTGATCCGGGTACGTATGATTTTTTTGGCGAATTTCATGAGGAATCCGCCAAAGGGCACATCGTTGCAAAATAAAGCGGTATTGGTCAGAACATGTTAGCCACTGCAATCATCGTATTCCGAGAGGTCATCGAGGCCGCATTGGTGATCAGTATCGTCATGGCGGCCAGCCGCGGCGTTGCCGCTCGCAGTTGGTGGATATGGAGCGGCGTCGGAGGCGGGCTTATAGGCGCCTGCGTGGTTGCGGGTTTTGCCGATACCCTCGCGGAAGCGGCATCGGGTGTCGGGCAGGATCTTTTCAACGCGGCCGTGTTGTTTACCGCGGTCGCGATGCTCGGTTGGCACAATATCTGGATGCAGCGTCACGGGCGAGAGCTCGCCCAGGCGATGAGCCAGGTCGGAAAAGCCGTGCTGTCGGGCGACCGGCCGCTCTATGCTCTGGCAGTCGTGGTGGGGCTCGCGGTGCTACGGGAAGGCTCGGAGGTCGTTCTCTTTTTATATGGGATCGCGTCAGCAGACGGAAGCCATACGGGATCGATGCTGACGGGCGGAGTCGTCGGCATTTCGCTCGGCACAGCCGTGGGCTTGGCGATGTATTATGGTTTGCTTCGTATTCCTACGCGTTATCTATTCAAGGTTACCAGTTGGCTTATTTTATTTTTGGCCGCCGGCCTGGCTTCTCAGGGAGCGGCCTATCTGGTGCAGGCCGATCTGCTTCCGCCTTTGGGTCACGAGGTGTGGAATACCTCCAATTGGTTGTCCGAAGACAGTTTGATCGGTCAAGTCTTGCATACTCTGTTGGGTTACGTGTCCCGTCCGGACGGCGTGCAAATCCTGTTTTATCTCGCGACGCTCGCCACTATCGCAAGTTTGATGCGGGTATTCGGCGACAGACCGGCACGGCCGGCCGGACACTGACGAGCGTCTCCGAGACCAAACCCGCAGCGATGTCGATTAGGCTGCGGCCTTGTGCGTAGGCACTAAAGGCGATTGAATACCCGGCATGGTAAAGCAGTCGCCCGGTGAGTCATTCACGCCGTCTATCGAAAAAAGGACAGTATCCGGCCGTTATATTCTCGTGCTGAAGGGGGGCTGGAATTTGCGCGGCCTGTCGGCGGAGGGGGCGCGTCTTCGCGAACAGCTTCAGGTCTATGCCCGCGATGAAGCAAGCGAGTGGGACATCCGCGAAGTTGCCGCCTTGGACAGTGCGGGGGCATTTTTGCTTTGGCGAGCCTGGGGTGGGCAGTTGCCAGGCAAGGTCTATTTGCGCCCCGAGCAGGAGTCTACGTTCATCCGGTTGCAGAACTGGTCTGCAACCTCCTTCGGGCCGATAGTCCGGCATGCGAAACCGGTCGGCGAGCGCGTTCGAAGCTTCTTTTCCGTTGGAACCGAACATTTAAGGGCGCTTGTCTCGATACTCGGACAATTGATCTTGGATGTGGGGCATGTGCTGCGCCATCCTCGGGACGTGCCGTGGCGGGAAATCTCGGCGGCGATTCATGAGACCGGGGGACGTGCGTTGGGCATTACCGCTTTGGTCGGGTTTCTCATCGGAATCGTGGTTAGCTACCTCTCGTCCCTGCAATTACAAACCTTCGGCGCTCAAATCTACATCGTCAACATACTCGGGCTGAGCATTATCCGAGAACTCGGTCCACTGCTTGCGGCCATTCTCGTGGCGGGACGCTCGGGATCGGCCATGACCGCGCGTATCGGTGTGATGCGAGTCACTCAGGAATTGGATGCGCTCGAAGCGCTAGGTATTTCCCGTTCGCTACGCCTTATTTTTCCAAAAGTCGTCGCCCTGATGGTTGCCTTGCCGCTCCTGGTCGTTTGGACCGATGCGATCGCATTGATCGGCGGAGCGATCGCCGCGCATTTCGAACTGGGAGTTGGTTATTATCAATTCTTCATGAAATTACCTGATGCGGTACCGGCGGCCAATTTCACAATCGGGTTCGGCAAGGGAGCGGTGTTCGGGCTGTTCATCGCACTCTTGGCTTGTCATTTCGGCTTACGCATAGAGCCGAACACCGAGAGTTTGGGCAATGAAACCACCCGCTCGGTGGTCGCATCAATTACTCTAGTAATCTTGATCGACGCTGTTTTCGCAATCCTGTTCCGCGGGGTAGGGCTGTAATCATGAGCGATCCCGTCATCCGAATGGAACGGATTTGGACCTGTTTCGGAAAAAACGTGGTGCATCGGGACATCAGCCTGACGCTGGGCAAGGGGGAAATCTTCGGATTGGTCGGCGGCTCTGGGAGCGGCAAGACGGTGCTGATGCGGGAAATGATCGGACTCCAGGAGCCGACCCGTGGCAAAGTCTACCTCTTCGGCGAGTGTCTGCAGGACGCCGCGGCCGATCGTCACCAGCGGCTCCGCAACCGTTGCGGCGTGCTTTTTCAGGGAGGAGCTTTATTCAGTGCCCTGAGCGTTTTCGATAACATCGCATTCCCATTGCGTGAATTCGGTCTTTTCGATGAAGAACTCATCGGCCATTTGGTACGTATGAAGCTTACTATGGTGGGGTTGACCGAAAACGCCGGTTTGTTGATGCCATCCGAACTGTCCGGCGGCATGATCAAGCGGGTCGCCTTGGCGCGGGCGCTGGTGATGGAGCCTGAATTGCTGTTTCTCGATGAGCCGACCTCGGGGCTCGATCCCGTGCTGAGCGAAGAGTTTGTCGATCTACTGAGCGGGCTGCATCGGGAACTCGGCTTTACGGTGGTCATGGTGACGCACGATTTGGACACGGTAAAAGATTTATGCACGAAGGTCGGCGTACTGGCCGATCAGCAGCTAGTCGTGTGTGGTCCGGTTGAGGATGCGTTGGCTTCCGAACATCCTTTTGCCCGGCATTATTTTCATGGAAAGCGCGGTCACCGCGTTTTCGAGCGGATCGGTTGATATGGGTAGAGAAACCTATGCATTCCTGACCGGATTGTTCGTAATCATTTTGGGTGCGGCGTCGATCATCGCCGCCTTATGGTTGGGGAACTACGGCGAAGAATACAAGAGCTATTATGTCGTCACCCAGGGAGCGGTTTCGGGGCTCAATCCCGAGTCGACCGTCCTTTTTCGCGGCGTGAATGCCGGCAAAGTGTCATCCATCAGTTTCGATCCTGAAGACCGCCGGAACATTCTCGTCCGGGTCGAGTTGAATGAGGATCTGCCGATTACCCATGGCACCTACGCCATGCTGCGCGTTCAGGCGCTGACCGGCCTGGCGCAGGTGGAACTGTTCGACACCGGCGAACAACCGGAGCCTTTACCTACGGATCCCGACAATCCCGCGCGTATTCCGCTACGGCCTTCGCTGTTCGATAAGCTGACCGAATCGGGGCAAGACATCCTCTCCCAGCTCGGCGTGTTGGCGAACCGGCTCAACAGCGTGCTGAACGAAAGCAATCGCGAACGGATTCAGCGTATTCTGGAATCGGTTGCGATCGCAGCCGAACAATTGGCTACATTAGAGGAAAGCATGGACGAGATGCTGGCGGAAATGCCCGCTTTGACCGGAGAGGCGCAGCGGATGATGGCGGGAATCACGCGCCTGACTGATGACCTGGGAATCGCTGTCAAGGAAATCCGAGGGCTCGCCAGGAACACGGAAGACTTGATCACCGCCGGTAGCTCGGCGGGAGATGTGGTGGTGCAATCCACTCTGCCTAAGGTAAACGCATTGCTCGACGAGACCCGTTCGATCGCCGTCAACGTTCGACATCTGTCCGATATGCTGAGAGATGACCCGCGGATCCTGTTGCTCGGGCCGCCCAAGCAAGTGCCTGGACCGGGAGAGCCGGGCTTTCAGGAGCCGAAATGAAGAGATTTCTTTTCGCAAAGCTGTTTCTTGTGATCTTGATCGCCTCGGGTTGTACCTTCACGCCTGAAAAATCACCTCCGCCTAGGCTTCATGATCTGGGACCGCTGCCGCACGGTTCGGACCGTCTGCCGGCACCTTGGTCCAAAGTGGACGTGACCGCTCCGGAGTGGTTGAAAGACGACCGAATTCGTTATCGTCTCGTGTATTCGGATGCCACACGGGTTGGAGTTTACACTTTGGACCGCTGGATCGCGCCTCCGCCTGAACTTCTGGAACTGCGCTTTGAACTTTCGGGCGATGGCGGACCACTACGGGTTCGAATCGAACTTCAGGAGTTCGAGCAGATTTTCGACCGCCCCGACCACGCCAAGGCGCTGATTCGCTTTCGCGCGTCGGCTTACGATCGCAGCAGTAAGAAGCTTCTGGCCGAACGGACCTTCGAACTCGACAAGATCTCGCCTAGCGCCGATGCCGCAGGCGCGGTAGTGTCCTTGGCGGATCTGGCCGACGACGCCATAGCGGCGGTCCGGACCTGGATGGAAGGGATGGATCTCGCGCGTGGGGCCACTGGGGGAACTCCTTGAGCCGTTTTTGGCGGTCGTATCCATAATCCCATCCCCGGTTACCGAGGGGCGCCATCCGATAGCACCTCATCTCGCATGTCTCAAAATGAGATTTGTGTGTTGGACGCGAACTGTACCGACCTGATCATTTTTGGAAACATTGCGGATACTCAGCGATACTTAAATCCTTAGTAATTTGCTTGGGTATTAGAAGATACTTCTATTCGAATACAAATAGGTTTCAGATTTTTAAAGAAAAAATTGTGAGGGTGTTCATAGATCAAGGGACGGGTAAAAAAGTGTGGACACACAAAATTTTTTCTTTAGACTGTGCCGCAGCTTTACGGAGGAAGCGCGAAAACATAGAGTCGTCAAAGAGGAGGAAAGACCCCTTAGGGGGCGATATAACTACTATAAAAGCACTAACAAGATGCGTCGCCGCTAGTGGCCGACGCGTTACGCTACAACAACAATAATAATGATATTGCCCGCGTACTGCGGGCTTTTTTTTGCCTGCCATCGGGCAAAAAAAAGCGACCACTAGGGTCGCCAAGAGGAGGAGAACTTTCGGCCGGACTCAATCGAAGTTTCGAACTAAATCACACCAAGTTCTATTGAGGTTGGTATAAAGTATACAGACTTATACTCGCCTTTGTCATAAGACATTCTTATGAATTAAATAGGGCCCGGTTATTACCGTCCGGAAAACAATATGTAAAACAGCGGATGGTAAACGCCGAACTCATAGGGACAGCTTAAGCCCGACCCAACCAGCCCTCGGAGAGCCGATGCCCACGAAACGTGGATCGGTAAAGCTATCACCAAGCACTTCGTCAGCTTCGCCATATAGTCCGAAAGTGTAGTACCGTTTGTCGAACAGGTTGTCGATACGGCTGAATAATGCCACGTGCTTGTTGAAACGGTATTCGCCATGTAGGTTGAACACGGCATATTCCTCAAGCGGCTTGTTTAGATTGGCTTCGTCGCCACGGAAGTACTGACCGCTGTTGTAAATCATGTTTACGCCCACGGTCAGTCCTTTAACGACCTCCACGTCCGTCGAGACTTTCAGCATGTGCCGCGGAAGGCCGGGAACGCGGTCGCCTTTTTCCACCTGGATCTGGCCGTTATCATCAGCGGACGGGTTGTTCGGGCTGCTGGCGAGAAATGGCGTACGGAAGGTGGCATCGAGCAGTGTGTAATTGATTCCGAACCGCACCCGCTCGAATGCCCCGGAAAGCCCAAGTTCGATACCCCGGCGCCGGGTGGTCCCGACGTTGTCGAAGTAACCCTGATTGGTGAGATTGCCGCTGCTGATGAAAAGAATGTCGTCGTGGTTTTCAGTTTGGAACAGGCCAGCGTTCCAGTTGATATTTCCGCCCCACAGTCGAGCGAATTCGCCCCGGAAACCGGCTTCCCAAGTTTTGGCCACCACCTGATCCAGCGGCGGGTCGGCAAGAAACGCGTTCGGTAGCTTGCAAGGGGCTTCCGGATTGGCGCAGGTCAGCTCAACCGGAGTCGGTGCCCGGTTCGATTCGCTATAGCTGCCGTAAGCGGTGAATTCCGGTAGGAAGGCATAGGTCAGTCCGGCCGAGGGGTTGAACCGTTCGAACTTGTGAAAGCCGTTCAAGTCCTCGCCGTACTGATCGTCGAGCCGGACGAAAGACAGGTTGTAACGGCCCGCTGCCGTCACCGCCAGTTTGTCGGTGACCGACAAGGTGTCGCTGAAATAAATTCCGTGGTGACGAACATGGGCGTGGACTCTCACCCGCGATTCGCCCACCAGAACTCCGCTGCCTATGGTGCCTCGGTCGTCGGTGAGAGAAGCGAGCTCCGTATCCGAGCTGAAATGAATTCGTCCTTCGTCATAACTTCCGCCGGCGACGATACGGTTGTGCATACCGAACATCTCGTGCTCGAAAGCGCCCTGCAAGCTGCCGCCGTAACTGCGCTGGTTGGTTTGGCTGGTGTTGTTGGTCGCTCCCTCGACGGCGTCGCTGGCCAAGACGTTATTGCCGTTGACATCTTCGACGATCTCTTCTTCGTCGCCTTCCTCCTCGCAAAGAAAACCTTCGTTGGCCTCGTCCTCGCATTCCTCAAAATCGGAATCGTCGCCATTGAATGTCTTGATCCGGTTTTGCCGGAAATAAGCGTTACCCGACAGCTCGAAGTGATCGGTAAGCCAGGTGCTGCCGTCCAAGGACGCCAGGAACAATCGGGTGATGGTACGGTCTGGATGGGTGAAAATTGCTTCCGGATCTTGCTTGGCCAGTTGAAGCGGCAAAGCGCCGTTGCCGATCAATCGGTTATTGTTGGAAGCCAGGGTGAGGTTCAACTTGGACCGTTCGTTTTGCCAGCTAAACGTTCCGAATCCCTGCTTGACGTCGGTGGGCGAGTTATCGCGCCAGCCGTCTTCATAGAAGCTCTTGAGGTCGACGAAATAGCCGACGGTACCGTTATTCCATCCGCTGGTAATTTCCTGCCAGTGCCGTCCCCAGGAGCCGCCTGCCACCTCGAGCGTGTGGCCTGGTGCACTGAAACCGGTCTTGGTGCGCATGGAAATGGCACCACCCAGGCTGTTCAGGCCGTAAACCGGATTCGAGCCCGAGTGCAGCGTCATTCTTTCGATGGCGCCTTCGGGGATCAAGTCCCAGTTGACGGTATCGCCGAACGGTTCGTTGAAACGAATGCCGTTGACATAGACCGATAACCCCTGGGGTAATCCCAGCAGCGGTGATGCGGTAAACCCCCTGAATTGAACATCGGGCTGGAACGGGTTGTTTTGGGCATCGTTGACGTTGACGCTGGCGAAGTTCCAGCGCATGTAATCCGCGAGCGAAAAGCTCTGATAGTCATCAAGTTGCTTGGACGTGGCCGTCTGCACCGGCGACGGAATTTTCTCCGCCGGTACGCCCGAGACCATAAGCGGCGTTTCGCCCACAATTTCGACCGTACCCAGATTTACGCTGCCGTCGTCGTTTTCCGCGGCAATGGCAATATCCGTGCTCACGAGGACCAGCAGAGAGGTTCCCGTGTGACATATTCTTTTTATAAACATAAAAACCCCCACACATTCAGCAGAACAGGGAATGGTAAGGGAGTTTAACCGGATGGAATATGGGAAAAATTCCCGACGTTTAAGCCTTCAAGAGGCCGTATTGATAGGCGAGGCGAGCCATTTCCGCGGTGGTGCTCACATTGAGCTTGTTCTTGATCAGAGTGGTGTAATTGCCGACGGTTTTATAGCTGAGGCGGAGTTCGTCAGCGACCTCTCGGGTCGTATAACCTTTGGCCAACAGACAAAACACGTCGAATTCGCGGGCGGAAAGCGAGTTCAAATCGGTGGAAGCGTCTTTTCCGGTGATGGTTTGAACCAATAGTTTCTGAGCGATTTCCGGTTCCACATAAGTTTCGCCCCCGGCCACTTTCTTAACGGCCTCGACCAAGGTCTCCGGAGCGCTACTCTTGGTGATGTAGCCCTTGGCGCCGGCCTCCAAGGCCCTAAGGACATAAACCAGTTCGTCATGGATGCTGAACACGAGTATTTTGGCTCCGGGATCGCGACCGGAAATGCGGCGGATCGAGGCAAGCCCGCCTATCCCCGGCAGGCTGAGGTCCATGACGATCACATTGGGTTGCGACTCGGAATAGTATTGGCAGGCTTCCTCGCCGCGTTCGGCTTCGCAGATCACCTCGATATTTTCGCTTTGAGACAGCAGGAGGCGATAGCCCGCACGGACCACGGCATGGTCATCGACCAGCATAACGGTGATTTTCGGATTCATCGGGAGGCTTCTCCGCAAGGTACGCAGACTTCGAGCGATACGCCTTCGCCGGAGCGGGTGTTCAGGCTGAATTGCCCGCCCAGGCTGGCGACGCGTTCACGAATGCCGATCAATCCGAAGCCGCGCCTAGGTTGGTTCGGATCGAATCCGCATCCGTTGTCGCTGATTTTGAGCTGGATCCAGCTTCGAGAACGGGTGTCCATTTCCTTCAGTCGAAGTTCTATCCAAACGCCGTCGGCTTCGGCGTGTTTAACGACGTTCGTAAGACATTCCTGCACGATACGAAACAGATGGATTTTCCCGGCACCGGCGAGTTCGTCGACATCGTCTTCACAATCGAAGTGAAGACTGACGCCGGGATTGCGGCTCCGCCAGCTTTCGATCAGATCTTCCAACGAGGCGATGAGCCCCAGTTCGTCCAGCATGAGAGGGCGCAGACGGCGCATCATTCCGCGCACGACGCCGAACAGCCGGTCGCAAACGCCCATGATGCACTCGATGGCTTCATTATCCTGAGGGCGGCTGTCCCGCTTGCGCAGCGAGGCTGCCATGACCTTGATCGCGCTCAAAGATTGTCCGAGCTCGTCGTGCAGTTCCTGAGCCAGATAGCGCCGTTCTTCCTCCTGTATGGCCAAGGACTGCTGAGTGAGCGCGCGGTTTTCGTCGCGGGCCTTTTCCAAAGTCGAGGCCATATGGTTGAACGCCCGAGAAATCCGCGCGAATTCAGGCAAGGAAAAGCTCGGCAGACGCCTGCCGTAATCGCCTCTCTCGATGTCTTCCAGACCGTCGAGAATCACGCCTACGCACCGGAAGGCCCTGCCTACCGTAATGTGCACCAGGGCATAGATCGTCACTGCCAGGACCGCTATGAGCGTCAAAAAGCCCAGAGCTTCGTTCCAAGCTTCGGCAATTTCGTCCTCCGGGTTGGCTTCGATAAGAATGCTGATGACATCCTTGCCGTCGGTTTCTACCCGTTTTTCGGCGACGATGGAACTGGAATCGGGCTTGACCGCCCAGGCAAACCAGCCGGGCACTTCGGATGTTCGTGGATTCCCTCGTGCCGCCGAGTCGGTGAGAGAGTGCTCGCCCCGTCCTTGGGATTCGCCCTTCGGGCCAGCCTGCGGCTGTCCAAATGTGCTTCCATCCACTCGATCCGGGGTTTGGCGGACTTGAATGCGAAGGTGCCGGGTCTTGTCCAGTCTATTCAACTGGGAGAACCAATTGCCTAGCGAATCATCCGTAGAGTTTCGACCTTCGGACAAGCTGACTTCGATCAGTTGCAGGGCTAGATTGACTGTGGAATCGATTTCCTCTGCTACCGATCGGCGGGCGTTGTGGACGGCGAATAAAGTGCCGAGGCCCAGTATCGCCAGCATGGTCAGCACGATCATCAGGTTCAGGCGAAAACGTAAGCTAAGGCTTTCGTGCATGATTTTTATCGGCGCGGCTGTGAATCTTCAGCCTTTTCATAGAAACGAAAACGGGCTCCAGCGAGCCCGTTCGAGAGTAAATCAAAACGGATGAACGTCATTCTTTAGCAATTCGGTAACTCTCTTCATCTTTTTCAACGGGAATTTGAATCGAATCAAGCTAGAGAACACGAATTACCCTGTCAAGAGCGTGAACCAATACTTGAAAAAAAAGGAATTTTTCCCGAGATCGTACCGTTGTTTGATTTATTAGCCCGGCCTCTAAATTAGGCCGGGTTAATCCGGGGCAGGGATGGCCCGGCGCGGCGACAAGCCGCTTGCGCCAAGGCCGGGCGTGTACCGTGGCCTTGGCAGCGGCCCGAAACACCAGGAGGGTATTTATGGGCCTGATTAACAAAACGGAAACCCGTAAGGGAGCGGGAGATTTATCGCATTTCTTCCTGATTTTTTCCTGTCCCAATTCGGGCTTATTTCACTACAGCCCGCCATGCGATTCTTCCAAAATTCGCCGCCGTGATCATCGATCCGTGATCGCTCTGTCTCAGGACAGTCCGAACAAGTATTCAGCGAGGAGAAAACATGCAAAAACGCAAACTGGCGGCGGCCGTCAGCGGCGCTCTGATGGCAGGGGGGCTTTTGGCCGTCTCCGGCACCGGCTCCGCAAACGACGCTCTCATCGAAATGGCTAAGGATCCGAAGAACTGGGTCATGCAGACCAAGGATTACAGCGCCACCCATTACTCCGAGATGGACCAAATCAATGTAGAGAACATCCATCACCTCAAGGTGGCGTGGACGTTCTCCACCGGCACACTGCATGGTCACGAGGGTGCCCCCCTAGTAGCGGACGGCATCATGTACGTCCACACGCCGTTCCCCAACAACGTATACGCCCTCGATCTCAACGATCCCGGCAAGATTCTCTGGCAATACAAGCCGAAGCAGAATCCGGCGGCCCGCGCCGTTGCCTGCTGCGACGTAGTGAACCGAGGCCTCGCCTACGTACCCGCCGGCGACCACGGTCCGGCCAAGATTTTCCTGAATCAGTTGGACGGTCATGTCGTCGCCCTCAACGCCAAGACCGGCGAAGAAATCTGGAAGATGGAAAACTCCGACATCACCATGGGTTCCACCCTGACCGGCGCGCCCTTCGTGGCTAAGGACAAGGTGCTGGTCGGGTCCGCCGGAGCCGAGCTGGGCGTGCGCGGCTACGTGACCGCCTACAACATCAAGGACGGCAAGATGGAATGGCGTGCCTACGCCACCGGTTCCGACGAAGATCTGCTGTTGGACAAGTCGTTCAACGTACATAACCCTCACTACGGCCAGTTCGGGCTCGGCCAGCAAACCTGGGAAGGCGACGCCTGGAAGATCGGCGGCGGCACCAACTGGGGCTGGTATGCCTATGATCCCAAGCTGGACATGATCTACTACGGTTCCGGCAACCCGGCGCCCTGGAACGAAACCATGCGCCCCGGCGACAACAAGTGGACCATGACCATTTGGGGTCGTGATCTCAACACCGGCAAGGCCAAGTTCGGCTATCAGAAGACGCCGCACGACGAATGGGATTACGCCGGTGTCAATTACATGGGCTTGTCCGAGCAGGAAGTGGACGGCAAGATGACGCCGCTTCTGACCCATCCCGACCGCAATGGCATCGTCTACACCCTCAACCGGGAAACCGGCGATCTGGTCAACGCCTTCAAGATCGACGACACCGTGAATTGGGTGAAAAAGGTCGATCTCAAGACTGGCTTGCCGATCCGCGATCCGGAATACTCCACCCGCATGGACCACGAAGCGAAAGGGATTTGCCCCTCGGCCATGGGTTACCACAACCAGGGTATCGAATCCTACGACCCTGAAAAGAAACTGTTCTTCATGGGCGTGAACCACATCTGCATGGATTGGGAACCGTTCATGCTGCCTTACCGTGCCGGCCAGTTCTTCGTGGGCGCGACCCTCAATATGTATCCGGGACCGAAAGGCACCTTGGGTCAGGTCAAGGCCATGAACTCGGTCACCGGCAAGATGGAATGGGAAATTCCGGAGAAGTTCGCCGTCTGGGGAGGCACCCTGGCGACCGCCGGCAATCTGGTGTTCTACGGTACGCTCGATGGCTACATCAAGGCGCTGGATTCCCGCAACGGCAAGGAGGTCTGGAAGTTCAAGCTTCCTTCCGGCGTTATCGGCCATCCCATCACTTATAAGCACAACGGCAGACAGTACGTCGCCATCTACTCGGGCGTCGGCGGCTGGCCTGGTGTCGGTCTGGTGTTCGACCTGAAGGACCCGACCGCTGGTCTTGGTGCGGTAGGCGCGTTCAAGGAGCTGGCTCACCACACCCAGATGGGCGGTGCGCTGTTCGTGTTCTCGCTATAAGTACCGCATGGTCGTAGGGCGGGTTAGCGTACTCGCGTAACCCGCCGTCCGCGACATCCGGCGGGTTACGACGCGCCGGACTGCCGTGGAATCCGGATGGCAAGGTGGGGCTGCGCGTCTAACCCGCCCTACGTCGAGCGACTCTTTATTTATTGGGAGGAAATCACCCCATGCGTTTGACACGCATAGTCATTTGCGCCTGGCTGTTGGCCGATATCGGCAGCGGACCTGAGGCGGCCGCAGAGCCCCTCAAAGTTTGTGCTGCGGAAAACGAACTGCCTTATTCAAACAAGGACGGCGAAGGCTTCGAAAACAAGCTGGCGGAACTGATCGGCAAGGAATTGGGAAGGCCGGTGGAATACGTGTGGTGGCAAGATCCGCGGTACTTCATTCGGGACCAGCTGGATCGGGGCTTGTGCGATGTCGTTATCGGCGTGGATACGGACGATCCGCGGATGTCGACGTCGAAGCCGTATTATCGTTCCGGGTACGTGTTCATATACCGCAAGGAAAAAGGAGTAAAGGTCGCCGATTGGGACAGCGACTTTCTGAAGAAGGCCGAACGTATCGCGTTCATGCCGGATACCCCCGCGGAGACCATGCTCAAGAAGGTCGGACGCTATTACGACCAGTTCAACTACCTGCAATCCCTGGTTGGTTTCAAGGCGCGCCGCAACCAATATGTTCGCTACGACCCCGAAAAACTGGTTCGGGAAGTCGAGTCCGGCAGCGCCGACCTGGCGGTGCTTTGGGGGCCCCAGGCTGCCCGTTATGTCAAAAACGCGGACAGACCTCTGGAGATGCGAGTGATCCCGGATCATCAGGCCCGCTCGGACGGGGAAAAGGTGCCGCACCACTATTCCACCTCCGTTGGCGTGAGAAAAGGTGAGGAAGCCTTGCTGGCGGACATCAACCGGGTGTTGAAGAAGCGCGAGAAGGAGATTCGCGCGCTGCTCAACGCGGAGGGAGTTCCGCTATTGCCCGTGGAGGAAACGGGAGCGGCTGCGAGGGAGATCGCCAAAAAAGGCAAATCGACGTAGCACGGATGCGGCGGACGAGTGGTGGCTAATGAAAAACATTCCCGTTTTTCAGTTTGGCTGACCGTTCGCGTCAAACCCCTCTTCCCGAGGGCTGTTCTGCCGGCTGGTCCGCAGAGTACATGGAAGGTGCGGCAGAGGGATCTGCCGCATGACAAGTCGGCCTGGCGATCGGCGAGGCAGCACTGAGTAGCGGAGCGAGGCTGACTTGCACACGCGGCACCCTTAGGGGGGGCCGCACAGGGATGTGCGGCAGGAATCCGTGAGCGGAATTCCTGGGCGCTGCCAGGTTTCAGCCGGCCACGAATTAAATGAATAAAAAAACGAAGAGGACACAAGCTTCATGAAATTACGAATCAGTATCGCTGCGCTCGCCGTGGGCGTGGCCCTCGTATCCGCCGAAAGCTGTGCGGAAATCACTTTTCGCCACGCCGTCACCGGCGAGACCCTGGATTTCGAATACGGTAAAAAAGGCGGCGATACGGACGCTTTCAAGAAATTCAAGGAAACAGGCAAGAACCCCTACAACGGCGACAAGGAAGCCATCGAAAAAGGCCATAGCCTGTATCTCACCGCATGCTCCGGCTGCCATGGTCACGAGGCCGAAGGCAAACTGGGGCCGGGACTGGGAGACGACTACTGGACTTACCCGAGAGCCGCTACCGATGTCGGCTTGTTCGAAGTTCTCTGGGGCGGTGCCCAAGGCATGATGGGGCCGCAGAGTACCAATCTGAACGCCGACGAAATGCTTCGAGTCATGGCCTGGCTGCGCGACATCTACAAAGGCGATCCCGCCAAGGCCGAATGGCTCAAATAGCTTTCCCCACCACCGAACAGGAGACTCGACCAATGAAACTGAAAACTTTAATCCTGAGCGCCGGGCTGTTGTCCATAGCCGCTTTCAACGCGAGTGCCTACGACGGCACCAAGTGCAAGGCACCGGGCAATTGCTGGGAGCCGAAACCCGGTTATCCCGAAAAAGTGGCGGGCAGCAAATATGATCCGAAGCACGACCCGGCGGAGCTGAACAAGCAACAAGAGGCCATCAAGGCCATGGAAGCCCGCAATCAGAAGCGCTGGGAACAGTTCAGCAAGACCGGGAAGTTCGTCTACAAGGTAGATTGAGTTGGCTGGCGGCTTGGGAGTTGTAGGGCGGGTTAGCGTACTTGCGTAACCCGCCGCCTCGCCTCGTAAGGCGGGTTACGCCGGAATACCGGCTAACCCGCCTTACGATAGGTTGGCTATTCCAATAATTCAAACATGCATTCCGAACAACTATTGGCCGACTGGCGAGAAAAAGCTTTTCGCTTCGAGTCGGAAATCGAAAAAGCCATCATCGGCCAGCCGCGAGCAATCCGGCTGATGACCATCGCCGTGTTCGCCCGCGGCCACGTGCTGCTGGAGGGCAACGTCGGTGTGGGCAAGACCACTTTGCTGAGAGCCGTGTCACTCGCCATCGGGGGCGAGTACGAACGGATCGAAGGGACCATCGATTTGATGCCCGCCGATTTGATCTATTACACCTACCTCGACGAGAACGGCCGGCCGCGAGTCGATCCAGGTCCCGTGCTCAAGCACGGTGAGGGGCTTTCGACCTTCTTCTTCAACGAAATCAACCGGGCGCGTCCCCAGATTCACTCGTTGCTGCTGCGCATCATGGCCGAGCGCAGCGTCACCGCATTCAACCGCGAGTTCCGATTCCCCTATCTTCAGGTGTTCGCCGACCGCAACCGGGTGGAGAAAGAGGAAACCTTCGAGCTTCCGGCTGCCGCCCGCGATCGGTTCCTGTTAGAGATCGCAATGGACTATCCGAGCGACGCGGATATCCTGGATCAGCTGACCTTTGATCCGCGGTACCACGATGTCAACCGTCTGCTCGGGGTGGTGACGCCGGCCGTGCTGCCTTATCGCGAGCTCGACGAGATCGCCGCGGCCATCCAGAGCGGCATTCAGGCCAGCCCGACGCTGCGTGCCTATACCCGCGACTTGTGGCGCGCCAGTCACGAACCGGAGCGGTTCGGCATCTCCGTGGCCGACGCCGACATGTCCGAGCTCATCCAGGCCGGGGCGAGTCCCCGCGGCATGAGTTATCTGATTCGCGCCGCGCGCGTCCATGCCTGGCTCAAAGGCCGCGACCGGGTCATTCCCGAGGACATACAGGGCGTGTTCTATCCGGCCATGGCGCATCGGGTGTTCCTGAAACCCGCTTACGAATACCGGCGCGATGAACTGGTGCCGGGATTGGTGGATAAAATCCTCCATTCGATTGCCGCACCGTGATTGCTAGCCTGCATTTCTCACACCCCTTCTACTGCGGACGCCGATTCGCTCGCCGTGGCGCACCGTACTCTTTCGCGCCGGCTCGACGTCGTAGGTCGGCAATCCTTTGCCGACGAGCGTGTGTCGGGAAAGGATTCCCGACCTACCACGACGCCGCCACTCAGTCCGTGCGGCGCGCCGCACCGACGCCTCGACGTCCTCGCTACGAAGGGGTGTGAGAAATGCAGGCTAGGCATACCGAGGAATTCCATTACCGGGTTTCCTGGCGTTCCGATGCCGTGCGCCCCGGCTTTCATCCGAGCCGGCGCTCCGGCAGCGGCGAGCGCTTTCATGGGCTCGCGCCCTTGCTGAAACACCCGGATCCGCGCCGGATCGATCTCCGGGCCAGCGTGCTCGATCCCTTCGGCGGCTATGCCGTCCGGATCTACGAGCAACGCAGTGCCATCAAGGTGTTCGCCATCGTGGATTTGTCGGCGTCGATGGAGTTTCGCGGCACCGGTTCCAAAATGGACACGCTGGCCGATTTCCTGGCGTCTTTGGCCTTGTCCGCGTACCGCACCGGCGACTCCTTGGGAATCATCGGTTGCTCGGAAAAGATCCACGCCGAATTTTCCCTGCCGCTGTGCCGTCACCCCGCCATGGCTTTGAACCTGGTGAGGCGTCTGCGCCGGTTTCGACCCAAGGGGACAAACGCCCGTGGCCTGGTGGAAGCGGCGCGATGCGTGCCCAATTCGCGTTCATTGGTTTTTCTCGTCTCCGACTTCCACATGCCCTTGACCTTGGTCAAACGGATTCTGGTGTCTCTGGGGCCGCACGATGTAGTGCCCTTGGTATTTTGGGACGCGAGCGAGATGGGGGGCGAGGCTACGCTCGGATTTCGCCGTATGCGCGACCTGGAAGACGGTTCGGAGCGCTTGCTGCTGTTACGCCCGAAGCTTCGTGCGCGGCTGGAAGAATCCTACCGGGATCGGCGGGAGCGTCTGGTTCATCTGTTCCTCAGTCACGGGCGGGAGCCGCTGTTTCTCGAAGAAGGATTCAAGGCCGACTATCTTACCCGGTATTTTCAGCGCGCCTTATGAAAAGGACGTACCTCGCTTTTCTGCTGCTTTTTTTAGGCGCTGCTGTTTCGCACGGCGGCGAGACTCCCGGCCCGGTCAGGGACTTTCAGGTCTCGACGCCGCGTCCATTCGGCTATGCCATCGGTGATGTTATCCGGCAGACGCTGAATGTCGCGGTCGATCGGGAAGCCTTGCTCGACCGAAATTCGCTTCCTCCGAGCCGAATCAATCGCTGGCTGGAACTGCGGGAGGCGAACGTACGGGAGTCGGAGCACGACGGTCTGCGCCGCTATTCGATAGAACTCGCCTATCAAAGTTTTTACGCGCCATTGGAGGTCAAGAATCTGGCGATTCCCGCCTTCAAGCTGGCCTTTACCCACGGTGAGGATGTCTTCGAACTGGAAGTGCCGGCCTGGCGTTTCACCACGGCGCCGATTCGCGAGCTTTCGATTCTTCGGGAGGAAGGGCTGGAGCCGATGCAGCCTGATGCGCCTCCCGCGCTTCCGAGCCGAACCGGTCCGCTCCGAGGACTGGCTTCGGCCGCCGCCGCCGGCGCGGGGGCTGGATTGTACCTGTTTTATCTTTACGGCTATCTTCCCTGGCAACAGAGAGGCCGCCATTTCAGAGCGGCCTGCCGCGCCGTACGAACCTTGAGCCGAGCATCCGGGGCACCGGACTATTCCTCCGCCTATACCGCCATCCACCGGGCGTTCAACGGCGTAAACGGGCAGCCGCTATTTTCGGATCATCTGGAGGCATTCTTTGCGGATCATCCGGCATTCGAACCTTTGCGCGAGGAAATTGCCGCCTTTTTCGCGAGCTCCTACGATTTCTTTTTCACCGAACGGCCCAAGGACAAGTTCGTCGGGAACGAACTTGGACCGCAAAGCGGGCCCCGAAGGGGCGAACCCCAGAGAGGGGGGGCGCAGACGGAATTTCCGATGCCCAGGCTCTTCCGCCTTTGCCGGGACTGTTACGACGTAGAGCGGAATCTTCGATGAATCTGGCGGTCGATCATGCCTGGGTTCTGCCGTTCCTCGGCCTCGCTCTGCTGCCGCTGGTCCGTCTGCCGGTGACCGGCTTCGATGCGCCGTGGAATGCGTTGCTGCCCGCCGATGCGCAATCGCGCGTCTGGACCTGGCTGATCAAGCTGATGGGCGTCGTCGCCATCACCGGTCTGGTGCTCGGACTCGCCGGGCTGCATCGGGAGGAATATGCGGTCGATCGAGTCGGTAACGGCGCCCATATCGTGTTGCTTCTCGACCGCAGCCAGAGCATGGACCACAGTTTCGCGGGGCGTGCGCCGTCGGGCGCCGAAGAGGCGAAATCAGCCGCGGCGGAGCGCTTGCTCAGCGAATTCGTCAGCGAACGAAAGAACGACCGGACCGGCGTCGCGGCCTACAGCACAGGCCCCTTATTCGTACTGCCCCTGACCGACGACCGCGAGGCGGTGCTGGCTGCGGTGCGCGCCTTGCGTTTGCCGGCCCTGGCGCAAACGCACATCGGTAAAGGCTTGCTGCTGGCGCTGTCGTACTTCGCCGGCCAGGCGCTCACCGGGTCTCGCATCGTGCTGCTGGTGTCCGACGGCGCGGCGGTTGTCGATCCGGACAGCGAGCAGAAACTGCGCAAGCTGTTCAAGGAGCATCAAATCCGCCTGTACTGGATTTTTCTCCGGACTCTCGGAAGTCCCGGCATCTTCGAAATACCGGAGGATCCGCGCGACGATAACGCGAGCGTCCGGCCCGAGCGTTATCTGCATTTGTTTTTCGAAAGCCTCGGCATCCCGTACAAGGCATACGAGGCGGAAAATCCGGCTGCCCTGCGTCAGGCCATAGCCGATATCGACCGGATCGAAAGCCTGCCGATCCATTATCAGGCCCGCATTCCGCGCCTGGATCTGACGCCGCTCTGCTACGGCGCGGCAGGTTTCGCGTTGCTGCTGTTGATCGGCGTGAAACTCTCGGAAGCTGAATCATGGGAAAAAGCCTAGAGCTGAAAATCGCGCTGCTGGCGCTAGCCGTTTCGACCATCGCCGGAATATTGGAATGGCAGGAGCTCCGGCGGATCGAGCTTGCCGGGGAGCAGGTTCGAAGCTTGCTGAGCGGCACCGATATTTCCCCGGACGATCGAGTCCGTGCGGCGCCGGAAGTGAGGCTGGCTCGGGCGGTTTATCTCGCCGGCAAGGATCGTCATGAAGAGGCCCTGGATGCCTACGGCTATCTGGTCGACCAGGGCGATACCCGATTTCGCGTTACGGCCCTGTTCGATCTCGGGAACCTGCACCTGCGACGCGCCTTGACACACGTGGAACAAAACGAGATCAACCGGGCGCTGCCGCTGGTGGAATTGGCCAAGGATGCCTACAAGAAGGCGTTGCGCCTGGACCCGAACCACTGGGACAGCAAATACAACCTGGAAGTCGCCATGCGGCTTCTGCCGGAAATGGACAGGATTCGCCGCGAGGGCGGAGAAGAGGAAAACGATGAAGAAGAGGGGGCGCTGTGGACCACGGTGCCGGGTTTTCCGCGGGGCCTGCCTTGAAACTGTCCACCCGCGCGCGCGACCCGCGCTTCGTCTGTCTGGCCCTGGCCTTGCTCAGCGTCGGGGTTACGCTTTTCCATCCCACCCTGAAGCTGTCGCGGCCGGTATTCGATCACATCGTCGTCGTCGACATTACCCGGAGCATGAACGTCGCCGATTATCGGGTAGAAAGCCGGTCGACGAGCCGCTTGGAAACAGTCAAGTCCGCCTTGCGCTCGGCCCTGCGGGAATTGCCCTGCGGTTCTCGGTTGGGGCTGGGGCTCTTCACCGAGCGAAGATCCTTCCTGCTGTTCGAGCCCATCGAAGTCTGCCGCGGGTTCGAAGCGGTCGATACCGCCATTGAGCACATCGATTGGCGCATGGCCTGGGGTGCCGACAGCCGCATCGCCGATGGACTCTACGATGCCTTGAATCAATTTCAGAATTACGGTTCGAACCTGGTTTTCGTTACCGACGGCCAGGAAGCCCCGCCTCTCAATCCTCGCTACAAGCGGGAGTTCGGCGCTTTCAAGGGCAAGCTCAGGGGATTGATCGTCGGAGCCGGGGGGCTGAGCCCGGCGCCCATTCCGAAATTCGACGAACGCGGCGAAGCCGTCGGTTTCTATTCGGAGGACGACGTCCCTCACCGATCCTCGTTCGGGCTGCCGCCCAAGCCGCCTTCCGAGATCGAGGGCTATCACGAGCGGAACGCGCCGTTCGGCAGCGAGCGGGTGATCGGAACCGAGCATCTATCCTCGCTCAAGGAAGACTATCTTCGCCAACTGGCCGACGAGACCGGACTCGTTTACCGGCGGCTGGAGAAACCCGAGGAATTGAGCTTGGCGCTTAAGAGCCCGGAGTTCGCGCGCCTCGAAGCGGTTGCCGCGGATATTCGCTGGCTGCCTGCCGGCCTGGCTCTGGCCGCGCTGGTCGTGCTTTACGGCATTCTGCCGTTTAGGCTCCGCTGATGGATAGCACGGTTTATATCGCGGGGTGAAACCTGTCTTGAGCTATGTCGAAAGGCCCGCTCCCACCATTCTTTTTCATTAACCCGAGGAGTTGTGTATTCCATGAAAATGATCGTTCCTGCCTTATTGACGCTCGGTTTGGCTTTTTCCGCCGGAGTTTCGGCCCATGGTCCGACACCCCAGAAAGTGGTCGAAACCGTCGAAATCGACCGTCCCATCGAAAAAGTCTGGGAGACGGTCAAGGAGTTCGGCGCCGTCGCGCAATGGAATCCGGCCATCTCGAAAAGCGAAGCCCAAGGCGGCAACAAGCCCGGCGAAAAGCGTACCCTGACTTTTCCGAACGGCGAACAATTGGTGGAGGAACTCGACTTTTACGACGAAAAAACCTACGAGTACGACTACCGGCTGATGGACGCCAACGTCAAGGCGCTGCCGGCGAGTTCCTATTCCGCTGTATTGAAGCTGACGCCGGCGGGGCAGGGGACCAAGGCGGAATGGAAAAGCCGTTTGTATCGCGGAGACACCGGCAATTTCCCGCCCGACGAACTGAACGACGAGGCGGCCGTTCAGTCGATGCAGGCTTTATTTAAAGCCGGCCTGGAAAATCTCAAGCGTATCGCCGAATCTGATCACTGATTTTCAAGAACGTCAGGCACGTTTGTCGGCAAGGGATTGTCGACCTACGGCACTACAGATCCGAGGCTGTCGCAGGGCCTTCCGAGACCCGCCGCCTATGCTTTGCAAACAGGATCTCCTTTCGTTTATATTTCGTTGCCGCCACTTGGAGGAGAAGGGATGGCGTCCAAGGTTATGGAGGCACGGCAAAGGCGGAGTGCACGATTCTCCGATGGTTGGCCACTTTATGGATTACAGCGAACGAGCGGAGGGCAAGGATGGCCGAAAAGAAGAAACCCGTCGAATGGCTCCGACGAATGGTCGAGACCGTGCATCGAGGCGTTTTGATACCGCACGCCAGCGAACCCGTTCCCCACGCCTATCGGCAGCCCTCCGACGCCGGAAAACTTAGTCGAAATATCGCTGATTCCCACAAGAAAGCCGAGAAATCGGAGCATCTGGCGATCAGGCATGTCTTCGACGACTGTTTGCTCATCGGCATCTACGTCACCCAGTATGGAGAGATCGTCTATGCCAACGACAAGCTGGCCAAAATTCTCGGATATCCCAAGGATCAGCTGATCGGCATGTCACCGGTGAAATTGTTTCATTCCGATCGTCGGTCATCTCAACAAGGCGTGGTCATGCATCAGCGAAGACTGGCCGTTACACCATCGGTGCCCAAAGCCAGAGCCGTCAGGAAAGATGGCGAGATCATCTGGATCAAGCGGAGCGAAGTCTTGATCTCGTATAATGGATCGAGCGCCGTCTTTGGGAATGTCGTCGACCTAACTCCGAAGAAACGGCTGAAGGAAATCGTCTGGCAGTCGAAACGCGAACTCCGCCTATTGTCCGCAAAGCTTCTCAGCGCTCAGGAGCAAGAGCGCAAGCGAATCGCTTCGGAACTTCACGACACGGTCGGACAATACCTGAGCGCCATCAAATTCAGCTTGGACAACGTCAACGTTCTGCTTGAAAACAACCAGATCGCATCCGGCCAGAGATCCTTGCGGGCTATTCTTCCCGTGATCAAGGAGGCCATTTCCGAGGTGAGGCGCATCTCGATGGATTTAAGACCGGCGATTCTCGACGACTTGGGTCTTCTCGCAACGCTGAGCTGGCATTGCCGTACATTTCAGGACATCTATGCCTACGTCGCAATCGAAAAACAAGTGGATATACGAGAAAACGACCTGTCCGGAGGATTGAAAATTTCGATCTACCGAATAGTCCAGGAAGCTCTGAACAATGTCGCCAAGCATGCCAAAGCCGATCGCGTCGTCCTTCGTTTGATAAAGACCGACTCTGTGATCGAACTGACCGTCACCGATAACGGTTGCGGGTTCGAGGTGAGCGAGGCGCTGGAAAGAGAAATACGACAACGCGGTCTGTGGCTCGCAAGCATGCGTCAGCGGAGCGAAAGTTCGGGCGGGTCTTTTTACATCGAATCCGCTCCAGGCATCGGAACGACTATTCGCGCGGTGTGGACCGGGTAGAGATTTCTTCTCCGTTTCCGGTCGGCGATGCTTGGGGGCGAAACCGCTCGGACGTGTAGCGCTCGCTGCCGAGGACGCAACCACAAGCCGGAAACGCTCCCGGATGCAGTCCCTATCTGTAGAGGGCTGCAATCAGCGCGATTTTAGGACCACATTAAACGCAACTATCTGTGCGATCGGGCCTGAGTTCGTCGCAACTGAGCCTGCTATCATCGGCGCCGGACTGCAATCCTCCGGGTCAGAACCACATTAGTTGCAACTGATCGTCATCGGTGCCTAAGTACATTCAGGGAAGTCTTGCGGCATAGGCAACCTGCAGGACAACCCCGCCAATCAAGCCAATCTGTCGAGATTCCGCAAATATTTGCGGAATGTACTTAGGGGGCATTTATGTGGACGCAGAAGGGCTTCGGCGGTCACCACCAGACCCGCAGGTAGTCATGAGCGGGTACACCCCGCTACCGGCGTTACACCACCGTTCCCAACCCTCCCAGCGACAAGCCAGAAGGCACGCTCCGGACCATTCTCAGGCAGGCCGGGATCGAACCGGAGACGTTTTTGAAGGGATGAAAGGCTTTCCCGCCTTACCCAGCGGGGTTGGACAAGCTTCGCTCTAGCTCTGCCAATTCTTCATCAAACCCGGAAGCTCTGTAGATATATTTCCTAACATCCTGCCCGAGCGCCGAATCAGGATCCAGATAAGTAAGCTTCAATAGTTTTGCAAGCTGTGCTTTGGTTGGGTGTTGGCGAAGCCA
Organism: Methylocaldum sp. RMAD-M; assembly: GCF_017832375.1. Lineage (NCBI taxonomy): Bacteria > Pseudomonadati > Pseudomonadota > Gammaproteobacteria > Methylococcales > Methylococcaceae > Methylocaldum > Methylocaldum sp. RMAD-M. Next base: position 24,902 of record NZ_JAFIBZ010000027.1, on the reverse strand, counting down.
CCAATGGAAGGCTCCATTTCGATCATGTTCAGCTCCCTCCTCATGCCCTGGGACATATCCTGCTATCTGCCAGTTGAACAACACATCAGGGTACATTCCCCAATACTCCCACTCATCGGGAAAGCGCATGAGGGAAAGGAATTGCTTTTTTGTCATGGCAATACCCCTGCATCCATTTGATCTAAACACCAGCCAGGATCAGCACGGCGTGCTGCGGAAATGGATAGTAAGCCGCCCGCTTGGAGCTGTAATAAAATGCGTCCATATTGGAAAATTTGCCGCTGCTGCGATTGGAGGTACCTTGATTGCGGACTCGAGTGATGCGGTACCTGCGTCGCTGCATTCTACATGGACTGCTTCGTTGATTCTCAACCCCCAGTTATACGAGTACGCTAACCCGCCTTACGACACTATGTCCCCCGGACCTTCCTGAAAGGAAAATTCAGTGAACTTCACTTCTAACCAAACACTGCGATCAAACTGCATGAAGTGTCGGAACATGCCTTTCTCCACCTTGCTGAATTCATGCACAAGTAAATCCACTGGCTGACTAGGCCAACGATCAGGTTCGAATGAGCAACTTACCGCTACCACGCCCGAGTAATTCAAGATGACCTCTGTTCGATGAGTGGCCAACAACAGACATACCTGAACCACAGAGATTACCGCTGCTCCCTCTGCGTACTGTTTACTCACACTCATCGACTTTAACCAAGCATCGTGCAAGGTGCTCTCACCGTTGATTTGGTAGCGTCGGCGATCGGTCGCAAACGCCACAAGACGCGCAGGCATTTCGGCCTTTATGCAATTCAGATAATCGAAGTATTGATCAAAACAAGTGATGCCCTGCTCGTTCTCGTAGATATGTGTGAGCTTTTTCATTGGCAGAACTCTGCCGATGGATTTACATCGCAAGCGTGTTCGGGGCTCGGTTTAGTCAACTCTATCATTGGTCCTAGAAAGGGAAGCTTGCCAAAAAAATTCTTCCATTTATTACCGCGAATATCCGCTAGGCCTTTCGGCGGAATCTTGCCCATCCTGCGTCCCAAGTCTACGGCTTGGCCTTTGCATTGCGCTTCGACAGAGTCAGGCAAACCATCTGGCCGCCCGGTTTTGCCGTGCTTGTCAAACCAGCCTTCTGGCCCATAAAGGCCAACCTCATTACCGTTTCTGTCGTATACGTGGATCTCAAAGCTGGATTGACCATTCACATCAAATGTATCGATACCACCTTGATAGCCCTGACCCAGGTTGGCATATTTTCGGGTCAGACCAAGTGGGTCTATGTACAAAAGGGGGTTGCCCTCGACATAGGCATAGGTATTTAGACCACCGTCGAGGCCGATCGGATCACTCTCCAGATACCGCCCGAGGCTCGGATCGTAATCCCGGAAATAGTTGTAGTGGAGTCCAGTCTCGGCATCGTAATACTGCCCCGGCAGGCGCAAGTTGACGCTGACACTCGGATTGACGAGGCTCGTTTTCCCGAACGGTTCGGAGTCCGCCGCCCACACCACGGTTCCCGTCTCATTGGTGGCTTTGAGCGGCGCGCCCAGATGGTTCGGGTGGAGATAGCTCGGGTTGCCAAGGCTATCGAGTTGGACCAAGGGCCGGTCGTCCAGGTAGACATAAGCATTCTCGTCTGCCAGCAGCTTCCCGTCTAAATCGAAGCTGAAGTAGCGGGTTTGGCCAGTGACGGTCTTCGTGACCCGCCGCCCGAGGGCATCGTAGCCGTAGTCGGCAAGGACCGTGCTGCCTTGCTTCGCCTGGCTCAGCCGGCCGTTCGCCCCATAGACGAACTCGGTGGTCCCCGCCTGGAGGGTGTGGCCCGCCGCATCGTAGGCGTAGGTTTTAGTCACCGCGCCGGTTTGCGCCTGGAGCCGCTGGTCGGTCAGGCCATACTGGTAATGGGTAGTATTGGCGTCGTGGATCTCGCTCTGCCGGTTGCCGGTGGGGTCATAGGTGTAGGTGAGAGTGCCGTAGGGTCCGGCGGCCGAGACCAACCGGTCGAGGGCGTCGTAGCCGAAGCTCTGGCTGTGGGCGCTGTTGAGCGCATCGGTCAACCCGGTGAGATTCCCAACAGGGTCATAGGCATAGGCGAGACTCTGGAGCGTTCCGGTGGTTTGCCCGGTGAGTCGCCCATCGAGATCGAAGCTCCGGGTCCAGACGAGACCGTTGCCGTAGGTGAGGCTTTGGAGGGGGCCGAAGGGCTGGTACTGGATGTCACTCGCAAGGGTCTCGACCGGGCCACCGCCGGTGGTTTGGGTGATCGTTTGGACTTGCCCGTTCACGGCCCTAGCATAGTCGACCTGGTGCAGGGCGTTGTAGGTGATCCGGGTCAGAAGGTCGGCGGCATCGTACTGGTAGGCGATCGTCCCTTGCGTCAGCCCGCTCGCGGTCTCTTTTAGAGTCTGGCTGAGCACCGCCCCGGTCGGACTGTAGGCGAAGTCGGTCGAGGTCTGACTATCGCCGAGTTGGGTCAGCCGGCCGAGGCCGTAGGCGCCCTGATCATAGGAGTAGGTCACATCCGACGCCGTGCCGGGATAATCAATGCCGGTGAGCCGGTTGAGGGCATCGTAGCTCGAAGTCGCCAGGGTGCCGTTGGCATCGGTTCGCGTCAGCCGATTGCCGGCGCTGTCGTAGGTATAGTGGGTCGTGCCGGTATTGGGGCTCGTCTCCTGGAGCAGATCGCCGAAGCCGTTGTAGCTGTAGCTGGTGGTGAGATTGGCGGGGTCGGTCACCGCGAGGAGATGGTCCAGCGCATCGTAGCTGTAGCCGGTGCTGCCCGAGAGGGGGTCGGTTTCGGACACCAGCCGGTTCAGGGCATCGTAGGCGTAGGTCGTCACCCGGTTCAGAGGATCGGTGATGGAGGTCAGATTGCCGCTGGTGTCGTAGGTCAGCGTGGCGACGTCGCTGACGTCGGTCCGAGGGCCATCGACGCTGGTGACTTGGCCAAAGCTGTTGTAGGTATAGCTCCAGGTCCGGCTCTGTCCGCCCGCGGTGATCGTTTTGGTCAGGCGGTTGCCGGCGGCATCGTAGGTGAAGGTCGTGGTCCGCCCCGGTTCGGTGATCTGGGTCGGCAGCCGGAAGCTGGCATGCCATCGGGTGGTGATGGTTCGAGCTTCTGGGCTCCCCACCGCTTCGGTGCGGCTCGTTTCGAGATTCCGGGTCAGATCGTATTGATAGGTGGTCTGAACGCCTCGAAAGTCGGTGCGGGAAGCGAGATTGCCGTTGGCATCAAAGGTCTGGCTGAGGGTTTTGGTGGTGCAGCCGGAAATGCAGGGTTCGGTGATCCCGGTATTCTTCCTGACTCCAAGTGTCGTTTGGAAGCCATAGGTTCGGCTGGTGCCGAGGGGATCGGTGACTGTCCGGGTGCCGTCGCTGTTGTACGCCACGGCGAACCAATCGGTGCCGCCGGCATGCTCGGTCGAAAGCGCCCGATTGGCGCTGTCGTATTTGAAAGTGGTGAAGCGGGTGCCATTCTCGTCCACGATCCCGGTCAGGGCATTTGGCAGGTTCGCCCCAGAGGTATAGGCCGGTTCGTTATAGACATAGGTCTTAAACTTTCCGTCCGGGTAGGTGACTTTAACGACATTGTTGTTCGTGGTGTTATCGTAGGTGTAACCATAAACCCCGCCGGCCGGATCAGTGACGGTAATCAGACGGTTTATGCCGTCATAGCCGAAGGTAAGGGTACGCCCCGTGGGATCGATTACTTGGTACAACCGACCGCCGCTGTAGGTCAGCGTCTGGGTGGCCCCCGCCCGGTTCTTGATCGAGACTAGCCGACCGTTGTAATCGTACGTCTCTTGCGAACCGTCCTCGGTCGTGATCACCGCGCCAGATGAGCCCAGCCACGCCAATTTGAAGTTGACGTCAGCGTCATAAGTGGCTTGGCCGTTCAGGAAACGAAAGGTGTAGAATCGACCATCCTCCCGAATGACCTTGGCCCACGAGGTACTGGGATACGGATATTCAATCCTTCGATCGTAGGTGTGCTGCCATACCTTGCCCAAGGTGCTCTGAGCACTGTAGTTGGCAACCGGGGTTTGGCTGTTATAGGTGCGTTTGAGTACGAGCGGGAACACCCCGTCGCCGCGATAGTCGACTTCAATCTGGTATTTATTGCCGATGCCGGTATGGATTGGGTTGCCGACACTGATGGGGTTCTCCTCAGGTTTTCCGGATGTGCATGTGTCGGGGCAACCCACATTTTTGGCGGTTGGAACACCATCCACAGTACAAAGTCCTTGCGCATTTCGCTGCTGTCCGACCGGACACGACGGCGCGTTGATGCACTGGGCCGGCGCCGAATAAGGCTCATACCGGCTGCCGCCGTATAAACACTCACCCCGAGTAAACCCACCCTGACTCCACGTGTAGTAAGGGGCCGGTCGGGCGCACGTTACCTGAAAGGTATTGCCGACCACCCATCCCAGGGCACCGTAATCAAAATCGACACTTTGCAGGGTGCCGTTAAAAGTTTGTTGACAGTAAAGGGTTCCCGTTTCAAAAGCGGAATCCCCTTCGACGTACACCCCGGTAGCACTAATCCACCAGGTAATCTTCGGGGAATAGGTGTCGGCCACGGCCAGATTGGGCAGCAGCGGGAGGATAAGGAAAACCGCTAGGCGTCCCGGAGTGAGGATCGCCCCTAAAAGCGTTATGAGCGCTGAACTCGCTTTGCTAGTGAAAGCCATCCCCCACCTCGCCTTCTTGTTGTTGTGCCGATCCGTTCTGGGTCCGATCGAGTCGGGCCTTCTTTAATTGCGGAATTGAAAGTGAGTCACCGGGCGTCCGTCTGTGACAAATTACCCAAATGGCTAAACAATCCTTCCCAAATTAGTGCCACGGGTCACATCAACTGTGCCGGACACAATGCCATACCCATTCCGTAACCAATAAGTTTAGTGGATCTTGATTTCCAGGCTTTGTAACCATTCATGCCAGAGCGCGGGGGCCTGCAAGACATTGACGCATAGCGCTATTCTTCAGAGAGTTCCTAAAATTCCCCGTGTCGGCGGTTCGATTCCGTCCTTAGCCACTCCAGCGTGTAAGCTGGCCATCAAGGGGGGATCGTCTGGTTAAGGTATACCCAACCGAGACGGCCAGACTGAGACAGTTTTCCCGTCTCATTAAGGTTGGTCCGGACCATTTGGAACACCGCCAGTCCCTGGTCTAAACCCTACCGACACAGTGGCAACTAACGCGGTCCTGGACCGGATGATTTCAGTCCTGCGGCGATGATGGCAGGCTCAGCGGCCGCAAACTCGGTCCCGGCGCTTCGGATAGTTGCGAATAATCCGGTTCTGAATTTGTGATGAATGCAGTCCTGATCGTTTCCGATTGCGATCCGCTACACCTATCTCAGAACTAACCCCTTCTCGATAGCATATGCAGTCAGTGCCGCCGCGCTATGAAGATCCAGCTTTTTCATTAAGTTCGCGCGGTGAGTTTCCACGGTCTTCACGCTGAGGTGGAGATATTGCGCGATCTCTTTGTTTTTATGGCCCTCGCCGATCAGTTTCAAAAGCTCTCGCTCCCGATGGGTCAAGCTGTCCCATGCTGACCGAGGCTCTTCCGCGCTCTTGACTTGCAGATACCCCTTTATGATTTTCCCTGAGACGCTCGGACTTAAATAGGTCTTCCCGATCAATACACTGCGGATGGCGATGCGTAGTTCCGCATGAGTGGCATCCTTTAGAACATAACCGTCTGCGCCGGATCTCAGGGCCGCGAGGATGTATGCTTCGACATCGTGCACTGTCAGTACCAGGATCTTCGATTGCGGCGCTCGTTTTTTGATTTCTTGGATGGCCTCCAAGCCCCCTAGCTTGGGCATGGACAGATCCAGCAAGATGAGATCCGCTATGACTTCGCGACATCGCCGGATGAGTTCGATGCCGTTATGGACTTCGCAGACGACTTCCAGATCCCGATCTTGCGACAAGAGCATCCGTAATCCTTCCCGCAAAATCGTATGGTCTTCGGCTATGCAGATTCGTTTTTTTTCTTCCATGGCAAAACGCTACTTTGTTTTCGCTCATCTTCTACGGCGAAGAAGCCGAACCAAATAAGCAAAACTCCTTAGTGCCGGAAACAAAGCGAGCGTGTACGGTCAAATGATCGGATAAGCAGCGCGTTGGATGCTTGAACAGGATTTCTTTTCGACGCGCAAAGGGATATGTGCTTTCCGCATTTTTCAAGGAACTCGCGGTCGTGTGCAAAATATTAATCGTCGATGACAACGCGTCTTTTCGGCGCTTTCTTAAAGCGTTTCTCAGCGATCAGTTCGCTCACCTCGGCATTGTCGAAGCCGAGAACGGTGCAGCAGCGATGAGAATAATCGACGGAGTCAGGCCCGACCTGATTTTCATGGATCTCAAGCTGCCCGGCGAAAACGGTCTCGTACTGACCCGCAAGATAAAGACAATTTATTCTCCCGCCATCGTCATTCTGACCAGCTACGACGCGGTCGAGTATCGTGAAGCCGCTTCGGCATGCGGCGCCGATTATTTCCTGGCCAAGGATGCGGCAAGCGGCGCTGAAGTCTTCTCGTTGACCCAGTCGTTTTTGTCGGGTCTTCCGCCACAACTCTAGTCTTATTGTTTTCTCACAGCTCTACTAACGGCTGCCCGGCAGCCGGCAGCTATTCCATTGCCCCCTCAAAGGAGAGCATCAATGGGATAGGCTCGAAAATGCGGACCTTATCGATGAGATGGATCGATAAGCGGCGTTTACTCTTGATCGGCGACGGGCGCCGACGGCTGTGGACTCGTCTCTATGGCTTTCAAGGCGTGAAAAAAGTCATGGCCAGATCGACATGCTCGCGAGGTCAGGTTCGCTAGCGCGGGTTGAGGTGAAGCCCGATACATTAGCGGACCGACTATCGCAATAAAGATATAAGAGGACGCGATTTGGCTGGCGTCGTGATTAAGCCTTGTGAGCAGCATGCAAAGGGATAGGCTCCGAATCAGCATCAGGGCGTACCTGGCAACTATATCCCTGTTCCTTTTCGAATCGGCTGCCGGCGCGCAGCAACTGACGCCGGCGGAAACGCGCGGAACGCACATTTATCTCCGAGGCGAAAGTCTGTCCGGAACGCCTGTTACAGCGCTGATGGGCGACGACGATGCGGAACTGAACGGACGCGCGCTTCCTTGTGCCAGCTGCCATGGCAAAGACGGACTCGGGCGGGCCGAAGGTGGCCTGACACCGTCCAACATCACCTGGACCAATCTCGCCAAACCTTACGGCCACGCCCATTCCTACGGGAGAACACATCCGCCGTTCACCGACGAAACACTTGCACGGGCTATTACGCAAGGCCTCGACCCGGCGCGCAACAAGCTTGATAAGGGAATGCCGCGGTACCGAATGTCGGCTCGGGATCTCGCGGATTTGATCGCTTATATCAAGCGCATCGAGGGCGACCACGATTCTGGGCTGAGCGACAGCATCATCCGTGTAGGAGTGTTGATTCCGGCCGATCAAAAGGGCGAGAGAATACGGCGGGTCATTACCGCCTATTTCCGAGCGCGAAATAACGAGGGCGGCTATTTCGGCCGAACCGTAGAGCCGGTGTTTCTTGACGGCGAAAAATCTGGCTCCGGGTTAAGAACATCGATCGAGGAGAAGGATGTGTTCGCCATTTTCGGATTCGCTTCCCCTCGAGCACAAGCCGATCTTGCCGATATAGCAAAAGCGTTGCGCATCCCGGTAATCGAGCCTTCTCCGGAGTTTCCGGATCCCGAGCGCGCAGTCAATCCGTTTACGTTTTATCTGCTGTCCGGGATAAGCGAGCAGAGTCTACTATTGGCAGATTACACGGCTCGAGTTCTCGCCAAGCGCGGCTTCGTTCTTGCGATCGTTCACGGTCCGGGAGCAGCATCGAGTATGCTGACTCAGCGCATTCTTAAACGCATTCGAAGCAAAAACCTCGGAACTCTGGAACCTATCGAATATGTCGGAACCCGCGGGCACGCCGAGGAGACTGTCAACGCCCTTCGCCAGCGTCGCGTGCGGGCCGTCATTTTTTTTCGGTACGGACGATGAACTCGGGGAGTTTTACCGGAGTGCACTGAAAACGACCTGGAGACCATGGGTGTTACTGCCCGGTGCCCTGGCCGGGACGTCGGTGCTTCAGGCACCACCGGATTTTCGTCAACGTCTGCTGATCGGTTATCCGACACTTCCCCGCGACCGTGCGCCCGGGAAGATCGCCGAACTTGCGGTCCTCGCCGGTACGCAGTCGCCTGAGCATTCGGAGGTCGTCACCTATGTTATGGCCCGCTTATTCGAAGAAGGGCTGCGGCGTGCCGGCCGGCGCTTGGGAAGAGATAGCTTCATGTCCGCACTGAAAAACCTGAACGGCTACGATACCGGTTTGCTCCCGCCAATTTCATTTGGGGACCGTCGGTGGCTCGGGGTGGCCGGAGCATACGTCGTATCTCTTGACCCGGCATCGCCAACACAGGCGACGGGGGTCGAAGACGACAACTGATCATGCACGAGTTCCGGGAGAACGCTTTCATTAAGAAGCCTTGTTAAAACGCTTCCTCCCAAGACTTGGACAGAACCATGGCCGAGTGAATGATCCCGACCATGGAATAGGTCTGCGGGAAATTGCCCCACATTTCGCCGGTTTGCGGATCGGTGTCTTCGGACAAGAGCCCAAGATGGTTCCGGCAGTTGAGCATTTCCTCGAATATGGCGCGGGCGTCTTCCTTTCTGCCGATGGCCGCCAAAGCGCCGATCATCCAAAAGGTGCAGATATTGAAGGCGTTTTGCGGTGCGCCGAAGTCGTCCGGTTCCACATACCGCATCATGTGATTGCCGCGCCGCAATTCCTTTTCCACCGCCTCGACGGTACCGATGAAGCGGGGATCATTCGCAGCGAGGAACTGAAGGTCGTGGAGAAGCAAAAGGCTCGCATCGAGTTCGGAGCCGCCGAAGCTTCCGACGAAGGTATTGCGTCCGGGATCGTAGGCATGCTCCATGATTTCGGTCCGAATCCGCTCGGCCTGGGAACGCCAATATTGAGCGCGGTCGTGCAGCTCCATGTGATCGGCGATGCGGGCCAAACGATCGCAGCCGGCCCAGCACATCACTGCCGAAAAGGTATGGATGCGGGCGAACCCGCGGAACTCCCAGAGACTCGCATCCGGTACGTTATACAGCCGGGTGCATTGGCGGCCGAGATTTTCCAGGCGTTCGAAAAGACGCTGATCTCCGGGATGCGCGAGGCGGCGGTCGAAGAAAGCCTGGGTGGCGGCCATGATCACGCTGCCGTAGATGTCGTTCTGGATGTGCTCATAGGCCTGATTCCCGACCCGTACCGGCCTGTGATTCCGATAGCCCCTGAGAGAGCTGATCCGGCATTCGATCAATTTTTTCTCCAGGGCGATGCCGTAGACCGGCTGAAGCAGGCTATCGTCGGCCTCGGCCGCGATATTCGAGATATAGTCCAGATATTCCTCCATGGTTCCGGTCGCGCCAAGCCGGTTTAGGGCGCTCACGACGAAATAGGCGTCGCGCAGCCAGCAATAGCGATAATCCCAATTGCGTTCCGTGCCGGCCGCTTCGGGGATGGATGTGGTCATGGCGGCAATGACGGCACCGGTTTCCTCGAAACAGCACAGCTTGAGGGTGATGGCGGCGCGGATCACGGCCTTCTGCCATTCGAAAGGAATGGACAGCGATCGGGTCCATTCGCGCCAATACAGCAGGGTTTGCTCGTAGCTTTCGCGGGTTGCTTCGGCCACCGTATAACGCAGCGGTTCGTCGGGACCGAAGGTGATCGCCGAAGGTTCCTCCAGCAGAAAGGGCGTCTCGTCCAATATGTAGGAAACCGGCATGTCGGTGCTCATGCGGAAACACATACCGGGAGCGACGAACTGGATATAGTTGGACCCCTGGATGGTTTGCATGGGTTTGACGCCGTAGTCGTAGGTCGGCCGCACTCTGACGGAAATCCGCGGCGTGCCGTTGATCGGCTGAAGCCTTCTGATCAGCCGTTGCGAACGATGCATATGGCCGTACCGTCGGAAACGCGGGGCAAAGTCGGTAATTTGCACCGCAGCGCCGTGCTGATCGTAAAGCGTGGTTACCAGGATAGCGGTGTTGTGCTCGTAGTGCTGTTCGCTATGGGAGAAATCATCGATCACGATGTCGAAGAACCCTTCCTGCACCTCGTCCTCATCGCCGTTGATCAGGCTGCAAAAAATCGGATCGCCGTCGAAACGGGGCAAGCAGCACCAGACGACACGTCCCTTGCGGTCGATCAGTGCGCTGTACATGCAGTTGCCGATAATGCCGAGTTCGAGGTTGCTCATAGCGGTTCCCTATACGTTTTGATCGTTTCAAACATGCCCGTCGCGGGCGCCACATCACCGAAGGCGCTTCGACAGACTGTCGTTTCAATGGTTCCGCAAAAAATTTTCGCCGGTATCGGCGTCGAACAGTTGAATCTTCGTGGCGTCGAAAGTCAGCTCGATCCTATCGCCGCGTTTCAGCCGGAGGTCGGGAGGCACTCGGACAATCAGAACCAGTCCAGCTGGATGAGTTCCCGGCTCGACAACCGCCGATTTGTCCCTGGATGGCCGGAGTGACGGGGCCGGCTGAACATGAAGATAAAGATCCGCGCCCAGCCATTCGACCGAAATGATTTCAGCCGGAAAAACGGGGCCGGCTCTACGCGACGTTCCCGGCAAACAAAAATGTTCCGGACGGATGCCGGCGACGACGTAGCGGTTGCTCAGGCGCTCTAACGGAAAGGAAGGCGGCAGGGGGCAAGGCCCCATAGGCAGCAGCACGCCGGTATCGCCGATCTCGGCATTCAGGAAGTTCATCGACGGCGATCCGATGAAGCCCGCCACGAATTCGTTACGGGGCGTCTCGTACAGTTCCTTCGGCGTTCCGATCTGCTGGACTTCTCCGCTTCGCAATATCGCCACACGATCGCCCAGCACCATGGCTTCGGTTTGGTCGTGAGTGACGTAAACGGTCGTGATGCCCAGCCTTTCCTGGAGGGCCGCGATCTCGGTGCGCATTTGAACGCGCAGCCGAGCATCGAGATTCGATAGGGGCTCGTCCAACAAGAACACCTGGGGTCTTCGCACGATCGCTCGTCCCATGGCTACCCGCTGGCGCTGTCCTCCGGACAGGTCCGAAGGTTTGCGGTCGAGCAGCGGGTCCAGTTGGAGGATGGCCGCGACCTCGTCCACCCGCCGCTTGATTTCGTCCCGCGCCAGTTTGGCCAATTTGAGCGGAAACGAGATGTTCTCCCTGACCGTCATATGGGGGTAGAGCGCATAGCTTTGGAATACCATCGCCATGTTGCGGTCCTTGGGGTCGAGTTCATTGATCCTGTTGCCGTCGACCCGGATTTCGCCCTCGGTGATGTCTTCCAGACCGACGATCATGTTCAGCAGGGTCGACTTGCCGCAGCCTGACGGCCCCACGAGAATGAAAAACTCGCCGTCCTTGACGGTGAAATTTGCCTTTCTGACCGCCCAGGCCCCGCCGGCAAAGCGTTTGCTCACGTGATCGAAGACGATTTCGGCCATTCTTGCTTCTCCCGGTCATCCTTTGACGGCACCGGCCGTGAGTCCGGCAATGATGCGGCGCTGGAACATCAGGACCAGTGCGATGATCGGTATCGTGACCACTACGGAAGCGGCGGCGATGGAACCGGTAGGCAGCTCGAATTGGGAACTTCCCGTAAAAAACGCGATGGCGACCGGCACGGTGCGGGCCCGATCCGTGGACGTGAGGGACGCGGCGAACAAAAAATCGTTCCACGCGAAAATGAAGACCAAGATAGCCGAAGCGACGATTCCCGGCGCCACCAGCGGCAAGATGACGAGCCGAAAGGCTTGCGACGGGGTGGCGCCGTCGACCCGTGCGGCTCGCTCCAGGTCCCACGGGATTTCGCGAAAAAAAGCGGTCAAGGTCCAAATGGCGAGCGGCAAGGTGAAGCTCAGATAGGGAAGGATCAAGCCCGGCCAGGTGTCGAAAAGACGCAGCGTGCGCCAGAGTTCGAACAAGGGACCGACCACGGATATCGGCGGAAACATGGCTACTGCGAGCGTGCCGTAAAAAATCCAGTGTTTGCCGCGAAAGTCGAGCCGAACGATGGCGTACGCCGCAAAGATGGCGATTATTATGGACAACCCGGTGGCGATCGAAGCGATGCCCACGGAGTTCAAGAGCGCCGCCGGAAATTGCGGGTCGTTAAAGACCGTTCGGTAGTGCTCGAGACTGAGCGTGTCCGGGAAAAAACGCGCATTGCCGAGTTCGCGCCCAGGCTTGAGCGACAGCGATATGATCCAAATCACGGGCAACAAGGCGTAAGTAACAACGAGGAGACTTCCCAAGGCGCCGAGGAATCCGTCCATACCTGCGAATCGTATTCGCATGTCACCGTCCCGTGCGGAGCAAGGGCGTTCCGAAGCTCTTGGTGAAGAGCAGAGCGATCGCGAGCGTGCACAGAAAAATCAGCACCGATACCGCCGAACCCAAACCCAGGTTGAGACGGGCAATCAGCGTGTTGTATCCAATCACCGATACCGATTCGGTGCCATGCGCGCCGCGTGTCAGAACATAGACCGAATCGAAGATGCGAAAAGCATCCAAGGTCCGGAACAGCAGCGCCACCAAGATGGACGGTTTCATCAAGGGCAGGGTAATGAGACGGAAGCGCTGTAAGGCGGATGCTCCGTCGACCCGAGCCGCCCTGAGCACATCATCCGGAATGAGGCTCAGGCCGGCCAGCAGCAAAAGAGCCATGAACGGTGTGGTTTTCCAGATCTCGCTGAGTATGATGACGCCGAATGCCGACCAGCGTTCGTTGAGCCAGGCTCGATCGACGCCGAGCAGGCTGTTGACGAATCCGGTGGTCGGATCGAATGCGAACTTCCAGGCGAGAGCTGCTACCACGGTGATGATGGCGTAAGGCACCAAAGCCGCCGAACGGACCGTTCGGCGTCCGAACACGGCTTTATGCATGAGCAGTGCGAGAGCGAAGCCGAGCACCAGTTCGAAAAAAACCGAAATGGTCGTGATCAGAAGCGTATTTCCAAGCGCCTGCCACCATACTTCCGAACTTAATACGCTGAAGTAGTTGCCGATGCCTATGAAATCGGGCGGAGCCGCGTGGCGTAGGTCGTAGCGGTAAAGCGAGAGCCGGACGGCATCGAGAATGGGATAGGCCGTAACCAAAGCCATCGCGGCTAGAGCCGGGGTGCAAAAAAGCCATCCTTTGACGTTCTGGGCACGCCTCATAGCAAGCCTTCCGAACGCAATGCTCGTTGCACGGCTTTCCGCAAGCGAGTCGTATCCCGGTCCGGCTCGATGTCGCGCATGGGATGAAGGGTGCGGCTGATGGCGAGGGACACGTCGGCGTAGAGCGGCGTTTGAGGACGTTCCACCGCATCGTTCAAGGCCGCTCGCAGCACATCCGCGAACGGCAGCCGGCGACGCACGGCCGGATCGTTATAAAGGGCGGACACGGTGGGTGGAAGTCCCCCGCGTTGTGCGGCGATCCGCTGATTATCCCTGCTTGCTAGGCATTCGGCCGCGTTGAAGGCGAGTTCGGGATAACGCGAGTAGGTGCTGACGGCGAGATCGATGCCTCCGACCGTCACCCGGCTGGGCCGGCCGGGCAGAACCGCGGGCCAGCGTGCCCAGCCCATGTTCGCCGCGACGTCGGGCGCGTTCTGCCGAGCGCTGGGCCAGACGAAGGTATAGTTGAGCATGAATGCCGAATTGCCGGTTTCGAAAGCCAGCCGCGCCTGGTCTTCGCGGCTGGTGGACAGCCCCGGATCGGCCGCGGGAGAAGTCGCCAACCGCTTCATCACCTGAAGAGCTTTACGGGTGGGTTCGGGCTCCAGGGAGACCTGCTGTCCCCCAGCATCCAGGACCGTGCCCCCGGCCGAGGCGAGCAGGGATACAAAAAGGACGGTCAGCCCCTCATAGCGTTCGCCCTGAACCTGAATCCGGCCATTCCTGCCCAACTTCTCGGCCGAATCGATCATCTCGTCCCAGGTATCCGGCGGTGTCGGGACACGGTCGGTTCGATACCAGAGCAATTGGACATTGGTCGTGAAAGGCGTCGCCCAGAACACATTCTTATAAGTAGCGGTTTGAACCGTTATCGGAAACCGACCGGCTGAAGCCCGGCGGGTCGATCTCATCGGCCATTCCCGTATCCAGCCCGCTTCGGCGAATTCGGCGGTCCAGATCACGTCCATCCCGATGATGTCGATAGATTCGTCGCCTGCAGCCAGGCGGCGCGTCAATTGCTCCCTTTGCTGATCGGCATCGGCCGGCAGAGAGACGACATCGATGCGATAGCGGTCTTTTGCGAATTCGGTGCAGCGCCGGGCGGCTTCTCGGAAGGCGCCGGAAGGTTCGTCGAACACATACCAGGTCAAATGAGGCGGTCCGACGGGTTCCGGATTGCGGCAGGACCACGCCGGCAAACCGAGGGACAGAAGAAACAGCAGGCGCAGTAGCGCGATCGAGCACCGCGACGAGATGCGGGCCGGCCACTTGTTGACTTGAAAAAACCGTCCCGCTCTCAGGCGGTAGACGCCCATCCGGAAGTCCATTCTCCTCGGAGTTCAAACGTGCTTGTGGCCCGAAGTGGAACATCGGCACAGGTTTCGTGTCAAGTGTGGCTGAGCATTGCAAATGATCGAGAAGATGGTGCCGTTTATTGGAAATACGCTTCCCGGCATAAACTCGGGTGTTTAGCGTCGAACGTATGGCCGACGATTAATTCTAAACTAATAAGAGGACAATACAGCGGAGTGGGCTCGAGTCCGGCCATCGCTAAGTATTGTGTATCGCTCGGCAAGCAGTGCGAAACAGTTTTGTTACATGCTCGATGAGGTTCTCTTTGGCATAAAGTTTTTCTTGGGTGTCTCGCAGCCGAGGAACCGAAATATGTTAGGCTACGTCTTAGCGGTAAGAGCCGCGAGCGCCGCATTTATTGCATAGTGCGGATGGATGAGAAAGCCACGTTCGCTATGATAGGGACAGTTAATACGCTCGTTGTCTCAACCAGCAAAATATCGAACGAGGCAGCTTGCGGTCCTCTCGCCGGAGACGTTAAGACCTTTTTGAGCATCTGCTGATTGCAGAGGAGACCTCGCATCTATGGGTATCTTCGATCACTATCAATCCCGCTATGAAAAAGCGCGCGAAGAAGAGTATTCGCTTCAGGAATATCTAGAAATTTGCCGTAAGGATCCGACGGCCTACGCCAGTCCAGCCGAGCGTATGCTGATCGCCATCGGCGAACCCGAACTGGTCGATACCAGGCTCGATCCGCGCCTTTCACGCATTTTCGCCAATAAAGTCATCAAGCGCTATCCGGCTTTTGCCGATTTTTACGGCATGGAGGAAACCATTGAGCAGATGGTGGCATTTTTCCGCCACGCCGCTCAGGGGCTGGAAGAGCGCAAACAGATTCTGTACTTGCTGGGCCCGGTCGGAGGCGGCAAGTCTTCGCTGGCCGAGAAGTTGAAGCACCTCATGGAGCAGGTGCCGTTTTACGCCATCAAGGGTTCGCCCATCAACGAATCGCCGCTGGGACTGTTCGACCCCGAAGAGGACGGTCCGATTCTCGAAAACGAATACGGTATCCCGCGCCGTTACTTCAATACGATCATGTCGCCTTGGGCGGTGAAACGCCTGCACGAGTACAACGGCGATATCACCAAATTCCGCGTCGTCAAGGTGCGCCCGTCCATGTTGGATCAGCGGGCGGTGTCGAAGACCGAACCGGGCGACGAAAACAACCAGGACATCTCGTCCTTGGTCGGCAAGGTCGACATCCGGAAGCTGGAGCGCTTCAGCCAGGACGATCCGGATGCCTACAGCTTCTCGGGCGGCCTTTGCCTCGGCAACCGAGGTATCATGGAATTCGTGGAGATGTTCAAGGCGCCGATCAAGGTGCTGCATCCTCTCCTGACGGCGACCCAGGAGGGCAATTACAAAGGTACCGAAGGGCTTTCGGCCATTCCGTTCGAGGGCATCATCATGGCCCATTCGAACGAGTCCGAGTGGTTGCAGTTCAAGAACAACAAGAACAACGAGGCGTTTCTGGACCGTGTCTATGTGGTCAAAGTGCCTTATTGCCTAAGGGTTTCAGAAGAGATCAAGATTTACGAGAAACTCTTGATCCACAGTTCGCTGTCCGATTCGCCCTGCGCACCCCACACACTGAAAATGCTGGCGCAGTTCGCGGTGCTGTCGAGGCTTAAAGAACCGGAGAACTCCAATGTTTACTCGAAAATGCGGGTTTACGACGGCGAGAACCTGAAGGACACCGATCCCAAGGCGAAATCCTATCAGGAATACCGGGACTTCGCGGGCGTGGACGAAGGGATGACCGGGCTTTCCACGCGCTTCGCGTTCAAGATCCTGTCGAAAGTGTTCAACTTCGACCATTCCGAAGTCGCGGCGAATCCCGTTCACTTGCTGTATACGCTGGAACAGCAGATCACGCAGGAGCAATTCCCGCCGGAGGTGCAGGAGCGTTATCTGCGCTTCATCAAGGAATTCCTGGTGCCGCGCTATGTGGATTTCATCGGCAAGGAAATCCAGACCGCTTACCTGGAATCGTATTCCGAGTACGGACAGAACATCTTCGACCGGTATGTTACGTACGCCGACTACTGGATACAGGATCAGGAATACCGCGATCCGGATACCGGCGAGAGTTTCGACCGCAGGGCGCTCAACGAGGAACTCGAAAAGATCGAAAAACCGGCAGGCATCAGCAATCCCAAGGATTTCCGCAATGAAGTGGTGAACTTCGTGCTGCGTGCCCGCGCCAAGAACGCCGGCAAGAATCCGGCCTGGACCAGCTATGAAAAGCTGCGTGCGGTCATCGAGAAGAAGATGTTCGCCAATACGGAAGAACTGCTGCCGGTGATCTCCTTCAACGCCAAGGCGTCGCTGGACGATCAGAAGAAACACGAGGAATTCGTGAACCGCATGGTTCACAAAGGGTACACGCCCAAGCAGGTGCGGCTGTTGTGCGAATGGTATCTCAGGGTGCGCAAGTCCTCTTAACCGAGCGATAGGTATTCAAGCCCATGAGTCAATTTATAGACCGCCGCTTAAACCCCAAGAACAAGAGCGCTGTCAATCGGCAGCGCTTTCTCCAACGCTTCCGCGGTCAGATTCGCAAGGCCGTTGCCGATGCCGTCGCGAAGCGGTCGGTAACGGACGTAGACCGTGGCGAAAAGATTCAGATTCCGACCAAGGATATTTCGGAACCGACGTTTCGGCATGGCCAAGGCGGGCGGCGGGAGGTCGTTCAACCCGGCAATAAGGAGTTTATAGCGGGCGACAAGGTACCCCGTCCGGAAGGCGAGGAGGGCGGTTCGGGCAACCGTGCCAGCGATACCGGCGAGGGCATGGACGAATTCGTTTTCGAATTGTCGCGCGAAGAGTTTTTGGAATTCATCTTCGAAGATCTCGAGCTGCCGAACATGGTGAAGCGGCAACTGGCGAGAGAAGCCACTTTCAAGAGTCAGCACGCGGGTTTTACCAGCGACGGATCGCCCTCGAACCTGCACGTCATCCGCTCGATGCGGGAGGCCTTGGCGCGCCGCACGGCCTTGCGCGCGCCATCGGCGGACCGGAAGCGGGAGCTGGAAGTCGAACTCGCGGCTTTGCTAACTGGCGGTGAGCCTGACGAGGAGCGTATCGCCGCATTGAGCGAGGAGATCGCCCTGCTGGAGCGCAGGATTCGGGCAGTGCCGTTCCTCGACACCATCGATCTCCGTTACCGAAACCGCATTCAAGTTCCGAAGCCCAGCACCCAGGCCGTGATGTTTTGCCTCATGGACGTCTCCGGTTCCATGGACGAGGTGAAAAAGAATCTTGCGAAACGTTTTTTCTTGTTGCTTTACTTGTTTCTTACGCGAAATTACGAAAAGACGGACGTGGTTTTCATTCGTCATCATACGGTGGCGCTGGAGGTGGATGAACAGGATTTCTTCTATTCGCGGGAAACCGGCGGGACCGTTGTGTCGAGCGCACTCGAGTTGATGAAGGACATCATCCGCGACCGCTACCCCTCGGGCGACTGGAACATCTACGGCGCCCAGGCGTCGGACGGCGACAACTGGCCCGAGGACTCGACGAATTGTTCGCGCTTGCTGATCGAAGACATCATGGCGAGCGTGCAGTATTACGCCTATATCGAGATCAACAACCACGAGCCCCACAGCCTGTGGATGGAATACGAAAAAGTGGCGGAATACTGGCCCAACTTTGCCATGCAGCCGATTTATAGCGCGGCGGACATTTATCCGGTCTTTAGAGAACTCTTCAAGAAGCAGCAGGCATGAGCCGCAAACCCCTTTCAGAAGGCTCCGAATGGACTTTCGAACTCCTTCAGAGCTATGACACCGAGATCGCCCGAATCGCGGCGGGTTTCGGCCTGGACACTTATCCCAACCAAATCGAGATCATCACCTCGGAACAGATGATGGACTGCTATTCGAGCACGGGCATGCCGGTGTTCTACCCGCATTGGTCCTTCGGCAAGCAGTTTCTGACCGTCGAGAAAAGCTATCGGCGCGGATACATGGGGCTGGCCTACGAGCTGGTCATCAATTCCAACCCGTGTATCGCCTATCTCATGGAGGAGAACAGCATGACCATGCAGGCGCTGGTCATCGCGCATGCCTGTTATGGCCATAACTCCTTCTTCAAAAACAATTATTTGTTCAAGACCTGGACCAATGCCGACGCCATCATCGATTACCTGGTGTTCGCCCGGAACTACATCGCGGAATGCGAAGAACGTTACGGCGTCTCGGCCGTAGAGGAGCTGCTGGATTCCTGTCATGCCTTGATGAACTACGGCGTGGACCGTTACCGCCGGCCGCCGGCGCTTTCGATAACCGAGGAGAAGCATAGGCAGAAAGAGCGGGAGGAATATCTTCAGTCGCAGATTAACGATTTATGGCTGCGCACCGTTCCAAAGAAGGAAAGATACTTCCAGGAGCAAGCCCATCAGTTTCCGGCCGAACCCGAGGAAAATCTCCTTTATTTCTTCGAGAAGAACGCGCCGCTGCTGGAGTCTTGGCAGCGGGAAATCATTCGAATCGTCCGCAAGATCGCGCAATATCTCTATCCCCAGCGTCAAACCAAGGTAATGAACGAGGGTTGGGCGACCTTCTGGCACTACACCCTTCTGAACAGGCTCTATGACGAAGGCTTGGTGACCGACGGATTCATGCTGGAATTCCTGCAATCGCATACCAACGTCATCAGCCAGCCGCCGTATTACAGCAATCACTTTTCGGGACTCAATCCTTATGCCTTGGGATTCGCCATGATGAGCGACATTCGGCGGATCTGCGAACATCCCGCCGACGAAGATCGGAAATGGTTCCCCGATCTTGTGGATACCGATTGGACCAAGACGCTGGACTTCGCCATGCGCAATTTCAAGGACGAGAGTTTCATCGCCCAATACCTCTCGCCCAAGGTCATTCGGGATTTCAAGCTGTTCAGCGTGCTGGACGACGATTTGAACGACGAACTGGAAATCACCCACATTCACGACGAGGACGGCTATCGAGCCGTTCGCCACGTGCTTTCGGATCAGTACAACCTCGGCAACCTGGAACCCAGCATTCAGGTCTACCGGGTGGACACCCGAGGAGACCGGTCGTTGACCCTGCGGCATTATCAGCATCATCGCCGCCCCTTAGGAGAGAGCACCAACGAGATGCTGCGGCATGTGCGCCGGCTGTGGGGATTCAAGGCGAGACTCGAAACGGTGGACGAGAACGGACGGATCCAGAAATCGTACGAATGCGACTGACCAGGAGGCGTCCGCGGCCGGACGGGCGGGGAAGGTAATGGTCGATAGAGATGTTCTCGAATCATCGACCTGGCGGCTCGGCGGAGCTGCGGACACGCGATTGGATGCCGTTACGGCGTCGGACAGGGCTTGAAAGAACACCCCGTGCAAAGATGTGACCGCCAAGACCCATCTCGATGATCTCCACCTGCTCATAAAGCTCCTTCCACCGGAGCTCCAGAAATCCCTAGCGCTGCAAGGCCAGGGGGAATTGCTCGAAATCATCTTGGACTTAGGGCGCCTGCCCCAGGCACGCTATCCCCACGCCGCCCTGAACTTATCGAATCAACCGGTTACCCGCGAAGACCTTGATGCCGTAATCGGCGCCTTGGGTGAATTCGGCGCGGACAACCGCGCCGGCATCGAGGGGACTTTGCACCGCATTTCCGCCATTCGCAACCGGCGGGGCGAGATCATCGGTTTGACCTTGCGCGTGGGGCGCGCGGTATTCGGAACCATCGATCTGATACGTGATCTCGTCGAGAGCGGCAAGAGCCTCGTATTGCTCGGCCGGCCCGGCGTCGGAAAGACGACCAAATTGAGAGAGGTGGCGCGCGTACTGGCCGACGATTTCGGCAAGCGCGTCGTCGTGATTGATACATCCAATGAGATTGCCGGCGACGGCGATGTCCCGCACCCGGCCATCGGCAGCGCCCGGCGAATGATGGTCGCGCATCCGGATCGACAACATGCAGTGATGATCGAGGCGGTGGAAAACCATATGCCCGAAGCGATCATCGTCGACGAAATCGGCACGGCCACGGAGGCAATGGCCGCGCGCACCATCGCCGAGCGTGGCGTTCAGCTGATCGGCACGGCTCACGGCAACACGCTGGAGAATTTAGTTCTGAATCCCACGCTGTGCGATCTGGTCGGCGGCGTGCAAACGGTGACTCTCAGCGACGAAGAGGCCCGGCTTCGGGGCACGCAAAAAACCGTAAGCGAGCGGAAGGCTCCGCCCACCTTCGATATCGTCGTAGAGATTACCGCCAGGGACGAGGTGGTCGTGCACCTGGACACCGCGCAGGCGGTCGATGCCATCCTGAGCGGCATACAGCCCAAAGGCATACGCCGCCAAGGCCCGGTTGCCGTTCAGTCGCCGGTGACGGCGAGCGAACCCGAGTCGGCCGTGGAAATCGCGAGAGAGGTCTTATTCGTCCGCTCCGACCGGCAGCGTCCGGTTCGCATCTATGCTTATGCGCTCAGCCGGGACTCGGTGGAACGCGTGATCCGCGACCTCCACTTGGAGGCCCGCACGGTGAGATATCCGGACCAGGCCGATCTTGTCGTGACGCTGCGCGCGCGGGAAGACGATGCAAGCCTGCAACGCATCGTTCAAGGCGGTCAATTGCCGGTGCATGCCGTCAAGAAGAACACGACCGCTCAGATTCGGCAGCTCCTGCGCAGTCTGTTTCACATCGTTCCCGGCGACAAACAGGACGAGGTCGGGGAAATGGTGCGCGAGACCGAGCGTGCCGTGCAGCAGGTCAAGGCCGAAGGCGTCATGGCGGAACTCTCGCCGCGTTCGGCCGCCTTGCGCCAGATGCAACATCGCATCGTTACCCGCCACGGCTTGGTCGCCGAAAGCATTGGCTGTGAACCACACCGGCATTTGGTGATCTATCCCATGTAATTCCCCCGGTAAAATCAGCTTATGGCCGCCCGTTTGGCGATTATCGTTAGCACTTCTGCGGGTAGTGACGAAAAAAAGGGACTGGAAAAGCGGCTCGAAGAGTTCTTCGTCTCACGCAACCGGGATGCCCGGATATGGGTTGCGAACAGCGGCGATGAAGTTCCGGACCTCGCGCGGCGAGCCCTGGCCGAGAACGCCGATCTGATAGCGGCAGGCGGCGGAGACGGCACCATCAATGCGGTTGCCTCGGTGCTCGCCGAAACCGGCAAGATACTGGGCGTACTGCCGCTCGGCACGCTCAACCACTTCGCCAAGGATCTCGGGATTCCCCTGGATTTGGAGCAAGCCGCGCAAATTCTTGTCGACGGCACGCCCGCCCGGATCGATGTCGGAGAGGTCAACGGCAGGATTTTCGTCAACAATTCCAGCCTGGGGCTGTATCCCAGCATCGTACACGGTCGGGAGACCCTGCAGGACCGCCTGGAATACGGCAAATGGCCGGCGTTTCTCTGGGCATCTCTGTCCGTCTTGCGCCGGTATGCCATTCTGGAAGCCCGATTGCGTGTCGACGACCGGGAACTCGTGCGGCACACGCCTTTCATTTTCGTCGGGAACAATCGGTACCAGGTCGAAGGATTCAATATCGGAGCGCGGACCACCCTCGATTCGGGCTGGTTGTGGCTGTATACCACTCGAGAAATCGGCCGGCTCGGCCTTTTGCGATTCGGGCTCCGCGCGCTCTTGCGGAGTTTGCGTAAAGACAAGGACTTCGACATGATGCGGACCAAGGAGATCGTTATCGAGGCTAGGCACAGCAGCCGCCTTCGGGTCGCTACCGACGGCGAGGTGATCGTCATGCAGACTCCGCTGCATTATCGAATTCGGCCGGGCGCTCTACGGGTGATAGTGCCGAACACGAAGGTCGAGTCTCGCGGAAGCGCCATTGCGAGCTAGGTCCGGCTGCCGATCGGTCGGCGAGGCGTAACGCGGCGCATGCGAACCATCGTCCATCTTTCGGATCTGCACTTCGGCCGCGTCGACAGCTCCTTGGTCGATCCGCTGATCCAATCGGTTCGGGAGATAGGGCCCGATCTGGTCGCGATCTCTGGCGATCTGACCCAACGCGCACGAACCGCTCAATTTCTCGAAGCCCGGCGCTTTCTCGATGCGCTGCCGAAGCCGCAAATCGTGGTGCCCGGCAATCATGACGTACCCCTCTATAATCCGCTGGCCCGTTTTTTCCGGCCGCTGGTCAAATACCGGCGCTATATCGGTGAAAACATCGAGCCCTTCTATGCCGATGAGCAGATCGCCGTGGTCGGCGTCAATACGGCGCGCTCGCTGACCGTCAAGAACGGGCGGGTCAATCGAAGGCAGCTGGACCGCATTCGGGAACGCTTGTGTGATTACCCCGGTGCGGTCATCAAGATCGTGGTGACCCATCACCCTTTCGACCTGCCCGAGGGCTTCCGTGAGGGCGATCTTGTCGGCCGGGCGCGGATGGCCATGGAAGCGCTGGCGAGCTGCGGAGTCGATATGTTCTTAGCCGGGCATCTCCATGTCAGCCATTCGGGGCACACGGGAGAACGGTATCGCATCGCCGGTTACAAGGCGCTCGTGATCAGCGCCGGAACCGCGCTTTCGGTCCGCACGCGAAAGGAAAAAAACGCGTTTAACGTGCTCCGGATCGAGCATCCGAAGGTTGTCCTGGAGCGTTGCACATGGGAATCCGAAAATGCGCGTTTCGTTCCCTCTGCCGCGGAGTATTTCGAGCGCCGCGCGGATGGTTGGATGCGTATGAAGGATGATGCCGCCGGGCCGTGCCGGCGCTCCTGACACTGGATCGAGTTTGAGACGATGTTGCGTCGGCCGTTGAATGTGAGTCGGCCACGGCTTACGGTAGCGGTTATTGCATCACGCGGATATCGTTCTTGACGGATCGAACGCCGGCGACGTCTCTCGCGATCGCTTCGGCGCGCTGCTTTTCCGAGGCCGTGTTGACGAAGCCGCTGAGTTGCACGGTACCTTTGAACGTTTCGACCTGGATGTCCAGCCCTTTGACCACTTCATCGCGCAGCAGAGCCGATTTGACCTTGGTGGTAACGGCCGTGTCATCGAGATATTCGCCGGTGCTCTCGCGGGTCTTCGAACCGGCGCACCCGACGACCATTGCGGCTGCGGCCAGGGCGAGAAACTGTCTTCTTTTCATCACGCTGTTCACTCCTTCGATGAACGGCCAAGGATTTCAGGCAGCTATGTCAGAAAGGGATTTCCGACCTTGGATGGCGCCGGACGCAACATCGAAAACGAGGATACGTTTTTGACGGAACGGCAGGGCGCCTGGCGACTTTGCCGGCCGTGAAGCTGGATGAGCAAGTGTGTGAACGACGGGAGAAAGAAAAATGGAACTTCCGTGTTCCCAAAAATACATCCCAGCCAAATTCGGATCAGTCCAGTTACATGCGGAGCATTCCATTTCCGTGTCGAGCATCCTGGCCCGAGGATAGGGAGCGTCCAGAATCCGTTGAAACACTCCAACTCCCTTCGCAACATCCTGGTTGCGTTTGGGAACGTCCTGTTCTTGGCGACATCCTTAAGTCCATTCGCCGTAATCCCGTCCTGCGGGAGCATCCATGTTCCGGACCCGAGATCAGCTCAGGTGGATGTATTTAAGCTCACCACCCCCAAATTAAACATACGTACATTTCCGTACCTTTTGAAAGGACTTGGGAGCAGTTAACCGAATCAGCGGAACGGAAGATCAGCTGGCTCGAAGATCGGGAATCAACGTATGCGAGTCTTGTGGAAAATCAAATCTCGCAAACCGACTCGGCAGAAAGATCGGGTAATATCGTCTGTCTAAACTAGGCTATGGCTTCGCTGCGTAGCGACATTCTTTTAAGCATGGGTTGGACATATTTACTTGTTGCGGGGATATTCGAGATCGCCTGGGCGGTGGGATTGAAATTCACCGAGGGCTTTACGCGTTGGTGGCCGAGTTTAGGCGTAGGCGCCGCCATGATAATCAGTCTGGTGTTCT
Organism: Methylocaldum sp. RMAD-M; assembly: GCF_017832375.1. NCBI lineage: Bacteria > Pseudomonadati > Pseudomonadota > Gammaproteobacteria > Methylococcales > Methylococcaceae > Methylocaldum > Methylocaldum sp. RMAD-M. The sequence goes on along the minus strand of NZ_JAFIBZ010000027.1, from coordinate 332 downwards.
TGTCCCTGGCGCTGAGGACGATACCGTTAGGCACCGGTTACGCCGTTTGGACTGGAATAGGCGCCGCCGGAACCGCGATTATCGGCATCATACTGTTCAACGAATCCACGGACCTGGTCCGGATCGTCTGCATTCTGCTAATCGTCTTGGGCGTCGTAGGCTTGAAGCTGCTCTACACGGAAAACTGATGCCCGGCTTTGCTTCCGGGAGCGGACGATCGATTCGAGCATTTTCATGCCTACTGTACGGGCACTCGCGCGTAGGTCGGGAATCCCTCCCAATCGCAAACGGTCGCTTTAGTCGCGACCCTTCCAATCGCAAACGGCGTCTTC
>NZ_JAFIBZ010000026.1:0-75253 GCF_017832375.1 Methylocaldum sp. RMAD-M | reverse complement strand
CATCGAGGGAGTCGTGTTCAAGGATGGAGTTCAGGAAGACGTCGAGAAAGTCGCCGCCTGAGCCCACCCCCGTACACAACATTTGACCATTACTCTTGATGCCGTCATTCCAATTTGTCTCATTGTTATAGTTCTAATTTTCAAGTCCACGTCTCTATATGCTATAGAAGTTCTCGATATCGCATGGCTACCGGCATAGGCTGATTACTGCGTAGCCGGTCTGACATCGTAGGCATTGACACTCATCGGCGCCGCCAGCCTAATAGAATTTAGTCTTCAGCTTGCCGCATGGCAAACGCATACTCGGTTACCGGCTTTCCGCCGATGAGATGTTCTTGAATGATTCGCTCGAGAACTTCTGGCGTACAGGAGTGGTACCAAACGCCCTCCGGATAGACAACTGCAATCGGCCCATGACGGCACACCCGCAGACAATTGGCCTTGGTACGCTGGATTCCGGCCGAGCCGGTCAGCTTTAACTCATCCAGTCGGCGCTTTAAATATTCCCAGGATTCAAGCCCCTCTTCTTTGCGGCAACACTTTGGCTTGGTCTGATCACAGCAGAGAAAGATGTGTCGCTTGGTTGCGGAGATCGCTAGGACTTGAGCGATAGTACGCAAGTTTTTATCGATGTCGCTTTCAGTCATTCGTTTCTTGGCTTAAAGAGATCGCAAAAAAAAGCCGTCGCAGCTATTGATTTATATCACGCATCCGGTCCATGTTGCGGATACCTTGCCTGTGTGCGCGTTTTTCCGAGTGTAATTGTCAACAAAATTTACGGCCTTATGGCTTTGTTTTAATTCACAATTTTGTCAAAAACCACTGATTCATTTGACGTTAAGAGCCTGTTGGCTTCGGTTTTCATTCTGAGTGTGTCAAGAATTTTTACATATTAAGAGCAGTGCGTAACGCCAGAAGCGTGGGATGAAAATTTACATGGCCTGCGAACCGGCAAAATATGAAGGGTCAGGCTTTGTTAATTTTGTTAATGGCCAAAAGATTCATCAATCGTTTGGCTTCCGCTGCCAATTCGGATTCTTGCTTTATGCGCTCCCGTAAGCGACTGACCGCCGTGCTCAAGGTCGATATATCGCGGTTGAGGAAGTTGCCGACCTCAGTCAAGGTGGCAGCGCCGAGTTCCAATGCTAAGTACGCGATCAGCGCACGAGCCGCGGCGCCCGCTCGGCCACGGTCTGCACCGCTGATTTGATCCAAATCCATCTTGCGAGCCGCACAGACTACGCTAATGATCGATTCAAGTTTAATTTGTGCTCGTGATGCCTTATCGGACTGCCTTAGCGCATTCTCGGCGAAATATTCATCCCCGAGTATGCGCCCCTCCACCGTGCCTCTATGGAAATCTTCCCGATGACCCTCGTCCAATCCTCCCGCGATGAAACGTGCGTAACGCTCCCGTGCTGTCGCCACATCTTGAGCCAACTGGGAATAGATCCACTCTGTCGTAAGCCAGCTAACGCGATCTAGGTCGAGGTAAGCTCGATGTCCGCTCCAATGATACTCGGCAGGATCGTGGACTAAATTTGCCCGGACTGGATTGAGATGGATATAGCGAACAAGTTCGAGCAGATAAGCATCGGCATCGATCAGGATCGCCTTGAATCGGCCCTGGAACAGATGGCCGATCCGGTTTTCGCGCTTGTTGATCCACCGCGTATAACGAAAAGCCAGGTGTTGCATGGTTTTTGAAAGCGACACATCGCCAATTTGAACCGCCAAGTGGACATGGTTCGGCATCCAGCAGTAGGCGTGAATACGGTGACCGAAACGGGAGACGCCCTCGCCAACCAATTCCTCGAAAACGTCTCTGTCCTCATCGTGAAAAAAGATAGGCTGTCCGGCATTGCCGCGGAGCATGACGTGATAGACAGCGCCGGGGATGTGGATGCGGGGTTTTCTGGCCATGAAGCTAAGCCTTATCGAAAACTACGGTAACAATAGCATGCAAACCAAATAATAAAAGCCTGACCCCAGCTCTGACATCAGATCCCCGCATATATACTCGTTGGTCTCTTTGGGGTGGCACACTTGATGCAGTCGACGTTTTGTGGAGAGATACTACAACGAGAAATGACTATGAAAATTCTAAAAATTTTATTTGGCGGGCTCCTTCTTATAGGGGGAGTTGATGCTAGTGCTACGCCGGCGTTTACCTTGAATTACGACAGTCAATACGGCAGCACTGAAAATACCGGATCGAAAGCGAGCGTGGGCTTTACGTTCACCGACATTGCTCCGCCTCCTGGTGAGTTCAATTTGTTATTGGATATAGCGAATCTTACCCCCACAAACATAGGTTCGACACTTATGGGATTCGGCTTCGACCTGCCAACGGGTGTGAGTGTTGTAGCGGGAACTTATGAAGATCTATCGGGCTATTTCCCTAATCTGTTATTCAATGTGACCTTAAATCCGTATAACCAAGTCGATATCGCTATCGCGTTGAACAGTAATTTCTCGGGTGGAAATCCGAATGGCGGGCTTACCGAAGGCTTAACTGCGCAAGTCTCGCTTGATTTCATCACAGATCCTATTTTGGATGGAGCTGGCATCACTAGCGCATTTATCAACACTTTGGATGACTGCTATGCGAGCACAAGCTGCTACGCACGTTTTCAGGAGGTTGGTTCAAATGGACAAGGTTCTGACAAAGTGCTCGGTGACATATCGGTTCCAACTACGCCTCCTCCTCCACCGCCCGATATAACCGTTCCAGAGCCGAGCATCTTATCACTCTTGGGAGCCGGTCTGCTTGGTCTAGGCTTTAGGAATTGGAGAAGAAAAAAGGCATAGCTCTGAAAAGATCACAAAGACTTCTGATCAGGCAAACTAAAAAGCCGTCCCATTGGGACGGCTTTTTCTTTGAGGTTTGCTGAAGAATATCCGTTTTTTTGGCAGAAACCTTTTCTGTCAACCCCTAGGCAATCCTGCAATTCCTTTTCATTTGTAAATCTGAATCGACGTTTGATTGGTGTTACCCGCCGCATCGGTGCCAGTCAGCGTGATCGTGTGCGTGCCCTTCGCGATGCTGCGGGTGTTCCAGTTATAGGAGATCGAGCCGCCGCTGGTTGAAGCTCGCACGGCGCCGTCGATGGCCAGCTTCAGCCCCTGCAATTTGACGTTATCGCTGCCAGTGCCGGTAATTTTTGTCGAGTTACCGACCTTCACGCCATTGGAGGGGCTGGTGATTTTAACCGTGGGCGGAGTTGTGTCGACGCTGTTAGCCGAGGTGGTCGCCGAGGCGGTATTGGAGAAGGCGGAGTTGCCGACGCTGTTGTAGGCGTAGACACGGTAAGAATAAGTGGTGCTGGCGCTGAGGCCAGTATTGGTGAAACTCGTGACGTTGCTGCCGAGCGAAGCGACTTCGCTCCAATTGACGCCATCCAGCGAGCGCTGCACCTTGAATCCGGTTTCGTCGCTAGACTTATCCGTCCACGTCAAGGCGATACTGCTGGATGATTGAGTAGTCGCCGCCAAACTTGTGGGGGCAGTCGGAACCGTGGGCGTCGTGGTGGTCGTGGTCGAGGACCGGAAACTGGCGACGGTGGCGCTGGTGCCATTCATGGAACGGGCGGTGTCCTGGTAGTTCGCCACCCCGGTCGGCTGGCCATTGTAATAAACGTTAGGATTAGAAAAGTGCGAGATTCGTGGCGAACTGCAACTGTAGGACATGACATCGTGGAACACGCCGCAGATCCGGTAACCATAAGAGTAGGGGTACACGCCGGCGTAGGCGGAATTGTCCGGGTCGTGCATGTTGCCCTGATTGTGGCCCAATTCATGCGCCAGGGTATCGTTGCCGAGGCAGTTGTATTTGGAATCGTCATGCACGACGGCGAACGCATACGGAGCGAACCAGGAACCCAGGCTATTCATCACGTAGGCGATGCCGCAGTAGTTGCTTTCAGCGGTTATAAGCGCCACCTGATCGGCGCCGTACTGGTTGCGTAAGGAGTGTACCTCATCCATTTTGCCATCGCTGGTGCCGGTGACATCCGACAAGCTGGTCGACATGTTGCCCGTCTCGGTATAGCTGACTTCGGCCATTTTTACCAAGTTCAACTGCATGTCCACCTGACTGTTCAGGTAGGCCTGATTGGCCTTGGTAACGGCGTTAATAATCTTGGCTTCTATGCCCGAGACGCCGCCAGCATTCACGCGGGCCTGAGGCGTGTAGACCACCAGCAGATCGATGACTTGGCCGGTGCTGGCGGCTGCGGTGGACGGGCTAGTCGAGGATGTCGTTGTACCGGCCAATTCACCGGCGGCATTAATATCCGGCGCGAGGGGTTCCGAATGCGGAGCGGTCTTGTTGGGATCGATCTGGCGGACGGCATGCGTTTTATTGCCGGCGTAGGCGATCTCGAACATTCTGCCGTCGTCCATCACGACGGTTCCGAACATCGCCTGCCCCCGAACGGCGAGGATCACCTCGCTGCTGCCTTCTTGCCCTTCGATATGACCGACCCAGGACAAACGGCCGTCGATGTCTTCGATACGATCGCGGATGGCGGTAACCGTGGTGTCGTTGAGCAGTTCGAGGGTGAGCGTATCGGCCTTCACCGCGTTGAAGTCGATGGCTACGCCCCGGCTGCGGCCCTTGATGGCTTTGATCTGCGCCTTGGCCTGCGTGGGCAGGGTCAGATTCGTGTCGCTGAATAAGCGCTGCGGCGGCGCCGCATGGACGACACCCACAATAGACGTTAAGGCTGCAAATACGCCAGCCAGTCCGAGGATATTTTTGCGGCGCGCAGCGGTGAACTTAGAATGCTGAGTCTTGTTGCTCACGTTGTGGTCCCCTAAGAGTCGAGTTGACGGCGATGGTCTCTGGGAACCCGCGGGGATGAGACAAACCAAAGCAACCTTTGGCTTGAGCTGGCAATCCCGCTGTCATAGGAGCCTGGCTCCCGTAGACCGGTAACTTTGCGCCACCACCTTTCGATGGTTTTGCCTTTTTCAGATCAAGCGGCATTAGGTCAGCGGCTCGATTTTTCTGTAGAAATAAGATTGGTCTAAATCTAGGGAATTTGTGTGATTGAGTCGGCAAAAAAGTGTTGTAGATTGTTTCATGTAGGCATTGATTGTTGTTTTTTATCAGTGGCCGTAATCGTTCGCCGGGTGGCTCCTCACCTTCGGATAAACGATGCATTGCTGCCCGTACCCCCCTTGGCACAGGTTAAGCGAATCGCAGCTTCTTTTGAGTTTGTAGCGTTGCTACGACACCGGAGTGGCTGACACGTCAAACGTTATCCGGTGCCATGGCGGTTTAGCACGCCGTATGCCAATCCGATGTTCGTTGGTGATCGGTCTGGCGAATCCTTGAATCTCTTGTATGCAGAGCAGGACTTGAGTCAGAAAATGACCGGTTCCATGGAGTGGCCGGGCAAAACATGTCTCCATTTGGCAACAGCCATGCGGCATGTGTCACTGGCCATTTCCAGGAAAAAACGAGAAAAACGCGTTATCCAGCGGCGATTTGTCCGATTATTCCGGCTGGCGACACTAGGAAGATCGTCTTGGAATGGCTAAGAGCGGAGCGGTTTGCAGTCCTGACTCGATTCACCCGAACTGTCATACGGGCACCCTTTGATGGATACGTATGATAGTTCGGGCTTAGAGCGTTTTTATCTCGCTCGTACGGCAAAACAGGCTTGGCCGAAGTCGTTGGCGCCTTCGGCTCGGGTGGATGGATTCAAGCATTCGTAGGTCGGCAATCCCTTCCCAATCGCAAACGGTCGCTTTGGTCGCGACCCTTCCGACGAAGACGCTCGACCGGGACATGGTGTCGGGAAGGGGGGCTTCGGCGCTCCAATCGCAAACGGTCATCCCAGGAGCGCTGGGATGACCCTTCCAATCGCAAACGGCCTGGCCGGGAGCGCCGGCCACGCCCTTCCCGAAGACGCCGTTTGCGATTGGAAGGGTCGCGACCAAAGCGACCGTTTGCGATTGGAAGGGATTCCCGACCTACTCGCGAGTGCCCGTACAGTAGGTATGAAAATGCCCTAAGTACATTCCGCAAATATTTGCGGAATCTCGACAGATTGGCGGGGTTGTCCTGCAGGTTGCCTATGCCGCAAGACTTCCCTGAATGTACTTAGATAACGAATTTTTGCCTCAGTGGCAGATTCCAGCCGGTGCTACTCGATCAAGATCAGATAAAGCGTAACGCTACGATATTCGACATTCGATCAAATGCGGCGACCAAAGCGATATCGCCGACGCTCATTATCGGCGTCGTTGTCGGTCCTTCCCGTAACGCCATTGACAACCGACGCTGTTGCCGTTGTCACGACTTCACTGGGGCTGGACTCGGCTATGCCGTTATAGGCCGATACGCGATACGAGTACTCGCTGTTCGGGTTGAGTCCTGTGTCTGAGAAACTGGTGATGTCGGAGCCGAGTAACGCTACCTCTTCCCAGTTGACTCCATCGCGGGAGCGCTCCACTTTGAATCCCTCCTCGTTATCCGAGTTATCCATCCAGCGAAGATTGATTCCATCGTCGGATTGAGAGAAAGCTGCCAGCCTGCTTGGAGTCGCCGGAGCGGAAGCGGCCACTTTACTGGCACGCCACGCGGCAACCGTGGCTCGGGCTTTCTCCATCGACCAGGCGGTCGCCGCGGCCTTTGAGGGATTTATGTTCGGATCGATTCCTGTGGGTTTGCCGTTGTAGTAAACGCTAGGATTGGCGAAATTCGAAATGCGCGTTGCCCCGGTGCAGGGGTAAGACATAACCGTCCGGAAACCGCCGCTTTGGCACAGACGATGCCCATAAGAGTAGGAATAAATGCCGGCATAGCTGGAGTTGGCGCGGTCATGCGCGTTGCCCTGGTTATGGCCCAGTTCGTGCGCCAGAGTTTGCGCGGCGAGACAGTACGCTCTTGAGTCGTCATGCACGACAGCGAACGCATAAGGTGCAAAGGAGCTACTCAGCCGCGTCATTTGATAGGCGATACCGCAGTAATTTGCGTCGGCGGAAACCAGGGTCACTTGATCAGCACCGTATTGATTGCGCCAGGAATGTACGACGTCCATCTTGCCGTCCGTTGTGCCGCGAAGATCATTAAGCGTGCGGGCCATATCGCCGCTTTCCGTGTAGTTGACCTCAGCCATGCGCACCAGGTTGAGCTTCATATGAACTTTGCTGTTGATATAGGCTTGATTGGCGGCCTCGACGGCTTTCACGATCTTGGCTTGAATGCCCGAGGTGCCGCCGGCATTGGCGCGTGCCTTCGGCGTATAGACGACCATCAGGTCCACGATCGTATCGGTGATCGTGGCTGCGGCTATCGGCGGCTCATTGGCGGCCGTCTCGGCTTCCGAACTGGCCGGCGCGTTGGCTAGATCTGGGTCCATTTCAACATCGGGAATCGGGTGTTTGTGAGGCAGAATCTTTCTCGGGTCCACCTGCCGGACGGTATGAGTATCATCATCGTTGGCAAGGATCTCGTAGATTTCACCATTCCCCCGCTTGATGGTTCCGGACATGGCTTTTCCGATCACAGCCAGAATGACTTCGCTGTCGGGTTCGCCCTGCAGATGACCAACCCAGGCGGAATGCCCCTGAACATTGTCGACGATACGGTCTTTCTCGGCGACCAGAAGCGTGTCATTGAAAATATTCAGATTTATGGCATCTGCTTTGAGTCTGTCGAAATTAGGCCGGACCGAACGATGTCTGCCTTTTTTGGCTTGAGGAGGCAGATAGGTGTCCGGTATGGCGTTCCAAACGTCCTGAAATAAGTCTTCAGGCAATTTTCGTTCGGCGACGGCCGTATGGCTTACCCCCGAGAAGGCCAGAGACAGGTATAACGGACTCAAGACCAAGTGCTTCTTCATTTTTTTAGCTCCTCTTAGTAATGGAAAGCAGATGCGAGCGGTTTCTCGAAATCTCCTCCTCTAATTCTCAGGAAGTCAGTCCCGGTGTCCCTTTTCAGGGCGTCACGAATCAGGCCGCGTCGGGAAGCCTGCTGCTACAGAGCGGTCTTTTGTGGAATGAAATCGACCGGAATCCTGAGGCAGGGAGTTATTCCGCTAGGTTTTGCCGTTTAAGGTTCGATTGACAATCCCGCCTGCGCGGGATGACTGCCGTCGAACCTTGGCTTCGCGTTGCTACCTTTCGCTGCTCTCAGGTCGAACCGCTTTTGGCGGAATGATCGGCGGGGGCATCGAGGTTTCGGTTGAAATCAGTGGCGAATAGAAGATTCGATTCTTTTTCTTCATGACTACACGGCTTACGGTAGTGGTTATGGTCACGTAGCCTGACGATCGCCAGAGCCCCCAATAGCGCACGGCATTGGCTTGTTATCCGTGGTGCCTCGATTGTGTTTATCGTCCCTAACGATTTTCTTGTGTAACCCTTGTTCGGCACGCTTCGGCTTCAGGCATTATTTGGGCCATATTCATAAGCATTTAATAAGTAAACAAATGCGAGACATTGGCCGATATTTTCGGGCTTCGTATGTCGCTCTTAAGAAACGGGCAAAATCGTTCAACCGCTTCCAAGAAGTCAGTAAAGAATGGTCTGTGGAGGTTCACCGAGGGAGGTCTATGAGGCTAGTCGCTATTGCGCGACACTGTTGTAAGAAAGCGAAAATATCGCTGTGCCAAACTAGAAATTTCTAGAGTCGCGCTACTGCGTCGAACATGGCATGGAATCGCGCTTGATTACGGTGAAAAATCTGGGATTCGAAAGTACCGTATCGAGCTAAGTGACAAGGTATTGAAATGGGCCGCAACTAGCCCCTATAGTGATTGGATCAATTTTTTGCGGGGGATACTTGTGAGGAAATTCGCTTTTCGCGTCCTGATGTGGCTGATGATCGCAATGCTCGTCGGGTGCAATACCGTATCGGGCTTCGGCAAGGACGTCCAAAAGCTCGGCAGGAAAATGGAAGAGGCTGCCGACCGGCGTAACCGATAGCTCGTCCAAACTCCCAAAACTGGCCGGCCCGACAAGAACATAATCCCTTTCAAAGTCGTGTTCTGCTGCCGTTAGTCGTGGCGAGCGCGGTATAATTTGTATTTTTCGCTGCAATTTTCGATGTCTGAATTTCTTTCGGAATTAAGCCGCCGCCGCACTTTCGCCATCATCTCTCACCCGGACGCCGGTAAAACCACATTGACCGAAAAGCTCCTCCTGTTCGGAGGCGCGATCCAGTTGGCCGGCTCGGTCAAAGGACGCAAGGCGGCTCGTCACGCCACCTCGGATTGGATGGAGATGGAAAAGCAGAGAGGAATCTCGGTTACGACCTCGGTCATGCAGTTCGAGCACAAGGATAAGATTTTCAATCTGTTGGATACTCCCGGACACGAGGATTTTTCCGAGGATACTTATAGGACGCTCACGGCGGTGGACTCCGCCCTGATGGTGATCGATAGCGCCAAGGGTGTCGAGGAAAGGACCATTAAGCTCATGGAGGTCTGCCGGTTGCGGGATACTCCGATCCTCACCTTCATTAACAAGCTCGACCGCGAAGGGCGGGAGCCCATCGAATTGTTGGACGAGATCGAACGCATTTTAAAGATTCAATGCGCGCCCATGACTTGGCCCATCGGCATGGGCAAGCGCTTTAAAGGCGTGTATCAGTTGTATGACGACGCAATTCAGTTGTTCAGCCCGTCTCACGGTGATCGCATCGTCGAAGGGGAGGTCATCCAGGGATTGGATAACCCTCGGTTGGAAGAGATACTCGGAGATCAGGCAGACGAGTTGCGGATGGAGATCGAGCTGGTGCGCGGCGCCAGTCACGAGTTTGACATCCAGTCCTACTTGGCCGGAAAGCAAACTCCGGTATTTTTCGGCTCGGCGATCAATAATTTCGGCGTTCTGGAGCTATTGAACGCGTTTGCAGACTATGCGCCACCGCCTCAAGCGCGGCAAGCCCGCGAGCGCGTCGTGGGGCCCGAGGAAGAAAAGTTCACCGGCTTCGTCTTCAAGATTCAGGCGAATATGGACCCGGCGCACCGCGACCGCATCGCTTTTATGCGAATCTGCTCGGGCAAGTACGTGAAGGGCATGCGAATGCACCACGTCCGCATCGGCAAAACGGTCCAGATCGCCAATGCCATCACGTTCCAGGCCGATACCCGAACCAATGTCGAAGAGGCGTATCCGGGCGACATCATCGGCTTGCATAACCATGGCACGATCCAGGTGGGCGATACGTTCAGCCAGGGGGAGACGCTCAAATACGAAGGGGTGCCTTATTTCGCGCCGGAGTTGTTCCGCCGGGTGGTGCTGAAAGATCCGCTCCGCGCGAAGGCCCTGCAAAAGGGCTTGCAGCAATTGACCGAGGAGGGCGCGACCCAGCTCTTTCGGCCGCTTAAGAATAACGATCTTATTCTGGGCGCCGTGGGTGTCCTACAGTTCGATGTGACGGCCTTCCGGTTGAAATCGGAGTACAACGTCGAATGCGTTTACGACAACGTACCGGTCACCACGGCACGCTGGGTCGGGTGTGATGATCCGAAGAAGCTGGAGGAATTCAAGCGCAAGGTTTTCGACAATCTGGCCGAAGACGGCAGCGGTTATTTGGTTTATTTGGCCAGCAGCCGAGTCAATCTGCAGCTTACCCAGGAGCGCTGGCCGGATATTCGCTTCAGCGCAACCCGTGAACTGTAAGGTGCTGCGTAACCTTAACCGATGGTGCTTTCGGCGCTGTCGGTGTTTCCCAAATTGTCCGCCCAGGTGACACGAATCTTGTCGCCCGTTTTTCCGCCACGGAATCTCACTGAGATGTAGGGATCTCTGGATACGGCTGTGCTTAGCTCACAGCTTGCGACCAAGCGTTGATTGTGCTCTATTCTGACTTCTCGAATGAAGTGAGCCGGAATGGTTCTTTCCGTCAGCTCATCCCAGCGGCGTCCGGTTTCCATCGGATGGGTGATAAGCATGCGGACGGTGGTTAGGCCTTCTTCCTGCTTGGTGCGTATCTTGATGCTGGACATTTTAGTGACTCAGGTCGAACGGGGCCAAAGTTAAGGTAATCATTAGATCGCTTGGATTCAAGCAGGGATACGAAATGACGCAATCCAGACGCAACTTCGTTCGAATGCTAGTAGCGGCATTAGCATTACCTTGGGAAGTCGTTTTTGGGGCGGCGAAATCCAGAGCACCTCAACGGATGGAGAACGGTTTCAGCCGACTGCTTTCGGATATGTTGGCGGGAGCGTCGTGGGCTGAAACCGACCGAATTGCCTTCGAAGTGCCGGAGCTGGCCGAGAACGGCGCGATTGTGCCGATTTCAGTCGATAGCCGGCTGCCGAACACCTCGCGCATGCTCATTTTCGTAGAGAAAAATCCCACGCCGCTGGCGGCTCAGATTCGCTTCGAGCCCGGAACCGACGGATTTGCTTCCTTGCGCATAAAGATGAACGAAACAAGCGCCATATTGGTCATCGCCGAGTCCGAGGGGAAATTTTTCGGAACGCAAAAGACGGTAAGAGTCATGGTTGGCGGCTGCGGTTAATCTGCCGATGTCTTAGTGGGTGTCTGGGACGCATTATGAGCGGCTCGAGGCAAGCGTGTCCTGAGCTTGTCGAGGTGCCGCCCTCGGATTGCGCCGTAGCTTCTCGCATAACCCTCTTATGCCTGAACGAAATGCCTCAGGATGGATGTTAAATCGGCCATTCCCGCCACTAAGTTCGCTTCGATTTCCATCATTGTAATTTCGGCTGCCGTTTTTCCCGCCGCCCAATTGGCAATCACGGCGCAGCAGGCGTAATCGATGCCGAGTTCGCGTGCCAGGGCGGCCTCCGGCATACCGGTCATTCCGACGAGATCGCAGCCGTCGCGTTCCATGCGGTTGATTTCCGCCGCGGTTTCCAGCCGCGGCCCCTGGGTACAGCCGTATACGCCGTCATCGATGATACTGACGCCCGCCACTTGAGCTGCGGTCAATATCTTTTCCCGCAACCATGGACTGTAGGGGTGAGTGAAATCGACGTGGGTTACCAGTTCGAGATCAGTCTCGAAAAACGTGTGTGGCCGTCCGTACGTGTAATCGATGATTTGGTTTGGAACGGCGATTTTTCCCGGCACCATATCGGCGCGGATTCCTCCTACCGCGGCTATCGCCAGAATGCTGGCCGCACCGGCTTCTTTCAGCGCCCAGATGTTTGCGCGGTAATTGATCTTGTGTGGCGGAATGATGTGCGGGTTGCCATGGCGCGCCAGAAACACCAGTTCTTGCTGATGAAAATGGCCAAAAACCAGTTCTGAAGAAGGATCTCCATACGGCGTAGTGATTCGCTCACGCCGGACAATCGTGAGATCAGGGAGCCGTGTGAGACCGGTTCCCCCGATGATGGCCATTAAAGTCATGACAGCTCCCTTTATCGATAAACGTGCTTGCAGGCGAAGATGCCCGGCCAATTGCGAAGATAGCTTTTATAATCCATGCCGAATCCGAACAAATAGCGATCTTCGGCTTCCAATCCGATGAAATCGGCTCGGCAAGGTTTCTCCTTATTCAATTTCTTGTCTACGACAACAGCCGTGTACACGGCTTCGGCGCCTTCTTCGAGGCAGTATTTCCGAATCTCAGCCAGGGTGATGCCCTCATCCAGGATGTCGTCGATGATCAGTACTGTCCGATCATGGAGGGGAATGCTAGGCTTCAAGAGCCAGCGAATTTCGCTGCCGCGGGTTTCTCCCTGGTAGCGGCCGGCCTTAATGGAGTCGATTTCCAAGGGGAAGCGCAGACGCAGGGCAATCTCTGCGGTGGGAATGATGCCGCCGTTGAGAACCGAGAGCAACAAAGGGGTCTTATCGCCGATGAGTGTAGTGATCTCGGCCGCCATGCGGTCGAGGGCCGAGTTGACCTCGTTTTCCGAAAAAAGGCAGTCGGCTTCGGCTATTACTCGTTCGATTTCTTCCGATTTGTTCATGCGAGTCCCGGTTGTTCGTTGATAGATGCGATCAGTTCTGTGGCGCGCTGCCAGTCAGTGCTCGCCAATAAGGCATTACGATCCATGGAAAAACGTCCCCGCATGCGCTGGAGGCGGGGCTCGCGTTCTGTGCTGGAATGATTCGTCAAGGATTCGAGGACTTCGCCGGCGGCGTCGGGCATGTTGCAGACCAGTACCATGTCGCAGCCCGCTTCGAGCGCTAGCCTGGCGCGGTCAACATGATTTCCGGCAAATGCTGCGCCGGCCATGGATAAGTCGTCGCTGAACACGGTTCCGTCGAATCCGAGCCGGCGGCGAAGAACTTCTTGAATCCAAAAAGATGAAAAACCGGCCGGCCGCTCATCGATTTCCGCGTAAATCACGTGGGCCGGCATGATTCCCTCCAATCCGAATTCGATGAGGGCGCGGAATGGCAGTAAATCGCGGCTTTCGATTTCGTCCAGGCGGCGGTGATCGACCGGCAGTGCCAGATGGGAGTCTTCCGCCACGCCGCCATGACCCGGAAAGTGCTTGCCCACGGATGGCATTCCGGCTCGTCTCATACCTCTCGCAAAAGCCCGGGCGAGTTGTGCGGTTTCGAAAGGATCGCGGGAAAACGCGCGATTGCCGATGATGTCGCTGATGCCCGAGTCGACATCCAAAACGGGCGCGAAACTGAAATCGATATCGACGGCCCGAAGTTCCGCCGCCATAAGCCAACCGGCCGTTTCGGCCGCTGCTTCGGAGTGGTCCGGTTGCCCATTTGCTATCTCGTGATAACGGGCGGCGGGCGGCAATCGTGTAAATCCTTCGCGGAAGCGTTGTACGCGACCACCCTCGTGATCCACTGCGATCAGAATTTCGGGGCGTAACGCGCGAATCTCCCCCACGAGATTCATGAGTTGCCTCGGCGACTCGTAGTTCCGACTGAACAAAATGAGCCCGCCTGCGGCGGGGTGGGTCAATTTGTCCTTTTCATCGGGGCTTACGGTTAGGCCCTGTAGATCGAGCATCACAGGCCCTAGCGGCTTAGATGGTTTCATGGGCGTCCGCCGGAAATACTGAAGGTCCACGATTTTAAACTATAATCGAGCGAACGCGACGAGACGCTAACCGAAAGCCACTGGAGAACCTCGTGGGAAGATCGAAAATTCTGGCTTTGTTTCTTCTTTTATTTAGTCCGTTAGGTTATGGCATGAGCGGCGAAGGAGACGGTGGAGTCGAATATTTGCCTTTAGAATCGGTGCTGGTAAATCTTGAGGGCAAACGCCATTATCTTAGAGCCGACATTCAACTGTTGATCGATAGCAAGGAGCATGCGGAAAAAATCAAAATGCACATGCCGCCTATTCGTCATGCGTTGATTATGCTCTTTTCGAATCGCAATCCCGAGCAGCTTTCTGCTGTGGACGAGCGGGAGAAGCTTCGTCAAGCGGCGTTACAGGATGTCACCAAAACGCTGGAAAAATATGGCGCAGGCGAAGGACTAAAGGATCTCTTTTTTACCGATTTTCTTATCCAGTAGTGGAGTTCTTCTATGCCTTATCTGACGATACAGACTAATCGGGAAGTTTCTCCCGACCAGCGCGAGCCGCTGCTGACGGCGGCTTCGCGCCTGTTGGCCAAAGAGCTCGGAAAACCAGAGTCCTACGTCATGGTGAGTTTGAACAGCGATGTTCCTATGCTGTTCGGCGGCACCGGCGAGCCGGCAGCCTATGCGGAACTCAAGAGCATCGGATTGCCCGCCGGCCAGATCAAATCGCTATCCCGTTCAATTTGCAGTTTGCTGGAACAACGGCTCGATATTCCTCCAGCGCGGGTCTACATCGAATTTACCGATATCAAAGGCAGTCAATGGGGCTGGAACGGCGGGACGTTCTAAACCTTTGGGCCGTTGCCGCTAATGTCCGGCGGCTTCATTGCGGCGTTGGATTTCCTCCATGGCCTTGAGTTGCTCCGGTGTGGCCTCTTTTTGATACTTGGCCTTCCATTCGGCATACGGCATGCCGTAAATGATTTCTTGCGCCGCCGGATAATCGATGTCGATACCGCGCTCCTTCGCCTCGGCGCTATACCATTTGGCCAGGCAGTTACGGCAAAAGCCCGCCAAAATCATCAGATCGATGTTTTGCACGTCGGAACGATCGCGCAGATGTTGCAGCAGCCGTCGGAAAGCTGCTGCTTCCAGTTCGATTCGGGTTTGTTCGTTCATAGCTCTGAGTGCTTGGATGTGTTTGAAGATTGGACCGAGGAACCTCGGAATAGCTTCCGTCCGGAGTGCCCCTGGTAACTTGGGGAACGCTTCTCGCTTCCGGAATGGTGCTTGGCCATGCATACGCTTTCGATGTGTTAAGCTTCGGTTTGCCGGTTTGCAAAGTATTGTCGGATATAATGTTCTGTGAAATAGTATTTATTATAAGGGAATGAATAGGTAAAGCCGCAGGCGCCGTCCGACTATGGATATTCAAAAAGCCGCCTCTATTTCTGCTTACGCGCTCGCTGAAATCAAACGGCAGCGGGAACTTATAGCCGTCCAAGGAGTCACTTCGGCTGACCCAAGGATAATGGCTGGCGTAGAAAATGCCAGTATTAATATGGGAGACAATAGCGCAGGCGGCGTCGCGTCTTCAGATGAATTGAAAGCCGTCCTGGATCGCCTCAACCAGCCAACTCAACTCAGGAAGGAAGCTGAGGAACAACGAACTGCCCAATACCAAACGATACTGAGCGCGAGAACGAAGCACGCGCTAAATGCCTATCGCGCACAATTCGATTTGCCGCAATATGAGGCAAAAAGCGCTCTCAGCCAGATGTTGGGTGTGGACGTCTACGCCTGACTCCTAATCTCTTTTTTACCTATGCCCGAACTATGAAATTGCTGTTCGATTTTTTCCCGATTTTTCTCTTTTTTATCGTTTTTAAGATTTCCGATATTTACGCTGCAACTCTCGCCGCTATCGTAGCGACTGCGGTACAAGTGGCGGTCACGTGGTTAAAGACGCGCAAAGTCGAGCCTATGCATTTGGTCTCGCTGGCAATCATCGTTATCTTCGGTGGTGCAACCTTATTCTTGAAAGATGAACTTTTCATCAAGTGGAAACCGACTGTACTCAATTGGCTGTTCGGCATGGCCTTTCTCGGTAGTCAACTATTCGGCAAGCGAACACTGATCGAGCGCATGCTAGGTAATCAAATTGAACTGCCGGATTTGGTTTGGCGCCGATTGAATCTGAGTTGGGCCACGTTCTTCGTCGCGCTCGGTGGTGTCAATCTTTTTGTTATTTACAATTTCAGTACAGAGACTTGGGTCAACTTCAAGCTCTTCGGCCTTTTGGGGCTAACGTTCGTGTTTGTCATTGCCCAGTCCATCTATCTATCTCGTTTTTTGCCCGAACCCAATCCGGAGGAGTAGTTTTTTGCTCTACGCCATTATTTGTGAGGATGCTGAGGGAAGTCTGCCAAATCGTCTCGAAGCGCGTCCTGCGCATCTCGATCGGTTGAAAGCGCTGCAAGCCGAGGGGCGGTTGATTTTGGCAGGTCCCCATCCGGCTGTCGATTGCGAAGATCCGGGCGAAGCCGGGTTCACCGGCAGCTTGATCGTTGCCGAATTCTCCAGTCTGGCAGCTGCTCAAGCATGGGCAGATGAGGACCCTTATCGTCTGGCGGGCGTGTATGCTCGGGTGACGATCAAACCGTTCAAGAAGGTGCTTCCATAATGATAAGTCGAGTCGAAAAAATCAGGAGCCGACTGGAAGAGGTGCTCTCGCCGGTACATTTGGAAGTTACCGACGATAGTATGGCGCACGCCGGCCATGCAGGTGCCATGGAAACCGGCGGTGGGCATTTTTACGCCACTATCGTGTCTGAGATGTTTGAAGGAAAGAGTTCGGTTCAGCGGCACCAGTTGGTCTATCGTGCGCTGGGCGACTTGATGCAGAAAGAGATACACGCTTTCAGTATGAAGGCTTTTACTCCACTTGAATTTCAACAAAAAGGAAATGCGTAAATGAAGACATATTCACTTGTCGCCGCTATCGCCAGCGTATTGGTTATCGCGGGATGCAATAACGTTGGCACTGATGGCCAAAAGGGTGCGACAAGCACGACTGAGGCCCCGACGGCTGAAAACTCAGTCGCCGTAGTCAACGGCAGACCGATCAGTAGAGCCGCAGTCGATATCTTATCGGCGGAACTGGCTCAGCGCCGCGGGGACAACGGGATATCGGAAGAAAAAATCATCGATGAACTGATTAAACGAGAACTATTGCGCCAAGAGGCCGAGGCCCAGCAGCTGACCAATGATCCGAAATACGCCGCGCGCGTGGAAAATGCCGATCGAATGGTTTTGTCGCAAATTGCCGCGGAACATTTCATCAACAGCGCTGCGATTTCCGACGAAGATTTGAAGAAAGAATATGACCAGCGCGTTGGTTCGATGAAGTTGACGGAGTACAAAGCCAGGCACATTCTGGTGGATACCGAGCAGGCGGCGAAGGACGTCATTAAGCGACTACAAAAAGGGGAAAAGTTCGCGGATATCGCGAAGAAAGTTTCCAAGGATCCTGGCTCCAAGGGAAGTGGTGGCGACTTGGGCTGGTTTAACCCGCAGCAGATGGTGCCGCCTTTCGCAAACGCGGTAGTTGCTTTAAAGAATGGCGAATTGACCCAAACGCCCGTTCAAACTCAGTTCGGTTGGCACGTGATCCTGCGTGAAGATTCGCGCGACCAGCCGCCACCGCCCTTTGATGCCGTCAAAGACCAGCTGCGATCCATGATGCAGACACAACGGCTGCAACAACACATTGGAGAGCTGAAAAACAAGGCGAAGATAGAGCAGTTCGAGAAGCCGAAACCGGCTGAGAAACCTGCGATCGATTCGCCGCAGCAGCCCGGTGCTGGCACGGCGCCGGAAAAACCGTCGGAAAGTCCTGCTGCGGATCCTTCGCAACAGCAGCCGGAAGGTGGTCCTCAGGAAGACCCCGCTGAATCGCAAGAGCCGGCCGAATAAACTCGCGCTATCCGTTAGAGCCGGAGGTGTTTTCCGGCTCTAACCCACATTTCTTCCCTTCGTCGCAGCGGTGCGTGGCGCAGCGCAAAAACGGTACGCTACCGCGCGCGGAAGGTGGCGATTAAGCGTCGGTTCGCGATTGAAAGATCGGCTCCGACGTTCCCGAAGATACCGTTTGCGATTGGAGAAGTATGGGAAATGCTGGCTAGAAGCCGGCAACGCACTGTTGCGATGTTTCTTGAAAGCTCGGTTCGACAAAGCCGTTGCTGACTACGCAATTTCGACCATTGTTTTTGGCTCGATACAAAGCTATATCAGCTGCTTCGATAAGGCGGGCCTCGGTGGCATCGATCCCGCTGACCCTGGTTGGGTCCAAAGTGGCTACGCCGATAGACAAACTTATCTTCAGCGCCTCGCCATCCTTATCGTAGAACTCGCGATCGGCAATGCGTTGGCGGATTCGTTCTGCTACATCGGTGGCAGCCCGGTTGCCCGTTCCTGTCGAAAGAAGCGCAACGAACTCCTCGCCGCCATAGCGCGCTAACACGTCGTTGTTGCGCAGCATGGAGCGGATGGTCTGTGCCACGTCGACCAGCACCCGATCACCGCTTTGATGCCCATAAGTATCATTGATCGTCTTGAAGTGATCGATATCCAGAAATAAACATGACAGACATTCGCCGCTGCGTAGTGCCCGGTCGATTTCTTCACTGACGCGTTGTTCGAAATATCGCCGGTTGTTGACGCCGGTGAGCGTGTCGATAAGGCTGGTTCGTCGCAGCAGTTCGAAGTTCAAGGTATTTTCCAGGCATACGCTGAGCACGCAGGCCAGCCGATCCAGAAAATCCGTTGCCATCTGCTCGGAAAAGCGCATGGTGTCGGTACTGGCGAGATTTAAACTCCCCATGAGTTTGCCTCGACGATAGAGAGGCAAGAGTGCAACGCTGGACGAAGTATCCGGAAGGCGTGGGAAGAATGCGGCACATTTTTCGGGTTTGTAGCACCCTAGGTAAGGTCTTAAGGTCTTGCGGAACGTACGGTCCAGGATTTCGCCGCTGGGCAGCAATATAAGATTTGGCTGCTTGTCGACGTTTAGACCATCCTCTCTGAGGAAGCGCTCGAGTTCGCCTTTTTCGTCGACCAATACGAAGCTAACGGCGTCAAGCTCGAATAGAACGCGAGTGTCTTCCAACACCTGATCGACCAGTTCACGCAGAGAGTTCAGCGTGAGCAAGGTCATTTCCAGCGTTTGGAAGCGATGCAATTTAATCTGGTTCTGCCGAATGCGATCGACGAGGTTACCCAGGTGGCTTTGTAGGACGCATAATTCGGTGTAAAGCTCGTCCAAACTTAGGATCCTTAGTCGGTGCGATGACGCTTATTTTCAGCATAAAAGCCTAGCATAAGTTTTGGATCGCCATTTTTGATTCGAGCAGGTATCAAAAGTATCAAAATAAGCTGGTTTGCACAGGCGCATCACTAGGACGCTTGAATAACTCCGGGTTTAAATGGATTTCGGTGGCGTTAAGCCCGTTTTTCTTGAGAGCCACCAGGAACCGATTCCGGATGAGTTCGGCGTAAATCCCTGACCCGGAGTGGCGAAGGCCAAAACTAGATTCATACGGTTTACCGCCATGGATATCGCGCAGTCGCGCCAGAACGTGCTTGGCTTTTAGCGGGACATGGGTTTCCAGCCATTCGCGGAATAATTCTTTCAGTTCGAGAGGAAGGCGCAGCACGATGTAATCGGCGCTGATGGCGCCATGTGCGGCTGCCTGAGCAAGGATGGCTTCGAGCTCCGCGTCCGTCAGAATCGGAACCACCGGGGCCACCAGTGCGGTCACTGGCACGCCAGCGTCCGCTAGAATGCGAATTGTTTGGAGTCGGCGTTGCGGGCTCGTAGCCCGCGGTTCCATGATTCGGGCCAACCCCTTGTCAAGCGTGGTAATCGAAATCTGAACTTGGGCCAGATGCTCGCGCGCCATTGCCGAGAGAATGTCGAGATCGCGTTCGATGAGTGCCGATTTGGTCGTGATATTAACCGGATGGCGGCATTCGTAGAGTACCTCGAGAACTTCCCGAGTAATGCGCCATTCCCGCTCGATAGGTTGGTAAGGATCGGTGTTGGCGCCTAAAGCGATTGGAGATGGACGATGGGATTTTTTCGCTAGCTCCTTGCGCAGGAGACTCGCCGCATCGGATTTGACGAACAGCCGGGTTTCGAAGTCCAGTCCCGGCGACAGTCCCAAGTAAGCATGACTAGGCCGCGCATAGCAGTAAATGCAACCATGCTCGCAGCCCCGGTAGGCATTGATCGACTGATCGAAAGGGATGTCGGGCGACCGGTTATGGGTGATAATGCTCCGAGCGCTATCGTGTGTTACGGTGGTTGCTGCCGGGGGCACATCCTCTGCCCACCAGTCGTCGTCGATTTTTTCTCGGACGGTCTCGGAATAGCGGGATTCCCGATTGCTTACGGCCCCTCGGCCTTTTGTCGGCGAATTCGGAACCCGGATTTTTTGGCATTCATTGTCGCTCATACTCGCCTCCAATAGTACCATTCTCACTGGCACCGAATATTTCCAGATTGGTCTCGCCATGACTACGACTAACCGACCCAGTTGTAGCGACAATGATGAGCACGACGCACTTCATGTCGATGATGCCTTAGAGCGTATACTGAATGCCGTTTCCTCGGTCAGGGGTTACGAACAAGTCAGCATCCTCGAGGGCGTAACGAGAGTTTTGCATGACCCTGTGGTCTCGCCTTTAGATGTTCCATCCCATACCAATGCGGCTGTCGACGGCTACGCCATACGAGGAACGGATTTGCCGGGCGCTGGAAGCATCGTGAAAATGGAGGTGGTAGGCGTGGCTCTGGCGGGAACGCCGTTTGTCGGCGCCGTGCTTCCAGGACAATCGGTACGCATTATGACCGGTGCGCCCATGCCGGCCGGTGCGGATACCGTGCTGATGCAGGAGCATGTCGATGTCGACGGGGATCGGATCTGCATAACCGGTGGGCGGCATCGCATGGCGGATAATGTCCGCATGGCTGGTGAGGACGTCAAGCGGGGCGAAACGGTTCTGAACGGAGGACGCTATCTGACCCCACCGGATATCGGGCTGATCGCCTCGTTAGGCATAAGTGAAATCAAGGTCAAGCGGCGACCTCGGGTAGCGCTCTTATCGACCGGAAACGAAGTGCATCAGCTAGGAAGATCCTTAGAGGCCGGCGGCATATACGACAGCAATCGCTATACGCTCCACTCGGCACTAAGACGGTTAAGTGTCAAGGTGATGGACCAGGGCATCGTGCCCGATGATCCCGAGCTACTAAGCGAAGCTTTGATAAGGGCTGCATCCGCTGCGGATGTGATCATTTCCTCGGGTGGCGTATCGGTAGGTGAAGCCGATTTCGTCAAGGAGGTTCTGTCTTCGATAGGCAATATCGGTTTTTGGAAGGTTGCCATGAAGCCGGGACGCCCCGTGGCTTTTGGTAGTATCGGCGCGTCGACATTCATCGGGTTGCCGGGTAACCCGGTCGCCGTGATGGTAAACTTTTACCAATTTGTCCTTCCATTACTGGAAAAGAAAATGGGAATTCTGGAGCGGCCGGTTATTCCCACACTGAAAGCCAAGTGTCTCGAGCGGCTTGCTAAAAAGCCGGGCCGCACGGAGTACCAGCGGGGCATTCTCGAAAGAACCGAAACCGGTGACTGGGAAGTGCGTACGAGCGGCAAACAGGGTTCCGGCATTCTTCGCTCCATGAGCCTGGCAAACGCCATGATTATTCTGGCGCACGATCGCGCTTCTGTGGAGCCCGGTGAAATGGTCGATGTTTTACCGTTTGCCTGCTTGATGTAGGTTGCGAGAGTTTCTCAATGTTTCGGGCCGTTGGGTCCAAGCGGGCAGGCGTGTTTGGCTCGGGAGTGACTATAAACCTACGGCTAGGCTTTACGCGAATCCACCGCCTTGCTCGAATGCCAAAAGCCGAGGCCGATTCCGTGCTGTGACTCCCGCACGATAACCACCGAATAGCGAGCCAACCTCACCAAGTTTCCATGTTCGAGCGTAAAGACCAGCCGAGCCGGTTCACCGATGAGCCGTTTCAGCGGTTTGGTAGTCTCAATGAAGACGCCTGAACGGCTTATGTTCTTCGCGACGCCACGCAATGGGGCGCTCGATGGCATGATTAGATAGGCGGAAATTCGCGAATCCAACCGCGGGGCACGCCGACGTTCCTTTTCCGAATTTGTTTTGCTTCCTAACATATGGGGCGACCGGTTGTCTTAAAAGTAGAGTCGCTCACAAACGCTGCACTATCACGGCAATTGATGAGCGGGCGATGTTTTTGTGCCTCGGATCTGGCTACCGGACGATAATACCAGGTGATCAAAGCTCATAAAATCGCTAGCCGAGCAGTTTTTCAGATTAGCTTTTCTGGCGTAATCGGCTCGTAGTCTGTAACATTTTCCGATTGGACTTTTTTTTTCTAACAATACAACGTTGACCTCGTTCAGAAGGCAAAGTCAGAGTTGCACAGTTCTGTAATCACTGGATCAACGGTTCAACAAACATGCCAGAAATTCTTTCGTTTCAAGCAATCTAAAGGTCGGAATTCAATAGATGACTTGTCGCTTGCTTGTCTGCATTCGAAAAAATTAGCTGGAAGCCCTTAATCAGTGGAGGAACCTTTCCTATGTCCGCCGTGAGTCCGTCTCACCCATCGCAAAACCTTAAGAGCGTCAACGATATCGATCCCGAAGAAACCCGAGAATGGTTGGAGGCCCTGGAGGCCGTTATCGAGACTGAAGGTATCGAGCGTGCGCATTTCCTGATCGAAAGCTTGGTCGATCAGGCACGCCGCGCGGGGGCGAACCTGCCTTATAAGGCGAATACGGCGTACATCAATACCATTCCGCCCCACATGGAACCCCGCTTGCCGGGCGATGCCGGTTTGGAGCAGCGCATCCGCTCTTATATCCGCTGGAACGCGATGGCGATGGTTGTCCGAGCCAACCGTAAAACCAGCGAATACGGTGGACATATTGCCACCTTCGCTTCAGCTGCGACGCTTTACGACGTGGGTTTCAACCATTTTTTCCATGCCGCCAATGGGAACCACGGCGGGGATCTGATTTACTTTCAGGGGCACGCCGCTCCCGGCATCTACGCCCGTGCGTTTCTGGAAGGACGCCTGAACGAAGAACAGCTGGACAGTTTTCGCGCCGAAATCGGCGGCAACGGTCTTTCCTCCTATCCACATCCCTGGTTGATGCCAGATTTTTGGCAGTTTCCGACGGTATCCATGGGGCTTGGTCCGCTGATGGCGATTTATCAAGCGCGCTTCATGAAATATTTGGAGGATCGGGGGATTCTGGCGACCTCGGGCCGCAAAGTCTGGTGTTTCTGCGGCGACGGCGAAATGGATGAGCCGGAATCCATGGGAGCCATCGGGCTTGCCGGCAGGGAGAAATTGGACAATCTCATCTTTGTCATCAATTGCAATCTGCAGCGGCTCGACGGGCCAGTGCGGGGCGACGGCAAGATCATCCAGGAACTTGAGGCGGAGTTCCGCGGTGCCGGCTGGAATGTCATCAAAGTCATCTGGGGTTCCTATTGGGATCCTCTGCTGGCCAAAGACAAAGACGGCCTCTTGAAGAAGCGCATGGAAGAGGCCGTGGATGGCGAGTATCAAGCCTACAAAGCGAAAGGCGGTGCCTACACCCGCGAGCACTTCTTCGGCAAGTATCCGGAGCTGAAGGAGATGGTGGCCAATATGTCCGACGAGGACATCTGGCGCCTGAATCGTGGCGGGCACGACCCGCACAAGGTCTACGCCGCTTATCATGCGGCGGTAAACCATACCGGACAGCCGACGGTGATCCTGGCCAAGACGGTCAAGGGTTATGGCATGGGCAGCGCGGGCGAAGGGCTCATGACCACGCACCAGCAAAAGAAAATGGACGAACAGGCGATCCGCCACTTCCGGGATCGTTTCAATATTCCCATTCCCGATGGCCAGCTGATGGAGTTGCCGTACTACAAGCCGCCGGAAGACAGTGCGGAGCAGCGCTACATGCACGAGCGTCGAAAGAGCCTGGGCGGATACGTGCCGCAACGGCGACGCGACGCGCCGCTTTTGCAGGTGCCGGAGCTGGATGTCTTCGAACCTCTGCTGAAGGGCACCGAAGATCGGGAAATGTCGACTACGATGGCGTTCGTGCGCATCCTGACGCTGCTGTTGCGGGATAAAAAATTGGGTAAGTACGTCGTACCCATCGTACCGGACGAGGCCCGAACTTTCGGTATGGAGGGACTTTTCCGCCAATACGGTATTTACTCTTCCGTTGGGCAATTGTACGTTCCTGCGGATGCCGGCGGAGTGATGTACTACAAGGAGGACAAATCAGGGCAGATCCTGGAAGAGGGCATTTCGGAGGCGGGCTCCATGTGCTCCTGGCTCGCGGCCGGTACGGCTTATACCAACCACAACATCCAGATGATCCCGTTCTACATCTACTACTCGATGTTCGGATATCAACGGGTGGGGGATCTGATGTGGGCCGCGGGCGATATGCAGGCGCGCGGCTTTTTGATGGGAGGAACTGCCGGACGTACAACGCTGGCGGGCGAGGGTTTGCAGCATCAGGACGGGCATAGTCACGTCAGCATGTCGGCGATCCCAAATTGCGTAGCTTACGATCCTTGCTTTTCCTACGAACTGGCCGTGATTATTCAAGACGGCCTCAGGCGGATGTATCAGGAGGGCGAGAGCATCTTCTACTACGTCACCGTCATGAATGAAAATTATACTCATCCTGACATGCCGGCCGGCGCGCGCGAAGGGATCGTCAAGGGCATGTATAAGCTCAAGGAAGCCGGCGAATCGGCTCAAGCCCAAATTTTGGCCAGCGGTACGATACTCCGCGAGGCCATCGTCGCGGCGGAATTGCTGGAGCAGGACTTCGGCGTAAAAGCGAACGTTTGGAGCGTCACCAGCTTTACCGAACTGCGCCGTGACGGACTCGACAAACAGCGTTGGAATCTCCTGCATCCGGATCAGCCGCCCCGCATCAGCTACGTGGAGGATTGCCTGGCCGGAACCCAGGGGCCGATCATCGCGGCATCCGACTATATTAAAATGCTCGCCGATCAAATCCGGCCCTTTGTTCCGAGATCCTATACGGTGCTGGGTACCGACGGCTTTGGTCGCAGCGATCAACGTTCCGAATTGCGGAGATTTTTTGAGGTGGATCGGCATTACATCGCATTTACGACACTAAAAGCCTTAGTCGATGAGGGCGGCGTGGCGACTTCTACACTGACGGAAGCTATGGCCAAATACGGCATCGATCCGGAAAAGCCCAATCCAGTGAAGGTGTAAAGGAATCGCTATGGCAGTGCTAAAAGAAGTCGTAGTTCCCGATATCGGGGATTTCAAGAACGTCGAGATCATCGAAGTGCTGGTTAAGCCGGGGGATGTAATCAAGGCCGACGATTCCTTGATTACGCTGGAAAGCGATAAAGCGGCGATGGAGGTGCCTTCGCCGTTTTCCGGCGTGGTGAAAGAAATGCAGGTCAATGTCGGTGATCGGGTGAGCATGGGGTCGCCGATATTGCAGTTGGAGCTTGCTGATCGGGCCCAGCCGGAACGGGAAGAGAAAGCTCCGCCTGAGGCGGAAGCGGAAGCTGGAAAGATCGTCTCCGGCGAAGCGGCGCCCAAGCCCGTTGCCGAGCAGCCTGCGCCTTCCTCAGTAGCAGAGCCGGAAGCGAAGCCGAAGCCCGCGCCGGCCATCGCCGAACGAGCTTTAAAAGTTGTTGAAGAGCATGCGCATCCTCCTCATGCGAGCCCATCGATTCGGAAGTTCGCCCGTGAATTGGGGGCTGAGCTTCAGAAAATTCAAGGCACCGGGCCAAAAGGCCGTATTTTGAAGGAGGATGTTCAGGCATTCGTAAAAGCGAGCCTGAAGCGGGTCGAGCAAGCGATGGCTGGTGGTGTTTTCGCCATTCCGCCTCAGCCGGAAATTGATTTCGCTCAGTTCGGCACCGTCGATAGACAGCCGTTGTCCCGCATCAAGAAGCTTTCCGGCCCGAATCTGCTTCGGAGTTGGATGAGCATTCCCCATGTGACGCAACACGATGAAGCCGACATCACCGATCTCGAAGCCTTTCGCCAGTCGCTCAAGAGCGAGGCGGAAAAGCAGAATGTGAAGCTGACCTTTCTGCCATTCGTCATCAAGGCCGTAGCGGCAGCGCTCAAAGAGTTTCCGACGTTTAATTCATCCCTCGCAGCCAACGGCGAAGAGCTGATCCTTAAAAAGTACTATCACTTGGGCGTGGCGGTGGATACTCCGGAAGGCCTAGTGGTGCCCGTAGTTCGGGATGTCGATCAAAAAGGCATTTTCGACTTGGCTAGGGAATTGGCAGAACTCGGCGCGAAAGCCCGTGGCAAGAAACTGCGCAACAACGATCTCGAAGGGGCGTCGTTTACTATCTCGAGCCTCGGCGGAATCGGCGGTACGGCTTTTACGCCCATCATCAATCCGCCTCAAGTGGCAATACTTGGTTTGTCCCGAGCGCAAACCAAGCCCGTTTACCTGGACGGACAGTTCGTTCCGCGCCTGATGTTGCCATTGTCCCTGTCGTACGATCATCGCGTCATCGATGGAGCCGAGGCGGCACGATTCACGGTTTATTTGGCTGGATTGCTGGCCGAACTGCGGCGAGTCCTTTTATAGAAGCCGGGATGCTTTGAGGCTTGCCGGCAAACCGGTTCGATACAACTTGCGATGGAACGCTAATCTGCAATTTTTTCTTAATAGAAGGTATACGTTCGATGTCCGATACATCTAGTCTACATGCCGAAGTTGTCGTTTTGGGCGGCGGTCCGGGTGGTTATACCGCCGCTTTTCGAGCCGCCGACTTGGGCAGACAGGTGGTTTTGGTCGAGCGTTATCCGGTGTTGGGGGGCGTTTGTCTAAATGTCGGATGTATTCCTTCGAAAGCATTGCTGCATGCCGCCAAGGTCATTCAGGAGGCGCAGGAATCTTCAAGTTTTGGACTGAATTTCGGTTCGCCGAACGTTGATTTGGACAAGCTGCGCGACTGGAAGAACAAAGTCGTGAAGACACTTACGACGGGGCTTGCAGGCTTGGCCAAGCAGCGCAAAGTTTCCATCGTCAACGGCGTGGGCAAATTCTCTTCGGACCGAACGCTACAGGTTGAAACGGCAGATGGCACAAAGACGGTCAGTTTCGATCACGCCATCATCGCAGCCGGCTCGCAGCCGGTACAGATTCCGGGTTTCCCTCACGACGATCCGCGCATGATGGATTCCACGGACGCCTTGGAGCTCGCCGAAGTGCCCAAGCGTCTTCTGATCATCGGCGGCGGCATCATCGGCTTGGAAATGGCCACTGTTTATCATGCGCTTGGTTCGAAGATCACGGTTGTCGAACTGATGGACCAGATCATTCCGGGCTGCGATGCGGATCTGGTTAAGCCGTTGTATCAGCGCATCAAGAAACAGTACGAGAATATTTTCCTTAAGACGAAGGTAACGCGCATCGAAGCGAAGTCGGAAGGATTGCAGGTTTATTTCGAAGGCGGTGAAGGCGCTCCCGAATCAGACTTGTTCGACCGCATTCTGGTCGCCGTAGGCCGGAAGCCAAACGGAAATCTGATCGGTGCGGAGAATGCCGGCGTCAAAGTCGACGACAAAGGCTTCATTCCGGTAGACACCTGTCAGCGAACCAACGTGCCTCATATTTACGCCATTGGCGATATCGTGGGCAATCCGATGCTGGCACACAAAGCGACTCACGAGGCGAAAGTGGCGGCGGAAGTCATTTCCGGAGAGCGCTCGGCGTTTCAGGCGTTAACTATTCCCTCGGTAGCTTACACCGATCCAGAGGTGGCCTGGATGGGACTTACGGAAAATCAGGCAAAAGCTCAAGGGATTGCCTACGACAAAGCCGCATTTCCCTGGGCGGCGAGCGGGCGGGCTCTAGGCATCGATCGCAAAGAGGGCGTAACCAAGATTTTGTGCGATAAAGAGACTAAGCGGATTCTGGGGGCAGGGATCGTCGGGCCTAATGCGGGGGAGCTTATCAGCGAGGCCGTTCTGGCGCTCGAGATGGGCGCCGATATGGAAGATATCGCCTTGACTATTCACCCGCATCCGACTTTGTCGGAAACCTTTGCATTTGCCGCCGAGATGCTGGAAGGCAGTATTACGGACCTTTATATTCGAAAGTAGGCCGAATTCGCGCCGGAGGAGAGCATCCAGAGGGCGCTCTCTTATCTGCGCAACGCATTCCTTCGGCGCAAAATTTTTCAGTCGGATGACTGCGAATCGGGTTGAGGCTCGAGACGTCCTGGATCTCTGCTCCGCTTGCCTCCGTTCCATGGCGCGACTTTGAACAGTAGCAGCATGCCTGGAAGGGTGAGCGCGAAGCAAACCCAAAAGAAGCGTTCCCAGCCTAGCGCTTCGATGTGAAGCAGCGAAATGTTTCCCATCTTAATGTCCCCACCTTCGACGAGAAAGCCGGTGAATGCATTGGCCAGCGTCCGTGGCGTTGCGGCCAGGCTGGTAAACAGCGCGAACTGGGTGGCGGTGTACGCCGGATTGGTGGCGGTGGCGATGTAGGCAACGAACGCGGCCGTGCCCAATCCGACACCGAACGCCTCGGCGCCGATAACGGCAGCCAGGCCAGCCAAGGTATGGCCGGCCGTGGCAAGCCAGGCAAAGCCGAGAATCACCAGCGCCTGTAAAACGCCAAATACCCAAAGAGACCGATGTATCCCCAGAGAAATCATCCATATTCCACCTAAAATGCCGCCTGCAACGTTAGGCCAAAGTCCGGCATGCTTGGCGATCACGCCGATTTCGGTCTTGCTGTAGCCCATGTCCAAATAAAAGGGCGTGGCCAGCGCCGTTGCCATGCTATCGCCCAGCTTGTAAAAAAAGATGAATCCCAGGACCGTTAACGCGCCGCTCCAACCCTTTCGTTGAACAAATTCACGAAAAGGATCGACTAAGGCTTGACGTAGCGTCGGAGGGGCGTGGCTGGAAAACTCCGGTTCGGTTCCGATGAGCGTCAGGAGAATGCCGGGGAACATGAACAGGGCCGTGATCAAGTAGACGGCGTCCCAAGACAAATAATCAGCGAGGATCAGCGACAGAGATCCCGGTACGAGCCCGGCGATTTTGTACGCATTCACATGGATTACATTGCCAAGTCCTTGCTCTTCGTCCCTGAGAATCTCTCGCCGAAAGGCATCGATTGCAATGTCCTGGGTTGCTGAAAATAGTGCTACCGCTACCGCCAGCCAACGAATGGTCGCGATGTCTGGAACGGGAGCGAGCCAACCAAAAGCGGGAATCGAGAGCAGCAGTGCAATTTGGGTAATCAGCATCCAAGTCCGGCGTCGCCCCATTGGTAGACCGTATCGGTCACAGAGTGGCGCCCACAAAAACTTCCAGATGTAAGGAAATTGAACGAGAGCCAGCAACCCGATCTCTTTGAGGTCGACACCTCCGTCGCGTAGCCAGGCCGAAATCAGGCTGATCAGCACGAATAGAGGCAACCCCGAGGAAAACCCCGTGAGGATGCAGATCAACATCCGTCTGTTAAATAGCGCGTCACGCCAGGAAAGGGTAGTCATAATCGATGGTGAGTGGCGCATGGTCGGAAAAGCGCTCTTCCTTGTAAACATGGGCGGCGAGGATTGCTTCCCGGAGAGTGGGACTGGTCACGTGATAATCGATACGCCAACCCACGTTCTTGGCCCAAGCCTGACCGCGATTCGACCACCAGGTATACTGTTCAGGCTCCTGATTGACAACACGAAAGGCATCGACCCAGCCGTCCTCCTCGAATACGACATCCAGCCAAGCACGCTCTTCGGGCAGGAACCCGGAGTTTTTCTGGTTGGATCGCCAATTCTTGAGATCAATGGGTTTATGGGCGATATTCCAGTCGCCGCAGAAAATATAATTGCGCCCGGACTGTGCGCATTCCCGAAGATACGGCAGGAAGCGGTTCATGAAATCGAACTTCACCGCTTGCCGTTCTTCGCTGGACGATCCGGAAGGCAAGTATAGGGAAACGACGCTTAGCGGGCCGAATCGGGCCTCGAGATAACGCCCCTCGGCGTCCATGTCAGGCCAGCCAATGCCCTGAATGACTTCGTCCGGTTCCCGTCGGCTATACAATGCCACACCGCTGTAGCCCTTTTTGACAGCATCCAGGTAGTAGCACTGGTACCCTTTAGGCCAGTAGATAGGGTCTTCCAGTTGGTGTGTCTGAGCCTTGGTTTCCTGTAGGCAGACAACGTCGGCATTCTGTTTATCCATCCAGTGGAAAAAGCCTTTGCGCGCTGCTGACCGCACGCCGTTAACATTGAGGGAAACTATACGCATTATGGTTTATATCTCAGATAGGTATATAGCCGCTAGAGTGCTGTCGCCGAAAATGGAAATAAAGGCTGATGCGGGTGGGCCGATGTTCAGTTGGAAGCAGGACGATCTGCGCTAAAGAGTGCGTCCATCTTGCAGTGAAGAGCCGTTTTAAGTACCATGAAAAATTTGTCGTCCCTTTGTTCTGATTTCCTGGAGAAAGCCTCATTATGAAGCCGGATATTCATCCCGAATACAAGTCCATCGCCGTCCATTGCAGTTGCGGCAATACCTTCGAAACCAAGTCGACGCTTGGCAAAGATTTGCAGGTTGAAGTTTGCTCCGCTTGCCATCCATTCTATACAGGCAAGCAGAAGATCGTCGACACTGCCGGTCGTGTTGACAAGTTCCGACGCAAGTACGGACGGGGCTGATTTTTCAGCCTCGTTTGCGTCTTTCGAAATCGGCCTGGCCGCCCCTCGTTTAACGGCAATGAGCAAGGAATGCTCTCCGTTTTGGGCCGGTCAAAAACGGATTATCGATCAACCGATAGATATTGGTCTTTGATTGTCGTTCTCGTGAGGCTTCGGCCGAGTCTCACGGCGAAATGCCGTTAATCAGTTTCTCGACGTCCTGAAGAGAGCCGCCAGGCACCGCCTTTTCCTTTCGATTGATCCGTTGCCCCTTCAATTCCGGCGGGAGTACCGCCAATTCGACGCGGACGCCATCGACAAAAAAATCCAGCGCCGGATACGTCATGCCCCGCCTGTGTCCCAAATTCAACGAAAAGGCCCCTTCCTTAAATGGTATGCGGGCTTCAACCAATTTCTTGATGATCTCTTCGGGGCTTTCGGGATATACATACAAGATGATCGGGCTGTATTTACTGGCGCTGCCATCCAACGCGCCACCGATCAATCGCGGCGAAAACTCTTCCAGGAAACGCATGGCCTCTAATGCGAGTTTTCGAAGACGAGCAATGTGCAGCGGCTGTGTTTCAGCCCGATAGAGTCGATGGTATTCCTCTAACGCTTGGTCGATTTCCTCGTTTCGGGGAAGGCTTCGTGAATTCGCTATCCCCAGGCGGGCGGCAGCCTTGTTTTTTGCCGGAAGATAATCGTTTACACCCTCTTCGGCGATAATCCTCGCAGCCTCCTGAGCGATCAACAGGCGTGCTTTATCTTTCGTAGACATGATGGAGATCAAAATAGCGATTCGATTGGTTTTTCGGTCGTCGTTCGAAGGGGAGGGGGCTTCGGTAATTCCGGCTCGGCCTCGTCTTCGATGACTTCAGAGGGAGGCGGTTCGCTTACGCGCGGCGCAGCATAGTAACGAGGAGCGCGCTCCGACGGGAATACCTCGAAGATAGCATTAGTGCTGCCGGGTGGAGCAAGCATTCCCGTGCCCGGATCCATCCGAGCGATGGTCAACCCGCTTGGAAGCGGAAAAGTCTGCTCGGGTAAATCTTTGAGGGCTTCCTGCATGAAATACATCCACATGGGCAGTGCGGCTTTGCCGCCAGTTTCACCTTTTCCCAAGGATTTTGATGAATCGAAGCCGACCCAAGCGATGGTCGTCAGAGAGGGAACATAACCGTTAAACCAGGCATCCCTATATTCATTCGTTGTGCCGGTTTTGCCGGCAATATCGTTACGCCCCAGTTCCATTGCACGGGTCGCGGTCCCGGTTCGTACCACGTCTTGCAGCATGGAGTTCATCATGTAATGGACCTGGGGAGATAACGTGCGAGGTGCAAAATTCGTTTGGTGATCATCGGACTCGGCACAATTCGCACATGCGATTTGCGGCGTAGCTCGGAAGATCGTTCTATCGGCTTCGGTTTCGATGCGTTCGATGAAGTACGGTTCGACGTGGAAGCCGCCATTCGCGAACACGGCATAGGCTTGCCCCATCCGGAGGGGCGTTGCAGTGCCGCTTCCTAAGGCTAGCGGGAGAGATCGTGGCAGCTCTTCGGGCTGAAAGCCGAAGCGCATGGCCATATCTATGGCCTTCTTGAGGCCGATGCTTTGAAGCAATCGAATGGATACGAGGTTTCGTGATTTGGCGAGTGCGACTCTGAGTCGCGTGGGGCCGTAAAATCGGCCCGAGTAATTCTGAGGACGCCAGAATCCGTCCGCCTGGGACGGGTCGGAAAAGACAACGGGAGCGTCATTTACGACACTCGCCGGAGTATATCCGTGGGTCAATGCTGCCGCGTAGAGTATTGGTTTAAAGCCGGAGCCGGGCTGTCTTTGCGCCTGAGTCGCTCTGTTGAACTTGCTGAGAGCAAAATCATACCCGCCGCTCAGCGCGACTACGGCACCGCTGGTCGGATCCAATGCGACCAGCGCGCCTTCAACTTCCGGAATCTGGCTAAGTTTCCAATGGTCGTTGCCGTCTTTGCGAAGCCTGATGAGATCACCGGCCTTGAGTATCTCTTTGGTGCTTTTGGGCAGAGGACCTTGTGCATTCTCGGAGATATACTTGCGTGCCCATTTAAGGCCGTCCCAGTCCAGTTCGATGCGCTGTTTGTCGCCGAGATAAATTTCTGCCGAGCTGTCTTTAACAGCTAGGACCAGCCCGGGTACCGTTTCTCCCGCTCTGGGGATGCTGGATAATCGCTCGTCCCAGTCCTTGGGGCGCTTGTCCTTCTTTAAATCTACTCGTTGCTTAGCGCCCCGAAATCCGTGACGCTCATCGTAGTCGTGCAGCGCAAGGCGCAGCGCCCTGTCTGCGGCTGCCTGCAAGCGGCTGTCGATCGTGGTGTATATCCTGTAACCGCTGGTGTAAGCGGATTCGCCATACTGCCGATACATCTCGTTGCGGATCAGCTCTGCGACATGGGGGGCATTTAACTCGACGGGGGTCGTATGGAGTTTTGCGGTGACAGGCCGGTTGATCATGTCCTGGTAAGTCTGATCATTGATGTAGCCCAGTTTCCGCATCCGCTTTAGGACATAGTTTCGCCGGCTCGCCGCCCTCTCTGGATTGGTTATCGGATTGAACGCGGAGGGAGCCTTCGGTAAACCCGCAATCGTCGCGATTTCATCCAGGTCGAGCTCGTTAATCCCTTTGCCGTAGTAGACCTGAGTCGCAGCTACGACGCCATACGCGTGGTGGCCGAAGTAGATCTTGTTCAAGTACAGCTCCAAGATCTGTTCTTTCGTCAATTCCGATTCGATTTTGATCGCCAGCACGATTTCCTTGAGTTTGCGAAAAAAGGTCTTTTCGCTGCTTAAAAAGAAATTGCGGGCCACCTGCATGGTGATCGTGCTGCCACCTTGCTTCTTCTTGCCCGTCCGAAGAAAGGAAAACGTCGCTCGCAATAAACCTTGGTAGTCCACGCCCGGATGGTCAAAAAACCGATTGTCCTCGGCCGCCAAGAAAGCCTGAATGACTTTTTCTGGCACTTCGGAAAAGCTGACCGGGCTGCGCTTCATTTCGCCGTATTGCGCGATTAGGAGGCCATCTTTGCTGTAAATGCTCATCGGAGTCTGGTACCGCGCATCCCGCAAAACTTCTATATCCGGGAGTTGCGGTTCGATGAACCGATAAAGCAAGAACGCGGCTAAGGCCAAACTCGCGAATCCGGCAAGGAGGAAAAAAAAGATTAGCTTCAAGAGGCTCACTGAACGGGAGCGCGCTTGGCGTCGACTGTTGCGGGTTCTCACTCGACAATCAAAAAGGTGTTTTCAGGCTGCGGCTACAAATAGTAGCTCCGAAGTGCACGGTTGATCGGTGTTTGGCGTGTCATGGGCAAACTTCTAATCCCTACTATACTACAGTACAGAGTCTAGCGGGCGATGAGAAACGCCATTAAGACACGGTATCGCTTGCATGAGGTCAAGGCCAGTTTAGGAAGTCATCGATGTTTTTTTTGAACCACAAGAGACCGCCGCTACTTGGCATCGATATCAGCACGGCGGCCGTAAAGCTGCTGGAACTGAGTAGAAACGGACAGAACTATCGGGTGGAAAGCTATGCTGTCGCGCCGTTGCCGTTGGACGCCGTGATCGACAAGAACATCGCTAAGGTTGAAATCATCGGCAATGTTATCAAATCGGTCATCAAGCAATCGGGCACCCGATTGAAGCACGCGGCGGTGGCGGTACCGAGTTCTTCGGTAATAACCAAGATGATCTCGATGCCCGCTTCTCTAAGCGATGACGAGTTGGAAGCGCAAATCGAACTGGAGGCGGATCAATACATTCCCTACTCACTGGACGAGGTGAGCCTGGATTTCGAGGTGCAGGGCAAAGCCGAGAAAAATCCGGACATGGTCGATGTGCTACTGGTCGCCTCTCGTAAGGAGAATGTGGAGGATCGTGTGGCGGCTCTGGAGATGGCCGGACTCAAGGCGGAAGTCGTGGATGTGGAATCGTACGCCCTGGAGAATGCGTGCAATCTTATTTTGGATCAACTGCCCGGCTACAGTTCGGATCAAACCATCGCCGTGGCTGATGTCGGGTCGACCATGACGACCCTGAATGTGATCCATAATCGCCGCATCATTTATACCCGCGAGCAGGGATTCGGCGGCAAGCAGTTGACGGAAGAAATCCAGCGTCGTTACGGGCTTTCCTATGAGGAAGCCGGTTTGGCAAAAAAACACGGCGGTCTTCCAGACAATTATCAGCTCGAAGTGCTGGAGCCGTTCAAACAAGCGATGGCGCAGCAAATCGGCCGCTCGCTGCAGTTTTTCCTGTCTTCAAGCTCGCATCGCACCGTCGACGGGCTCGTGTTGGCCGGAGGGTGCGGCTCGATCCAAGGGATCGATCGTTTCGTGGAAGGCATTCTGGGTATCCCCACTACTTCCGCCAACCCGTTTGTCACCATGTCTCTCGCGCCGCGCGTTAAACCGCAAAGTTTGAGCAATGATGCTCCGGCACTTATGACTGCTTGTGGATTGGCATTAAGGAGTTTGGACTGATGGCTCGAATCAACTTACTTCCTTGGCGTGCGGAACATCGCAAACAACGGCAAAAGGAATTCGTCGCTATTACCCTGGCCGCGTTGCTATCGACCGGGGCGATTCTGTGCTTCGTTCATTATTTCATCGGCAGCATGATCGATTATCAGAGCCAGCGTAATCAATACTTGGAGTCCGAGATCGCCCTGCTCGATCAGAAGATCAAGGAAATCGAAGAGTTGGAAACCAAGAAAAAACGGCTGATCGCCAAGATGGAAGTCATCCAGCGATTGCAAGCGAGCCGGCCCGAGATCGTCCATTTGTTCGATGAGTTGGCGCGTACCATTCCCGAAGGTGTTTATCTAACGGATTTAACCCAGTTGGATAGCAATCTGACGATGAATGGAATGGCCCAGTCCAATGCCCGAGTTTCCGCTTACATGCGGAATTTGGAGTCTTCGCCTTGGATGAGGGAGCCCCTTTTAAACATCATCGAGACCAAGCAGGAGGCTAAGGAAAGCAAAAAAGCACAGGGCAACCGCTTTACGCTTCAGGTCAAGCAGGGAGGAGATAAGGCGGACAATCAGGAAAGGAAACCGTCATGAATCTTTCCGAAATCAATTGGGACATAGAAAACGCGGGCGCGTGGCCGCTACCGATCAAGGTGGCGATTATTACCATACTATGCCTAATTCTGAGTGGCTTGGGGTACTACTTGGACACTCAGGATCAAATCGCGCAGCTCGAAACTGAAGAAAGCAAGGAACTGGAACTCAAGAACAAATTTGAGCAGCGGCAAAAAAAGGCCGCAAATCTAGAAGAATACAAGGAGCAAATGGCGGAAATCGAGAAGAGTTTCGGCGATTTGCTCAGGCAGCTACCCGATAAAACCCAGGTTCCCGAATTATTGGTCGACGTTTCTCAAACCGGCTTAGCGGCCGGATTGGAGTTCGAGCTTTTCAAACCCGGCGCCGAAATCGCCAAAGAGTTCTATGCGGAGTTACCCATAGAAATCCGCGTGATCGGCGACTATATGGAGTTCGGTGCGTTCATCAGCGGACTGGCGTCGTTACCGCGAATCGTAACGATACATAACGTGAAGATCGCAGCCCACAACAAGGATGCGGGAGCAAAGAAATCCGCAAAGGACCCATTGGTCATGAGCGCGCTGGTCAGGACTTATCGCTACCTGGACGAGGGGCCTGCTCCAGCGAATCAAGTTAAAAAGCCACAACAAAGAAAGTAGCACTATGGGTGGGCACTTGAAGTTTTTGGTACCGCCGTGCCATCCACGACTCCTCGTGTCGTGGATGCTCGCTATCGGACTAACCGGATGCGCCGGGGACGATTTGACGGATTTACAGGCCTACGTTGCAGAGGTCAAGGCACGTCAGAAAGGATCAGTCGAGCCGTTGCCGGAAGTTAAGACAGTAGAGCCATTTGTATTCAATGCGGAGGATTTGCGAAATCCTTTCGTTATCGATGAGAAGGCTCAGGAGACTGAAGAGGAAAAAATTGCGAGTAGCATCCGGCCAGATATCAATCGCCCTAAGGAGGAACTGGAATCCTACGAGCTGGATACGCTACGCATGGTCGGAACGGTCGATCGGCAAGGTTCGCTGTGGGGATTAGTGAAAGCTACCGACGGAACGATTCACCGGGTGCGCGTCGGTAATCACATGGGAAAAAACTTCGGCAAGATCGTCAACATCAAAGAAAACTTGATCGAATTGGTAGAAATCATATCCGACAGTCCCGGGGCATGGCGTGAACGTAAAGCGTCTCTTGACTTGGCGGAAGTGGGGGAGAAGAAATGAGAGCGGAAATAGGTAACCGTATCGCGTCGGCCGCACGGCAGCGATACAAAAGAATGATGGGTCTTATTCTGATCGGTTTGTCCCTGCATCTGCCCGTCAGTCAGGCGGAGGGGCTTGTACTTAAGTCCGTGGATTTTTCGATCCTGCCTGGGGATAACTTACAGCTGCTTTTGGGTTTAAGTGGGCCCGCCAGAGAGCCGAGAATCTTCCATACCGAAAATCCCGCCCGCATTGCACTGGATTTGCCCGGCGTAACGAACGGTTTGGACCAGAAATTAGTGCCGATCAATGTGGGTGGAGCTCAAAGTGTTCAAGCCGTGGAATCGTCCGGTCGTACCCGCGTGGTCATCAATTTGACCAACATGATGCCCTACACCAGCCGGCTAGACGGTGACAATATTCTTATCACACTGCAAAGCGGCACTGCACCGATTGCCGCCGCGAGCGCAGCATCGACAAAATCGCAGTTTATGGATCGGCCACTCGGCGGAAGCGATAGGCGGATTGAAAACATTGACTTTCGTCGTGGCGAAAAGGGTGAGGGACGACTTCTAGTGACGCTGAGCGATCCTAAGTCCTTGGTTGATATCCACGAAGAGGGACAAAAGGTCATTGTCAGATTTGCCGACACGGGTCTGCCTCCGCAATTGGAGCGCAGGCTCGACGTCATGGATTTCGCTACTCCTGTCCGTTCCGTCGACGCCACGACGGAAGGTGCCCATGCGAGGATGGTCGTAGCGACGGTTTCCGACGACTACGATTATTCCTCTTACCAGACCGATAACGTCCTGACGGTGGAATTTCGTCCGTTGACCAAAATGGAAAAAGAGGAAATCAAGAAAAAGAATTTCTCGTACTCGGGCGAGAAGCTGACGCTAAATTTCCAGGACATTCCGGTGCGGTCTGTTCTTCAAATTCTGGCTGATTTTACCAACCTGAATATTGTTGCCAGCGATACCGTTCAGGGGAATGTAACCCTTCGGCTCAACGATGTTCCGTGGGATCAGGCTTTGGAATTGGTCCTCAAGTCCAAGGGATTGGGGAAACGGCAAGAAGGAAACATCATCCGCGTCGCACCGTTGGAAGAAATCAATAAACAGGAGAAGGAGGAACTCGAAGCTCAGAAAGTCGTGGAAGATTTGGAGCCGCTGCGGACGGAAATCATCCAGATCAACTACACCACGGCCGAAGATATCAAGAAAGTTTTAGTCGGCACCACTGAACGGATTAGCCAATCCATGAGTCAACCGGCCGGCATCGGCGGTGCGTCGGCATCCACAGCCGTATCGACACTGGATGTGAGTCAATCGGTTTTATCCGGTCGGGGTAACGTAACCGTCGATCCGCGGACCAATCAGTTGATCGTGAAAGATACTCCGCGCAATTTGGAGCGAGTCCGCGATCTTGTTCGCCAGTTGGACAAGCCAATTCGGCAGGTACTGATCGAATCTCGGATCGTCATTGCCAGAAACGATTTTCTGAGGGATTTGGGTAGTCGGCTTCAGGTCAACAGGCTGGTTAAAGGGAGAGGCGCCGATTCCTTTTCAGATGCAGGTTCGGGATCAAGCGGCGTCATTTTCCAGCAACCGGCCGCCGGCGGGGAGAAGTCGACCAACGCCGACGTGCTGGTGGATCTCGCGGCTCAGGGCGCGGCAACCGCCGCGACTGGTGGCGCGAGCGCCCTTGGATTCACTCTCATCAAAGCGGGCGATTACTTGCTTGATCTCGAGTTATCGGCCGCACAGCGTGAGGGGCGTAGCGAAACAGTCTCCAATCCTCGGCTGATTACCTCGGACCAGACCAAGGCGGTCATCAAGCAGGGTGTCGAGATTCCTTATCAAACTACGGTTGTAGCGGGGGGAGGAGCGTCGGCCAACATCACCTTCAAGCAGGCAGTGCTTGAGCTGAATGTGACGCCGCATATCACGCCCGACGATCAAGTGTTGATGGAATTGTTGATCAAGAAAGATGAACAAGGCCAGCAAACGCCAGTTGGCCCGGCAATCGATAAGCGCGAGATCGAAACGACGGCACAAGTTGCCAACGGGGAAACCGTGGTGTTGGGAGGCGTTTACGAGGGCTTGAATCGGAATAACACCGACAAAGTTCCGTTTTTCGGGGATCTGCCGGGAATCGGATATATGTTCCGGAGAAATAATGTCGAAGATACAAAAAGGGAGTTGCTCGTTTTCATCACGCCGAAAGTTCTCAAGCAAGATCTCGCCCTTCGCTGATTTCTGCTGACATTGGAAACAAAGGCGCGGCCTTAAACGGCGGCGCCTTTTTGTTTTCAGGCCGGCTGTGAGTGTTACTGCCCGGTATTTTCGACACACATGGTATGATGACCCGATTTCTCACCTCGGGCAGCATGAGACATACGCACAATATTTATTTGATCGGGCCCATGGGAGCGGGCAAGACGACCATTGGGCGACTTCTGGCCAAAGCCTTGGGTGTCCGATTCGTGGATAGTGACAGGGAGATAGAACATCGCACCGGCGTCTGTATCCCTATGATTTTCGAGTATGAGGGTGAGGAAGGCTTCAGAAGGCGAGAATCCGAAGTTTTGGCCGAGTTGTGTTGCGAGGACGGAATAGTGTTGGCTACCGGGGGGGGATCGATTCTGTTGCCGAAGAATCGAGAAGTGCTGCATGGGCGGGGATTCGTCGTATATCTGCAGTGTTCGGTCGAAAAGCAGCTTGAGAGAACTCACAAAGATTCCAACCGGCCGCTGCTCAAGACCGAAAATCCTCGCCAGCGACTACAAGAGTTGTTGCGGGTGCGGGAGCCGATTTATCGCTCTTTGGCCGATTTCATCGTGGATACGGGAACGCATTCCAGCCGCAGCGCCGTCCGCCAAATCTTGAAAGCCTATAACCGAGCAAACGCGAATTCATGAAAACCCTGACTGTCAGCCTGGGCGAACGCAGCTATCCAATTTATATCGGTTCGAGAGTTCTGGAGTCCGGCGAACTCCTGTCTAGGCACCTCAGTTCCAGCCAAGTCATGGTGGTTACCAACGAAACGGTTGCCCCCCTCTATTTGGACCGGGTCAGACAGAGCCTAGACGGCAAGCAGACCGCCGAGGTGGTTTTGCCGGACGGCGAGTCTTATAAAAGCATCGAATCGGCAATGGTCATCTTCGATGAGTTGCTTGTCCGAAAATTCAGCCGAGACGCGTCTCTCATCGCCCTAGGGGGCGGGGTAATCGGCGATCTGGTGGGTTTCGCCGCCGCGTGTTATCAGAGGGGCGTGCCGTTCATTCAAATTCCGACGACTTTGCTGGCGCAGGTGGATTCTTCCGTAGGTGGAAAAACCGCAGTCAATCATCCGCGCGGCAAGAACATGATCGGGGCTTTTTATCAGCCGCAATGCGTGCTGGCCGATACTTCGACGCTCGATACATTGGCTGACCGGGAGTTTAGCGCCGGCTTGGCCGAGGTGATCAAATACGGTCTTATCCGCGATTTCGAATTTTTCGTCTGGCTGGAAGCCAACCTGGAGATGCTTTTGGGCCGCGATGCCGACGCCCTAACCTACGCCATCGAGAGATCCTGTATCAACAAGGCGGAGGTTGTAGCCGAAGACGAGCGGGAGTCCGGGGTGAGAGCAACACTGAATTTGGGGCACACCTTTGGGCATGCCATTGAAACAGGAATGGGTTACGGAAGCTATCTGCACGGCGAAGCAGTAGCGATCGGAATCTGTCAGGCCGCAGATCTCTCACGACGGTTGGGTTGGCTGGATACTGATAGCGTCGAGCGCATCATTTCGTTGCTTAGGCGGGCACGGCTGCCGGTGACGCCGCCAGCGAATTTGGATGTAGACCGCTATTTGGACCTGATGGCTGTCGACAAAAAAAACGTGGCAGGTAAGCTGCGGCTAATCTTGCCGGAAAAGATCGGGCGGGCAACTTTGCCTATAGCGGTCGATCTCGAGTTGCTTCGGGCCACCTTGAGTGAATATGGGCGCGGCTGAGCTTTCACTGCCCGCCAGCGGTCGCGAGAGCGCTCATGGCGGGCAATCCTTATCGCTGATTTCTGCGGCACGCATACAAAAGTTCGACTTGCTTTCGCACTTGGCGGTTAACTTGGCTCAGCCCATCGTCGTATGCGGACCGGAAGGCATCGGCAAGACAACCTTCTTGCGTCTTCTCAAGACCCGCTTGGCGCCACTTGCAACGGTTTGCTATTTGACGTCAGCGCCCGGCGTGAGTTTTGAGCGCATCGTCGATGAGTTGTCCCGCGCCTTAAATCAGGAAAAATCGAGATCGGCATCGTCGGGAGCGGATTTGACCGATTTGCTGGAAAGCTATGCCAAGGAGCGTCGAAACGTGGTGCTGCTGCTCGACGATGCCGGCGCGCTCGTGTCGGGGCTTTTAGACGCCTTATGGCAGTTAGCTGGCCGTTATCCTTCCTTGTGCTTGGTATTCGCAATGCGCACCGAAGAAATGCCGCAAAAATCCGACACCGACAAATCCGCTCTTGGCGATGCGTTTATATTGGAGATTCCCGCACTATCGGAAGAGGAATGCGGACTCTTCGCGGACCAATTGAGGGTGACGTTGCCTGAATTGGTCACCGAGCACGGAATTACGGAATCCTTCGTAAAACGGCTGCATGCCAGAAGTCGAGGAATTCCTGGCAAAGTGATCGAAATTCTGGGATCTCCCTACGGATCGGCCACAGCGGCGATATCGACTAAGGTCGGTTGGCTTACCGGCGCCGGCTTATTGGTTGGCGCAACGGCCTACGCGTTTTTTTTGATGTTCTCGCGGCAGATCCCGGAGCCGGACCAACAGATTTACGATGGCCCTGTTGTCCAAAATCCCGAGATGGTCTCCGTTGTCTCTCCCGACTCCGAAAAGGCCCAAGCTGTCCAGCCCCCGAATCTTGACGAGCCGCTTACTGATCCACAATCGTCATCTGTGCCTTTGCCGCTAGCCGAGAGCGAAAAGTCGGAGAGCCTACCGATTCGCGAATCGGTAGAGATGGCAGCGACACGTACGTTCGAAGCGGAGGCGAAGAAAACAGTTGAAGCTCATAAGCCGATAGAACCGGACACCCAGCGTGAGCCACTACCGCCTTCGGTCATGGAAGAACCGAAAAGCATGTCGGAGGCGCAGATCGAGATGTCGCCGGACCGTTTGCCGCCGGCCGGCGCTGTAACTGAAGCTGAGGCGAAGAGGGGCCAATCGGGTGCGCAAGAGAGCGAGCGTTCGAGATCGCCAGAGATCGTTATGGAAGGTCTTAAGAGTGCCGAATGGCTGATGAATCAAAGTCCCGAAGCCTACACCTTGCAGATCGTCGCCGTTTCCCGATTGAACGCGGTGCGTAAGCTGGCCAAACAATTTCCGCCGGGCAGCGAACTGGC
Source organism: Methylocaldum sp. RMAD-M (assembly GCF_017832375.1). Classification (NCBI taxonomy): domain Bacteria; kingdom Pseudomonadati; phylum Pseudomonadota; class Gammaproteobacteria; order Methylococcales; family Methylococcaceae; genus Methylocaldum; species Methylocaldum sp. RMAD-M. The sequence goes on along the minus strand of NZ_JAFIBZ010000026.1, from coordinate 32,832 downwards.
CAGTTTTCGTTCCCGCAAGGGGAGCAGTGATCTCTATCCGCTGTTTTTCGGAATCTATCCGACTCTGCCTGCGGCCAAGGAAGCAACGGCGACTTTACCCCTTTCCGTCGGTCAGCCTTTGCCCAGACAGATGAAATCTATTCACCAAGAGATTCGGCGAATGATGCCGCGGCATGCGGAGCTTAGCTCGTCGGTTGATTCTTCGGCTCGTTGAAATTAATCGAACGGATGTTCTAAAGGCGTGTTATGAATTCGGCGTGAATGCCATGTCTTGCTCCCGAGTGTCGATTTTTACGCCCATTGCTGTAACCCGATCTTTCTGCCATTGATTTGCGTGATGCCATGAATGCACCTAAAAATGATTGTCTTATCCGTGCACTATTGAGACAGCCCACCGAAAGGACCCCGGTTTGGATGATGCGCCAAGCGGGCCGCTATTTGCCCGAATATCGTCGCGTCAGGGAGCAAGCGGGCAGTTTTATGAAATTGTGCAGCACGCCCGAACTGGCTTGCGAGGTCACGTTGCAGCCTCTCGCGCGCTTCCGTCTGGATGCCGCCATTCTATTCTCCGATATTCTCACGGTGCCGGATGCCATGGGTTTGGGTCTGGAGTTCGTCGAAGGCGAGGGGCCCCATTTCAGAAATCCGGTCCGCAGTGCTGCGGATGTGCGCCGGCTGTCGGTTCCTGATCCGGAAACCGATTTGCGGTATGTCATGGATGCTGTACGCCTGATTCAACAAAATCTGGACGGCAGCGTTCCGCTTATCGGGTTCTCGGGTAGTCCCTGGACTTTGGCCACCTATATGGTCGAGGGCGGCGGCGGGCAGGAGTTTCGCAGGGTCAAGGGATTGATGTACGAGCAACCCGTGGTTCTCCATGATCTCCTGGAAAAATTGGCCGACGCCGTAGCGCTGTATATCAATGCCCAAATCGCCGCAGGCGTCGATGTGGTCATGGTGTTCGACACATGGGGTGGAATTCTGCCGGCGGCGCATTACGAAGAATTCTCCTTGGCTTACGCCAAGCGCGTACTCGACAAGCTGAATCGGCGCCACGGCGGCAAAATCATACCGACCATCTTCTTTACCAAGGGCGGCGGACAGTGGCTGGAAGCCATGGCGGAAACGGGATTCGACGCCTTAGGCTTGGATTGGACCACACCCATCGGAGAGGCGCGTCGACGAGTGGGGCACAAGGTCGCGCTGCAAGGCAATTTGGATCCTATGGCTTTGTATGCACCGATCGAGGCCATACGCACCGAAGTAAAGCGGGTCTTGGAGCAATACGGTCACGGAGAGGGACATGTGTTCAACTTGGGACATGGGATATTGCCCGATGTCGATCCCGAGCACGCCAAGGCGATGATCGAAGCCGTGCACGAACTCAGTCCCGCATTTCACGGACGTTGATTTATGTCGGAGCACAACCCTTGGAAATTGATTCGGCGTCGGGAAGTCTACGAAAATCCGTGGATTCGTCTGGACGAGGACGAGGTGATCAACCCATCCGGCGGGTTGAGTATTTATGGCAGGATCCATTTCAAGAGTCAGGCTATCGGCATCATACCGATAGACGCCGAAGGCAATACTTGGCTGGTCGGCCAATATCGCTACGTGCCCGATGCCTATTTCTGGGAAATTCCCATGGGCGGTTCGCCCGAAGGTGAAGACATTCTGGAGACCGCGAAACGCGAGCTCAAGGAGGAAACCGGCCTGATAGCCAAGGACTGGAGTGTTTTCATGCACTTGCATACCACGAACTCGGTTACCGACGAGGAAGGCTATGTGTTCCTTGCGGAGGGTTTGGTGGAGGGCGAACCGGACTTCGAAGAGACGGAGGCTATTACAATCAAGAAGCTGCCTTTGCTGGAGGCGGTGCGCATGGTGATGGACGGCACAATCACCGACTCGATCAGTGCCGCCGGCCTGTTAAAGCTTGCTTGCCTCAGAAATTTGCTTCCTCCCGCCTGCCGTTAGTTAAACCGGTCTGCCAATAGGTCCGCTGTTCCACCATCGGGTTACGGCGCCCGAATGGTCCGGCTTTTGCCTGTATTATCGATAAGCGACATAACCTTGATCGAATTGGGGCAAAAGCTCTGATCGATCACGGTAAGGAGAACCGCGACCGCTCGTCGTCGTCCAATGGATAATCCGTTTTTTCTCCCGGCATACCGGAGGCGTAGGCTTACGGACAGTTGCTATACTCGAGGAGAAGTTTCATGATCGGCTTGCAACACGGGCGGATTCGTCGCTTTTTGGGGTAGATCTTAACTCTTTGGAGGTCTAGACATGATGGCGCCTGAAAACCTCGACGCGAACTTGATTACGGATGTAAACGTCCAGGAATTCTTCAGGGAATCGGTAACAACGGCTTTATCGAATCAAAAAGTCGATGCCGGAGAGGACACCGTCTACTACATCGTCAACTTGCTTGCCTATTTCACCCAGGCGGACAAGCTGTTTTCCCGTACCGCCGAAGGCGTCACATTGCAGCCACTTGCCTTGATCTACGCTGAAGCCGTGGAGGCGGCGAGCATGGAAGAGAGGCATCAAATTCTGCGCAGGCTCGGAGACGTGGCGCTATTGATATCCGGCTTGTTTTCCTCCAGCCTCAATCGAAAGCTCGTCGACATCGACTATTACATCGCCATGGGGGGTACCGCCTATGGATATCTGTGCGACCTTAACCGAGGCACCTTACGAGGCAAAGCTTTCTGCGCGATTTTTGGCGAGCTTTCCGAAAAGTTCCAATCGTTCGTGGACGTACTGTCGGAGGTCGGGGAAAGAACCCCGTTGAATTCGTGCACCGATATTATGAGGCTCTACGAAATCTGGCTTCGAACCGGCAGCAAGCGCGCGGCTGACAAGCTGAGGAAACTGGGCATAGAGCCGGCCCAAGGCTCGATCAGTCGCCGGCACAACTGAAGGAGGCGCCACTTCCTAGAAACGGCAGTTGGCCGCTTTAGAAGGAGTAGAAAAGCCGCATGAATTCTGACCGTCCTACCTTCTACCGATCTCACCGCTTAGGTGAAAAGGCTACGCACCCGATTGCACGGCGGGCGAGCTGCCTGGCGGCGTTGCTTCTCATCGCGGGAGACTACCTCGCTGCCTCGTCGCGCCCCTTCGACGGGGCTCAGGACAGGCCCTTCGACCGAGCTCAGGACAGGCTTGCCATCCGGCCCGCCCGCCGCACACTCGGACGCGTCCAACTGCCGTTTCTAGGATTATGCGCCTGAATGTCCTGCAGAAGCTGCTGGAGCGCATCTATCGCATCGAGGTTGATCTCGATGTGGAGGATTTCTTGATTACCGATCCGGACCTCGCGCGGCGTTTGGACACCAGCATCAATCCTCGCGAAAGCAAAGAGAAGCTCTTGGTCTCGCAACAAGATGACCATCTGGATCTCGCACTTTTCCTCGATGCCTCGGTATTGGCCCGCCTGACCGATGATGATCCGCTGGTGAGTCTTCATTCCGAAAATTTCATCGATTTCCTTTTGGCCGTGGAAGGCGTCAGTCACTTTCTTTATCTCATATGGAACGCTGGCGTCGAGCGCGGCGTGACGCTTATGGAACTGGAGATGCAGGCCGAGGTGGATAAATTCGTAACCGCCACATCGCTATGGAAGCGGCAGGGCAAAAGTCTTGTACCTTCGGAACTTCGATATTGCCTATTCGAGGCCCCGGCTTACGACGCGGCATTGGACCAGGTTCAGCGGCAGCGCTATGAAGATGCCAACCATTATGCAGGCAAGTATTGCCTTCGATTGGAAACCCGTTATCTGAAAAAAGCGCGGGCAGGCGAGATGATGGAAGAACTCCGCCGGTTTTATCGGCTTACTCAAGGCGAAAAGATTCGGCTGATCAATTCGATTGCTTGATGGGCGCTTGCTTGGAGATGGCCCCAGCCGAGTTTCGACTTACCCGTACTTTTTTTATTTGGATAATTGGCGGGTTAGAAAAAGCTCGCGCGGGCCTTATTCTAACCAAATCGGGAGTTCCCCGGCTCTGTCGGGGGGATAATACTTACTTCTCAACATCATTCGGGTGTTGAATGACGTGTCCTCTTGCTTTTCTTTGGCGCTGGGTTAATTTCCGATGCGTCAACCGCAATCGAGGTCAACTTTTCTGCCTTTTGAATGCCTATCTTCACTACAGGAACAATCGCAGCAGGGAGAAGATTGCTTTCGGATTGCCCAACATTGGCAGCAGATAGCCCGAACTCCATATATAAGGACCAAATGCCTTCGTGGATTCCCTGTTTCTTAATTAATACTTCGGCAATCTCTTTGTGCGAGAACGCGAACCGAGTTGGTTCCTCTGTTTCAACTTGCTTTTCTGTGCTCATTAATTTACCGTCCTGGCGTACCCGACTAAATTATCCGGAACAATGATCGGCTTATCTTCTGGTTCGTTAGTAATCGTTGCGGTAGTGCTCCGCAAGACCGCAAGTCCCCGAAGTAGTTGCACGGGTGTATCGGGCGTATTCTGAAGGGCGGAACGCAAGCCGAAAATGGCCGAGAGCTTTTCATCCGTGCCCAGAGACCTATGACACATTAATGGAACTTCTCGGTTACGTTCGCTAGCGTCAAACGTCTCTACCGCTCGTTGAATTGCTTGTTTGACGAACTCATTAAGTCTAGTCTTTTGTAACCTAGCAACCCGAGCTGCTGCTTTGTGGAGTTCGGGGCCGATCCGAACGTTAAATGATCCGCTATAGGGCTTTTGTGGTTTGACGCCTTGTTCTTCGCACGTAGCAATGTAATCGTCTACTGCCTCATGGAATGCATTTAAAAGCTCAGGTACGGTTTGGGCTTCGAATGTAACAAGTGGATCGATAAATTCCAACTTCCCATATAAGCATCCGTTCTCGAAGCTAACGTTAACGGAACCATAGTAGCCTTTGTAGCGCAGCATATTCATCATAAATACCCCGCGTTTTTTAATTTCTCTATGACCATCTCCAAAGCGTAGCGTTTAACGATTGAACCTGGATGCGGTTTATGTAGATTGATCATGTCATTCGGATTGCCGTTGTCAAACTTGACACGAGATCCATCCCCTTGTCTTTGCCGATATCCAAAGTGTTACAAGACGCTCACGAGTTCCGTCCACGTGAAGTCTGAAGGGACCGCGATCAATCGTTCGATGAGTTTTTCTTTCTTACTCACGACTCGAAACAGAGTTTAGTAACCGATGGTTACATTAGCAACTGTAATTTAGTTGCACGGTTGCTAATCACATCGCTTTGAGCAGCATACGCTAGTCTGGCTCATCTTCGAGCTTCTCTTTGGAAAAAACAAAAAAGCCCGGTTCATTGCCGGGCTCATTTCTGCGTTACTTCTCTACATTGCATCTACAGGCGTTTTTGCTTGCCGTTTTTGTCTGATGCTTTCGAGTTCATAACGTCTTGATTTTTTAAGTGGTGCCGAGGGCGAGAATCGAACTCGCACTTGGTTTCCCAAACCAGATTTTGAGTCTGGCGCGTCTACCAGTTTCGCCACCTCGGCGCGAAAGCAGGCGAATTATAAAGAAATCTCTCTTAAAAAGCCACATACTGCATTCTTTTCTCCCCGACTGTTACCATCTGTCGATGCGTAAAAGTGATTTCTTTTTTGAGCTTCCCGAGGATCTGATCGCCCAGTACCCGCTACCGGAGCGTAGCGCCAGTCGGCTGCTGTGTTTGGATGGAACGACCGGCGAAATTGACGATCGTATGTTTATCGAGCTGCCGGAACTGCTTCGTGCGGGCGACCTTCTAGTCTTTAACGATACCAAAGTCATGCCGGCGCGGCTTTTCGGCCGCAAAGCGTCCGGAGGCAGGATGGAGGTTTTGATCGAACGGGTGCTCGGTCCGAGTATGGGCTTGGCCCATGTGCGTGCAAGCAAGGCTCCGAAAGCGGGAACCGAAATTCTTCTCGAAGGCGGTTTTCGATGCACAGTTCAAGGACGGCAAGACGATTTGTTCCTGCTGATGCTTCTCGACGGTCGAACCGTCGATGAAGTCTTGAGCGCCGTTGGGCATATTCCTCTGCCGCCTTATATCGACCGGCCGGATTCGGTATCCGATTGGGAACGTTATCAGACCGTGTTTGCGAAGGCGTCCGGTGCCGTAGCGGCGCCCACCGCCGGTCTGCATTTCGATGAAGCGATGCTGGAGCGCCTGGCTGCGAAGGGTATCGAGCGGGCTTTTGTGACGCTGCATGTGGGCAGCGGCACGTTTCAACCCTTGCGGGTGGATGAACTGGATCAGCACAAAATGCATTCGGAGCTTTGCGAGGTCGGTTCGGACGTGGTGGAAAAAGTTAACGAGGTTCGGCAGCGCGGGGGGCGGGTGATTGCCGTCGGAACAACCGTAGTGCGGACATTGGAGTCGGCCTCGCTTAAAGGGTCCCTGACTTCTTACAAAGGCGAGACGAATTTGTTTATTCGTCCAGGCTTCCACTTTCGTTGTGTCGATGCCATGGTTACAAATTTTCATCTTCCGGAATCCACCCTGTTGACCTTGGTGTGCGCTTTTGCCGGTTATTCCGAGGTTCTGGCGGCCTATCGGCACGCCGTAGAGCGCAAATACCGGTTTTTCAGTTACGGCGACGCGATGTTTGTCACGCACAAGCCGCATGCGTAACCGATAATACCCAGACCATCAATTTTTATGCGGAACCGGAATGGTCGCGAAGACGTCCGAGCTTCTTAAGCAGTTCAGCCCCGTGCGAATTCTGTTACCGGTCGTTTTGGGATTGGGTATCGTCGGCTACACGCTGTATGGCGAATGGGTCAAGAGCGGCCTTCCGATGGGCGAGGTGCTGGATCGTTTCGCCTGGACTTCGCGTTCGGTCTTCTGGATTGCTTTGGCGCTCCTGATGATGATGCTGCGCGATTTCGGCTACATGTGGCAATTGCGGATATTGACCGACCGTAAGCTGGAGTGGCGGACCTGTCTCGAAATAATCCTCCTTTGGGATTTCTTCGCCGCGGTTTCGCCATCCATGGTCGGCGGAGCCGCCGTTGCGGTGTTTATGCTGGTCAAAGAACAGATCAGCATCGGTCGCAGCACCGCGATCGTATTTACCACGGTTTTTCTCGATCAGGTGTTCTATACCTCGCTCCCTTTCTTCGCGAGCCTGTTCGTTCCTCAGGCCGACATTTTCGCGCCCTTGCACTACATTCGGTCGGAACTGCTCGGAACCAGCATGATGGTCGGGTTTTGGGTGGCTTGGGGTGGGCTGGTCGTCTACTTGATACTGCTTATTGCGGCATTGTTCGTAGCGCCGCACTGGATCAACTGGTGGCTGACCAGGCTGCTCATGCTACGGATGTTCCGCTTCTGGCGCTCGCGAGGCTTGCACATGGTCAACGACCTGCTCACGGCCTCGCGTGATTTGCGGGATAGGAAATCGATTTTCTGGTTTCAGGTTTGGGTGGCGACATCGCTTGCATGGATAGGCCGATATCTGGTCTTGAACTGCGTTCTTGCGGCTTTTTCCCCTGTGCCGATGACATTGTTCGATCATCTGCTCGCCATTGGTCGACAAGCCGTGTTATGGATAGTCATGGTTCTTTCGCCGACTCCCGGCAGCGCCGGCGTCGCCGAACTCGGTTTTTCCTGGCTGTTCGGGGATTTCGCCCCGGCTGGCGTGGCCCTGGGTCTGGCCATTCTGTGGCGGCTGATCAGCTACTATCCCTATTTGATCATCGGCGTGCCGGTCATGACGCGTTGGGTTAAGCGCGTGTATGGCTCCGATGTCCGGCAGCCGCGAATCGGTATCGATTGAGCCCTTTATGTTCGAATTGCATCCTCGTTTGTCGCAGGATTGTATTCAGTTAGGCCATTTTCCGTTGTGCCGGCTTTTGCTGATGAATGAGAACCGCTATCCGTGGTTCATCCTCGTTCCGGAGCGGGAAGAGCTTAGCGAGATTTATCAGTTGACGGATGAGGACCAGGTTCAGCTTATGCGGGAATCGTCCCACCTCTCCCGTACGCTGTCGGAGCTGTTTCGTGCCGATAAGATGAATATCGCCGCCATCGGCAATCTGGTGCCACAGCTTCACCTTCACCATGTGGTGCGCTATCGAGGCGATCCGGCGTGGCCCGGTCCGATTTGGGGTCGCTTCGATCCGTTGCCTTACGACGCACCTACTATCATGGAGATCAGGCGAAAGCTCGGAGCCGCGCCTTTGCAACATTTTGTCTTTTTCGATTGAGACCATGGACTGCCGGACCGGCTGCGGCGCCTGCTGCATCGCCATATCAATTTCCAGCCCGCTTCCCGGCATGCCCGAAGGCAAGCCGTCAGGCGTTCGGTGCATGCATCTGACCCCTGATTTTCGATGTGCCATTTTCGGGCAGCCCGGCCGTCCGGCTTGTTGCGCGGGACTGCAGCCGTCGCAGGAAATGTGCGGCAACAGCCGGGAAGAGGCGATCGCCTATCTGACCTGGCTGGAAGATGCGACGCTCCCGTAGTCCGCCGGCGAACCAGAACTCGCACCGTTCGCAACAGTCAATATCCAGGGAGTGAACGGAGGAGATCAGGCATGGAGGTTCTTCGCACGGATGTCGCCATCATCGGAGGAGGGCTTGGCGCCTGTGCTGCCGCCCTGGGCGCGGCCAGGGTGGGATATCGGGTCGTTCTGACCGAGGAAACGTACTGGATCGGCGGTCAGTTGACGAATCAGGCGGTTCCCCCGGACGAGCATCCGTGGATCGAGGAATTCGGCGCGACGGCCAGCTATAAGGCGCTGCGGGAAGGTATCCGCCAATACTACCGCGCGCACTTGCCGCTCACGCCGGTGGCAACGGCGGCGAAGCATCTCAATCCGGGCAACGGTTGGGTCAGCCGACTCTGCCACGATCCGCGCGTCGCGGTCGCGGTTCTCCATCAGATGATCGCCCCGTATCAACTCAGCGGCAAAATGTTCGTTATGCACCCCCATTGCCCGATTGACGCATGGACCCACGGTGATCGGGTGACCGGGGTGGTCGTCAGAGGTCTTGAATCCGGACGTGACACCCTGATCGAAGCATCTTATTTCATCGATGCGACTCCGCAGGGCGAGTTGCTCGCCCTGGCCGGAGTGGAACATGTGCTGGGCGCCGAATCCCGCGCCGAAACCGGCGAGCCCCACGCGTCCGAGATGGCCGATCCCAAGGATCAGCAGGCGATCACGGTTTGCTTCGCCATGGAGTACCTTCCCGGCGAGGACCACACTATCGATAAGCCACGGCAATACGAGCTGTGGCGTGATTACCGGCCGCCGGACTGGCCGGGGCGATTGCTCGGCTGGACTACGAGTCGGCCCGAAACCCACGAGCCGTTGACGCGTTTCTTGTTTGAGGCGAAGGACGGACGGCCCTGGTGGCACTTTCGTCGAATTTTGGATGTCACCAACTTCGAGCATGGCTTCGCGCCCAGCGACGTCAGCGTAGTCAATTGGCCCCAGAACGATTACTGGTTCGGACCGGTCTGCGGCGTCGACGAAGTGGAGCAGGCACGAAATCTGGAGGCCGCGCGGCAACTCAGCCTCAGTCTGCTTTACTGGCTCCAGACCGAAGCTCCGCGGCCGGACGGAGGAATCGGATATCGAGGGCTCCGCCTTCGCCGGGACGTGGTCGGCGGAACCGTCGACGGACTCGCGCCGGCGCCTTACATCCGGGAGTCCAGGCGCATCCGGGCCGAGTTCACCGTACTCGAACAGCACATCGCACATCCGCTCCGACCGGACGGCCCCGAATTTTTCGACGACTCGGTCGGCATCGGATGTTACCGCATCGATCTCCACCCCCGTACCAGCGGCGCTGGTTATCTGGACCTCGGCTGCTGGCCATTCCAGATTCCGCTCGGATCGTTGCTGCCGGTGCGCGTCGAAAACCTATTGCCCGGCGGCAAGAACCTGGGCGTGACGCACATCACGAACGGAGCTTATCGGGTACACCATGTCGAATGGAACGTGGGCGAGGCGGCGGGGCTGCTGGCGGCGTTCTGCCTTGAGCGCAAGGTTCCGCCGCGCTTCGTGAGAAGCCGCAAGGCACTGCTGGAAGATTTCCAATCCCTGCTTCGGCGGCAGGGAATCGCGCTCTCCTGGCCGTCGCTTTCGCCGCTTTGAGGTTTGGGTTGAGATGATTTTCGGAGACAGTCGATGGATCAGCAGAACCGACGATTCCGTATCGGCATTTCAGGATCCTACGGCGGGATGAATCTCGGCGACGAGGCCATTCTGGACGGCATAGCGAGCCAGTTGCGCCGGTCCATCGAGGCCGAGATCACGGTTTTTTCGCGGAACCCTGAGGATACGCTGAGCCGGCACAAGGTCGAGCGTGCTGTCCCGGTCCGGAACCTGACCCGGAAAGAAGTCAGCAGGGAAGTGGAGGGGCTCGATCTGTTTATCCTCGGTGGAGGCGGCATTCTTTACGATCGCGACGCCGAGACCTATTTGAGGGAAGTGTTTCTCGCGCATGAATTCGGGGTTCCTGTGGTCGTGTACGCGGTGAGCGCGGGGCCACTCACGGATTCGAGTGCGCGTAGCGCGGTACGCGAGGCTTTGAACCACGCGGCCATCATCACGGTGCGGGATCGCCAAGGTTATCGGCTGCTCGAAGACGTCGGGATCGATCGCGAGATTCATCTGACCGCCGATCCCGCTCTGCTCCTACGTCCGGAGCCGCTTCCGCTCGAAGCCCTTAAATCGGAGGGTGTCGAGTTCGAACGCCACCTGGTGGGCTTTTCGGTCAGAGAGCCGGGTCCTGCGGCTCCCGATCTCGACCCGGAGCATTATCACGCGCTGCTCGCCAATACCGCGGATTTCATGGTGGACCGGCTCGATGCCGACGTCGTTTTCGTTCCGATGGAACGGACCGACGTCCAGCACAGCCACGGGGTGGTGGCGCACATGCACAATTCGGAACGAGCGGAAATTCTGAGACGGCATTACTCTGCTCAGCAAACGCTTGGTCTTCTGGGGCGTTTCGAGTTCGCCGTGGGTATGCGGCTCCATTTTCTGATCTTCGCTGCCCTTCAGGGGACACCTTTCGTGGCGCTTCCCTACGCGTCCAAAGTCGTAGGTTTTCTTGACGATCTGGAGATGGAAACGCCGCCGCTGGGCGATGTCGGGATCGGTCAGCTCATCGCCAGGATAGACCGTTGTTGGGACACGCGAGATGAAATTCGCGCCAGGATCAAGCGACGGCTCCCCGCCCTCCAATCCCGTGCGCGAGAGACGAATCAGCTTCTCGTCCGTCTTCTGACGAGATCAGGCTAGAGCGTTTTTGATCCCGGTGTACGGATTCGTGTGGGGCGGGAAGAACGTAGGTCGGCAATCCCTTGCCGACAAAGCCCTTTGCCGAGCCGGTACGTCGGCAAGGGATTGCCGACCTACGTATGGGGCTCCCGTACACCGAATCAGAAAATGCTCTAGCTGCTTCGGCGTTGAGTGATACTCGGTCGATTCCCATAGTCATCTGAAACGATCAGGGGTTATTCACCGGCCGCATATCGAGCTGCATGCGGCCGCTCCAGTCCTTCGCGAACTGCCAGGCAACTCGGCCGCTGCGGGAACCGCGTTGAAGGGCAAAACGAAGAGCCTCGGTACGCACCGCTTCCCAGTCGTCCAAAGGGGTGTGGAGCTTGTCCAGCCAGTACCGGACGATGTCCAGGTATTGATCCTGATTGAACGGATAAAAAGACAGCCATAAGCCGAAACGTTCAGACAGCGAGATCTTTTCCTCCACCGCTTCGCCCTGATGGATTTCGCCCTCGATATGGCGGGCTTGAAGGTTTTCCTCGTGGTACTCGGGCAGCAGATGCCGCCGGTTGGAAGTAGCGTAGATCAATACATTCGCCGGCGGGGCGCTGAACGAGCCTTCCAGCGTGGATTTCAGAGCCTTGTAGCCCGCATCGTCCGCTTCGAACGAAAGATCGTCGCTGAACAGAATGAATTTCTCCGAACGCGGATAGAGCAGCTCCAAGATGTCCGGCAGCTCGACCAAATGCTGCCGGTCCACCTCTATGACACGCAGACCTACGGAGGCATATTCGTTGAGAAGAGCCTTGATGAGCGAGGATTTGCCGGTGCCCTTCGAGCCCCAAAGCAAGGCGTTGTTGGCCGGCAATCCCTGGATGAATTGCCGGGTATTCCGGTCCAGCTCGCCCTTTTGCAGGTCGACGCACAAGATATCGGCCAAGGCCAGTCGGTGAGGATTTCGGATGGGCTGCAATGGGCTGGCGTGACCGGCCCCGCGCCATCGGAAGGCGATGGCGCCTTCCCAATCGGGTTCCGCCGGCCCGGAAGGCATCCGTCTTTCGAGACGATCGAGCAGTTCGGATGCCCTGGCGATCAGTTGTGCGAGTAATTCCATAGGCGGACGACCGGTTTAAGGCTGGTCTTCTTTGGGGCGGCGTTTCGCCGCCGGTTTATCCTGCCCCGAGGCTTTCGGTTTCCCGAACTTGCGTTCGCCGGACTTTGCCGGCTTCTTGCCCGGTTTCCGACCCCCGTCGTCCAGCAATTGCAGATTGAGGCGTTGGTTTTTTACCCAGGTTTTCTTCAGTAGCCTAAAGAAATCGTCCGGGAGATCGGCCGGAAGTTCTACCGTGCTGTAAGTATCGAATAGTTTGATCTGACCGATCAGCTTGGAAGAAAGCCCGGTTTCGTTGGCAATGGCGCCGACGATATCCTTGGGCTGCACGCCGTGCTCGCGGCCGACGTCGATGGTGTAGCGCAGTGTTCCTCCTTCCGGGCGTGTTCTTTCCCGCCGGCGTTCACGAACCGGTTCCGGAGCCGATAGTTCCGGTTCCTCGGTAGCTTCCAGCGGACGTTCGCGATGCATCAGATAGGCGAGGGCGGCGGCGATATCGGCGGAATCGCCTATTTCGTCGGTGACCAATTTGTCCACCAGTTCCCGGTAAAAGCTCACGTCCTCGTCGTCCAGAGTTTGAACCAACTGAGCCTTGAACTGCTCGATGCGCCGGTCGGCGATGTCCTGTAGGGTAGGCAGCCGCATTTGCTGTATGGGTTGTCTAGTGGTTTGCTCGATGGCGCGCAGCATTCGCCTTTCTCGCGGAGCGACGAACAGAATGGCCTTGCCTTTGCGCCCGGCGCGCCCGGTGCGCCCGATGCGGTGAATATAGGCTTCGCTGTCGTAGGGAATGTCGTAGTTCACCACGTGTGTGATCCGCTCCACGTCCAGCCCGCGTGCGGCGACGTCGGTGGCGACGACGATGTCCAGGGCATTCTTCTTCAAGCGGTCGATGACTTTCTCGCGCAAGACCTGGCTCATGTCGCCGTTCAGGGCGGCGGCCTCATACCCGCGAGCCTCCAGTTTCTCGGCCAGCTCCACCGTTTCGGTCTTGGTGCGGACGAAGATGATCATGGCGTCGAAATCTTCCGCGTCGAGAATGCGGGTTAGGGCTTCCAGCTTTTGCACGCCCGAGACCAGCCAATATTGCTGGCTGATGGCCTCAACGGTGGCAGTCTTCGCCTTGATTTTTACTTCCGCCGCGTTGTTGAGATGCCGGTCGGCGATTTTGCGGATGACGGTCGGCATGGTGGCCGAAAACAGCGCGATCTGGCGAGTCTGCGGCGTTTGTTCCAGAATCCATTCGACATCCTCGATGAAGCCCATGCGCAGCATTTCGTCGGCTTCGTCGAGTACCAGCGTGGTCAGATTATCCAAAGACAAGGTTCCGCGGCGGAGATGATCCATTACCCGGCCCGGCGTGCCCACGATGACATGGACGCCGCGGGCGAGTTGCCGCAATTGCGATCCCATGCCCTGGCCGCCGTAAACGGGCAGAATGTGGAAGCCTTCGAGATGGCGGGCATAGGTTTGGAAGGCCTCGGCCACCTGGATGGCGAGTTCGCGGGTGGGCGCGAGCACCAGGGCTTGTGGCGAACGCTGGGACAGGTCGATCCGGGTCAGGATGGGAATTGCGAAGGCCGCGGTTTTTCCTGTGCCGGTCTGGGCCTGTCCGAGCAAATCGCGTCCCTCCAATAGGTGAGGGATGCTTTCCGCCTGAATAGGCGACGGGGCTTCATAACCGATCTCTCGGAGCGCCTGAAGGATGGGCTGGGCAATGGCTAATTGTTCGAAGGACGTAACTGAATTGGGTAATGTCATGTGTTCGATAGAGCTAGTGGAGCGATGTTCGATGTACGATACTCTGGATTTTCGGAACCGGCGTTTCGGCTATTAACTCAGGAGAGGATTGATGATTAAGCTTTGCGGTTTTCCTATCAGCAATTATTACAATAAGGTCAAGCTGGTTCTTCTGGAAAAAGGCATCGAGTTCGAGGAGCAGGCGGCCAATCCGTTCCATAAGGAAGCAATTTTGCAATTCTCGCCCGCCGGTAAGATTCCTTTTTTGTTAACCGATAAAGGACCGCTCTCGGAGTCCCAGGTCATTCTCGAATACTTGGAAGAGGCGTTTCCGCAAAATCCGCTTTATCCATCCGACCCTTTCGAGCGTGCCAAGTGCCGGGAGTTGATTCAACATTTCGAGCTGAATGTGGAACTCGTCGTCCGGCGCCTGTACGGAGAGGCATTCTTCGGCGGTTCAGCCTCGGATGAAACCAAGGCCGAGGTCAAGGAAAAAATCGGTATGGGCATCGATGCGTTCAATCGCCTCGCGAAATTTTCTCCTTATGTAGCCGGCAAGCGTTTCACGGCGGCCGATTGTGCCCTCTGGCCCAGTTTCGGTTTGCTGTCATCCGCCACGCAACGCATTTACGGTGAGGATTTCTTGCAGAAAGTCACCGGCGCCGCCGATTATATGGGCATGATGGAATCCCGTCCGCACGTTAAGAAAGTGGCGGCGGATCGAGCCGCCGCCATATCGGCCTTCTTTGCGAAGAAATAACCATATTACAGCTTCGAATCAGAGCTTGTGAGAAACCGTCGCGAGCGGTTCGAGTCCGTGCCGACAAATCGGCAGGAATGCCGATTTGCACGGCAGTTGCCGCCCATAGGGTGCCGGACACGGAGGTCCGGCGTGAAAAGCACAGGCGTACAGGCCCTCATCCCGGCCCTCTCCCATAAGGAGAGAGGGGGATTCAAAGAATCGCTACGCGATGCCTTGGTTAGATCGAGTACGTTGAGCACCGCAGGCGCGGACTCGAATCGCGCAGTAGGTTTATCCACAAGCTCTCAGCCCATCAAGGGTTTGAAGCGGATCCGGTGCGGATTTTCCGCTTCGTCGCCTAAACGACGCTTGCGATCGGCTTCGTAGTCCGCATAGTTGCCCTCGAACCAGACCACCTTGCTATCGCCTTCGAAGGCGAGCATATGGGTGGCGATGCGGTCTAGGAACCAGCGATCGTGCGAAATGACCACAGCGCAGCCCGGGAATTCCAGCAGCGCTTCCTCAAGCGCCCGCAGGGTTTCCACGTCGAGATCGTTGGTCGGCTCGTCGAGCAACAGCACGTTGCCGCCGGCTTTCAGCAGCTTGGCCAAATGAACTCGGTTGCGTTCGCCGCCCGATAGCTCGCCGATGCGCTTCTGCTGATCCGAGCCTTTGAAGTTGAAGCGGCCCACATAGGCGCGGGACGGCGTCTGATACTTGCCCACCGTGACCATATCGAGGCCGTCGGAAATTTCTTCCCAGACGGTTTTCTTGTCGTCCATGGCGTCGCGGAACTGCTCGACATAGGCGAGCTGAACCGTCGGACCTACGCGGATATTGCCGGTGTCGGCCGTTTCGGCACCGGCCATCATGCGGAACAGGGTGGTTTTGCCGACGCCGTTGGGGCCGATCACGCCCACGATGCCGCCCTGCGGCAGCCGGAAGTTCAGGTCCTCGATCAGCAGTCGGTCGCCGAAACCCTTCGAGACGCCCTCGAATTCCACCACCAGTTCGCCCAGGCGTGGCCCCGGCGGAATATAGATCTCGCGGGTCTCGTTACGGGCCTGGTATTCGCTGGACGACAGTTCCTCGAACCGCTGTAAACGTGCCTTGCTCTTGGCCTGCCGGCCCTTGGGATTAGCGCGCACCCATTCCAGCTCTTCCTTCATGGCTTTCTGGCGGGCGGTTTCCTGCTTCTCCTCCATTTCCAGGCGTTTTTCCTTCTGTTCCAGCCAGGAGGAATAATTGCCTTCCCAGGGGATGCCGTGGCCGCGGTCCAATTCGAGAATCCAGCCGGCGACATTGTCCAGGAAATAGCGGTCGTGGGTAACGGCGATGACCGTGCCCTGAAAGTCGTGGAGGAAACGTTCGAGCCAAGCCACCGATTCGGCGTCTAAGTGGTTGGTGGGTTCGTCGAGGAGCAGCATGTCGGGATTCGACAGCAGCAACCGGCACAGGGCGACGCGGCGGCGTTCGCCGCCTGAAAGCTTGGTGACGTCGGCGTTCCAGTCCGGAAGGCGCAGGGCGTCGGCGGCGATTTCCAGCTTGCGTTCGAGTTCCCAGGCGCCGGCAGCCTCGATTTTGTCCTGGAGTTCAGCCTGCTCGGCGAGTAATTTGTCGAAATCGGCGTCGGGTTCGCCGAAAGCGTTGCTGACCTCGTTGAAGCGGTCGACCAACGCCTTGATTTCAGCCACGCCGTCTTCGACATTGCCGCGAACGGTCTTGGTCGGGTCGAGCTGAGGCTCCTGCGGAAGAAAGCCGATCTTGATTCCAGGCTGCGGCCGGGCTTCGCCGTCGTATTCCTTGTCCACGCCGGCCATGATGCGGAGCAGGGTGGATTTGCCGGACCCGTTCAGGCCGAGCACACCGATCTTTGCGCCGGGAAAGAAGGACAGCGAGATGTCGCGCAAAATCTCGCGTTTGGGCGGCACGATTTTGCTCACCCGGTTCATCGTGAAAATGTACTGAGCCATTTTGACAGGATTGTGTTGGCGGAAAGGCGTTATTATTTCATGGTTTGGCGAATCGATCACGGCATGCGGCCTTTTGACTGTTGAGGATACGAGATGAATGCCCAAGACAAGACGCAGTTGGCGGGCTTGAGGTCGCGCATCATTCGCAATATCGGCGCGGTCGAGCCCGAAGCCTGGAATGCGCTGACCGACGGCGCTTATCCCTTTCTACGGCATGAATTCTTGCTCGCATTGGAGGAATGCGGTTGCCTGGGCGAGCACGTCGGCTGGATTCCCTACCATGTGGTGATCGAGGATTCCGAGCGCCGCCTGGTAGGCGCCCTGCCGGCGTATCTCAAACTCAACTCGTTCGGCGAATTCGTTTTCGATTGGGCCTGGGCGGACGCCTACGAAAGAGCAGGCATGCCCTATTATCCGAAGCTGGTCGTGGCCTCGCCGTTCACGCCGGCCACGGGCCCGCGTCTTCTGATTCCGCCCGAGCGTTACTCGGATAGCTTGGCGGAAGCCGCGGTCGAGTCCGCGATCGAGGCGGCGCGTGATGCGGGAGTTTCCTCGCTGCACTGGTTGTTCACGCAGGACCGGGTATTGCTGCATTCGGAGCGCGTGTTGAAGCGGCTCGGCTGTCAATTCCACTGGGAAAACCGGGGCTACCGGGATTTCGAGGACTTTTTGTCGGGCTTTACCGCCAAGCGGCGCAAGGAAGTGAAGCGGGAGCGCCGGCAGGTGCGGGACGCCTCGGTGGAGTTGCGAAGAATCCGGGGCGACCGAGTGGAGCCCGACATTTGGCGTACGGTGTACGAGCTTTACCGGTCCACCTTCGCGAGACATGGCAACTATCCGGCACTGACGCTCGAGTTTTTCGAAGCGATTGCCGCAAAGATGGGAGAGCAAATCCTTTTGGTTCTCGCCGAGCGACACGGACGAATCGTCGGGGCAGCATTTTTTCTCGTCGGTCGCGATGCATTGTACGGTCGCTACTGGGGATGCACGGAGGACGTGACCGCTCTTCATTTCGAGGCTTGCTATTACCAGGGCATTGAATATTGTATCGATGAGGGCCTCTGTCGCTTCGAACCCGGCGCTCAGGGCGAACACAAAGTCAGTCGAGGCTTTCTGCCGACCGAGACCTGGTCGGCCCACTGGCTGGCCGACGTCGGATTCCGCGACCCCATAGCACGCTTTTTGGAGCGGGAGATGGGTTTGGTACGCGCCTATATGTCGGAACTAAATGCCCACTCGCCTTTCAAAAATTTCGACCATGCTGACCGTTCTGAATCCCTTTGATCGAAACGAGCCGTTTCCGCCGGTGGAAACGGCTCTGGATGAACCGAACGGACTCTTGGCGGTGGGCGGGTGTCTCTCTGCGCGGCGGCTGGTGAATGCCTATCGGAGCGGCGTTTTTCCGTGGTTCGGCAAAGACGAACCGATTCTCTGGTGGTCGCCGGATCCGCGGTTGATCCTACGTCCCGAGAACATCAAGATTTCCCGGAGCCTTGGCAAGCGGCTCAGGCGCGGTGAGTTTCGTTTCAGTTTCGATGTATGTTTCGACCGCGTCATGGATGCTTGTGCGGAGCCGCGAGACTATGCGAGTGGAACCTGGATAACAGGGGAGATGAAGCGGGCTTATTCCAATCTTTTTGATCTGGGCCTGGCCCATTCCTTCGAAGCGTGGCAGGAAGAGGCTCTCGTTGGCGGACTTTACGGGGTTTCGGTCGGCCGGGTGTTTTTTGGAGAATCGATGTTTCACCATGTCACTGACGCTTCCAAGGCTGCTTTCGCTTTCGCGTGCGACTGTTTGAAGCGGTGGGGTTATGTCCTGATCGATTGCCAGGTCTATACCCGGCATTTAGCCAGTTTGGGAGCGGAAGAGATTCCGCGCTCGGAGTTTGTGAAATTGTTGCAAATTTATTGTGAACAGCCGGTTTCGAGCGAGGCTTGGAAGTCGGCGGGCGGGGTTTTATGAAATCGATACCGCTCTACATCAGCTATGAGCACGATTGTGATTACCTGCCGGGAAGGCAGGCGCAGATGGCTTATGTTTCGCCACGGGAGGCATTGGATGTCGATATTTATTCGTGGCTCGCAACCAGAGGTTTCCGTCGAAGCGGCGACATGGTTTACCGGCCGCACTGCTCGAATTGCTCGGCTTGTGTGCCGGTACGCATACCGGTCGCGCGATTTCGGCCGAATCGCGGGCAGCGTCGGATTCAGCGGATGAATGCCGATTTGGAAATTGCTCTGAAGCCGGCTCGATTCGAAGAGGCGCACTATCGACTCTTCCTGCGGTATCTCAATGCGCGGCATTCGGATGGCCATATGGCCGAATCCTCGGCGGAGGATTACATTCGTTTTCTTGCGTGCGGATGGGCGGAGACCGGTTTCTACGAGTTTAAGCGCGGGGATAGCTTGTTGGCAGTAGCTGTCACCGACTGTTTGGCCGATGGCCTCTCGGCGGTTTATACGTTCTTCGATCCCGATTTACCCGCACTCAGCCTGGGCAGCTATGCCATTTTGTGGCAAGTAGCGGAGACCAAACGACGCGGATTGGATTGGCTATATCTCGGATTCTGGATATCCGGTTGCCGAAAAATGAGCTATAAAAATTCGTTTCGTCCTCTACAGGCTCTGGTGGGCGAAGACTGGGTACTGGTGGAAAAAGGCGAGAATATCGTGCTTGAAACTTAATATGATATTATTCGGCTTTTACCGTTCGTATTCACTTTTGAGAGAGGTTTATGTCGAAAGAAGATCACATCGAAATGGAAGGCAAAGTGATCGAAACTTTGCCCAATACGACTTTTCGCGTCCAGTTGGATAACGGTCATATTATTACGGCACATATTTCCGGCAAAATGCGCAAGCATTACATCCGCATTCTGACGGGTGACCGCGTAAAAGTGGAAATGACGCCGTACGATTTAACGAAAGGCCGAATCACCTTTCGTCAGCGTTAAGAACTCAGACTTCCGCTGCTTCGTGCACGCCTTCGATGGTAAACGCCAGTTGGCCATCTTCCACGCTGATTCTCACTACTCCGCCCTCGCTTAACTTGCCGAATAGGATTTCATCGGCCAAGGGCTTTTTGATGTTTTCCTGAATAACCCGGGCCATGGGTCTCGCCCCCATAGACGGGTCGAAGCCGTGTTCGGCCAGCCATTCCCGCGCATCGGGCTCCAAAACCACCGACACCCGCTTTTCCGCCAGTTGCGATTCCAGTTCGAACATGAACTTGTCGACGACTTGGCCGATGATGTCGAGGTTGAGCGGCTTGAACTGAATAATGGCATCCAGCCGGTTGCGGAACTCGGGCGAAAACATTCGCTCGATGACCTTCATGCTGTCGGTGGAGTGATCCTGCTGGGTAAAACCGATCGACGGCCTGCCGCCCTCGGAGGCTCCGGCATTGGTCGTCATGATCAGGATGATATTCCGGAAATCGGCCTTTCGTCCGTTGTTATCGGTCAAGGTGCCGTGATCCATGACCTGCAGCAACAGGTTGAACACATCGGTATGGGCCTTCTCGACCTCGTCGAGAAGCAACACTGCATGCGGATGCTTGTTGACTTCTTCGGTCAACAAGCCGCCCTGGTCGAAGCCTACATAGCCGGGCGGGGCACCGATCAATCGGGATACGGTATGCCGCTCCATGTATTCGGACATATCGAAGCGGATGAGCTCGATGCCCAGTACCTTGGCCAACTGCCGGGTGACTTCGGTTTTTCCAACGCCGGTTGGGCCTGCGAACAGGAAGCAGCCGATGGGTTTTTGCACTTCACGAAGTCCCGCTCGCGACAGTTTGATCGCGGAGGCCAAGGTCGAAATGGCTTCATCCTGGCCGAATACCAGCATCTTCAGATTCTTTTCGAGATCCCGCAGTTTGTCCTTGTCGTTGGTGGAAACCGTTTTCGGCGGAATGCGCGCGATTTTCGAGACGATATCCTCGATCTCCAAAGTGCCGATCAGCTTCTTCCGGCGGGAAACCGGCAACAGCCGCTGGCTGGCCCCTGCCTCGTCAATCACGTCGATAGCTTTGTCCGGCAAGTGACGGTCGGTAATGTACCGATCGGATAATTCGGCTGCCGTGCGGAGCGCTGCCAGTGAATATTTCACGTCATGGTGTTTTTCGAACCGCGACTTGAGTCCGCGCAGAATGTGGTAGGTCTCGTCGACAGTAGGCTCATGGATATCGATTTTCTGAAAACGACGGGCCAGAGCCCTGTCTTTTTCGAAAATACCCCGATATTCCTGATAAGTGGTGGACCCAATGCAGCGCAGTTCGCCCGAGGCCAATACCGGCTTGATCAGGTTCGAGGCGTCCATCACGCCGCCCGACGCCGATCCGGCTCCGATAATGGTGTGAATCTCGTCGATGAACAGAATCGAATTGGGCTCTTTCTTGAGCTGTGCAAGCAATGCTTTGAGACGTTTCTCGAAATCGCCGCGGTATTTGGTTCCGGCAACCAAGGAGCCGAGATCCAGCGCATAAATCGTGCTTTCCGACAGGACTTCCGGCACCTCTTTGTCGACGATCTTCTTGGCCAGTCCCTCAGCGATCGCGGTCTTACCGACGCCGGCCTCGCCGACCAGCAACGGATTATTCTTGCGACGCCGACACAGGACCTGGATGGTGCGTTCGATCTCGCCCTTGCGTCCGATCAGCGGGTCAATCTTTCCGCGTTTCGCCAATTCGTTAAGGTTGGAAGCAAATTTTTCCAAAGGATTGGCGGCAGCGCCTTCACCTTCGTCGCTTTCCGAAGTGGTGCTGCTTTTCGGACTCGCATCCGAATCTTCGCGAACTTTCGAAATGCCGTGAGAAATGTAATTGACGACGTCCAAGCGGGTCACGTCCTGCTTGTTGAGCAGATAAACGGCTTGGGAGTCCTGCTCACTGAAAATAGCGACCAGGATGTTGGCGCCGGTGACCTCTTTCTTGCCCGAGGACTGGACGTGAAAGGCCGCTCTCTGGAGGACTCGCTGAAAGCCGAGCGTCGGCTGAGTTTCGCGCTTCACGCCAGGCGGGATGAGCGGCGTCGTTTCATCCAGAAACTCGGTCAGATCCTTTCTCAATTGATCGATGTTCGCGCCGCAGGCTCGAAGCACTTCAACGGCTATCGAATTGTCGAGCATCGCGAGCAAGAGATGCTCGACGGTTATGAATTCGTGCCTTTTCTCGTAGGCCGATCGGAACGCGACGTTTAATGAATATTCGAGTTCTTTGCTTAACATAGAATCAGGGCCTGTTCAGGCTTCCTCCATTGTGCAAAGCAGAGGATGCTGGTGCTGCCGAGAATAATCGTTCACCAGCTGGACTTTGGTTTCTGCAACGTCCTTGGAGAAGACGCCACAAACGCCGATGCCCCGCGTATGAACGTGAAGCATAATCTGGGTAGCTTTTTCCTCGCTCATGCCGAAGAACGTTTTCAATACCAAAACGACGAAATCCATCGGAGTGAAATCGTCGTTCAACAGAATCACTTTATAAAGCGGTGGCCGTTTAAGTTTTGGCTTCGCTTCCTGTACGACAACATCGTCTGTGAGCTTGTGATCAGGATGTTGTGCCATTTCTCGCCCTTGAACTGCAACATGTCTAGACCACGGCTACTATAGCATCTGCGGGCTCCGTTGTATTAGACCGCCCTTGGTATAAATGATTTCCCGTCACAACCATTCGCCATAGGTTTCACGATCGCGTTAAAGCGTTACGACGATCCGGAAAAGGAAGCTTTCTGGGGAGTATCCACATCTCGTACATCGAGACCACCCACATGAATACGAACGCCATAGCCAAACCAGCGCCTCCAAGAACGACCAGGAGGGCGAAGTGTGGGTTCAGTTTAGTCAGCCACCAGGATGTGATGTCAAGCAGTAAGAAAGCGTAAGGCATGATGATCGCCGCGCCCTTCAGTTTCACGGGAACTCCCGTGGATAAGGCGAAGATCAGTCCGACGAACATGAAAATGAATGAAATGCCGAATAAATGAATATGCGACACGCGCGTCAATGACGAGAAAGTCGCGCCCTCGTCGGATGCGGTCCGCGCTTTGATGGTCGCGAATTGCGTGAAGTCGGGCAATCCGCCGGCTTCCGCATTGTGACAACTGACGCAGCGTTGCTCGAAGATGGGCTTTATGTCGCTTTCATAAGCTTTCTCGCTGGCGCCGTCGCGCACCCATTGGATGATCTTGAAGCGTTCTTCGTCCGGCGCCATGGGCTTCATGGAGCCGTTCAGCTGGCTTTCAAGTACGGAACCGGAACGATTGCCGTAATAGCTGTAGACGATATCTTCGATGGAAAGACCGAATTTGCCGTCAGCCATTCCGTGGGTAAACAGGATCTGGATCATTGCGACGGCATAGCCGATTGCTATGACCGTCAAATAACCGGAAAATAACAGCTTTATCGCTAATCCTAAACTGCTTAGGTTGAACGGCATGATTCAGCTCCAGCCGGAAGGGGTAAGTTAGAGGGTTTATCCTAGCCTGCCCACCGGGCATCGACAAACCTCGCAACATTCTAATTCTATATGTTATATGGCCGTTTTTCTTTTAGCACACGCGAACCGGCTAGGCAATTTACACATCAGTTAAAAGTGCATGCACCAGCTCGAAACCGAATTCAGCCGGAATGAGAGGCCGCGAGTCACCGTCGCGGCCATCGTCGAGCGGGACGCGCGTTTTCTCGTAGTCGAGGAGCGAGCCGATAACGGCAAGCTTGTGATCAATCAGCCCGCAGGTCATGTCGAAGCAGGAGAGAACGTCATCGAGGCCGCTATCCGCGAAACCTTCGAAGAGACCGCATGGCATTTCAGACCCGAGGCACTGGTTGGGATTTATCTATGGCGCCGGGCTGCGGGAGACGCCAGTTTTCTTCGAATCGGAATTGTCGGGTCGGTTGATGGTCACGATCCGGATAGTCCTCTCGACGAGGGCATCGTGAGCAGTTTGTGGCTGACCCGCGAGGAACTTTTGAGCGAGAAAATGCGTCTTCGAAGTCCTTTGGTGATGAAATGCATCGACGATTATCTCGCCGGGGAACGCTATCCCTTGTCGGTGCTCAAATCCTTGCTGAGTTGAATTCATGTCCCAGAAAGTCGTCGTCGGTATGTCAGGCGGAGTGGATTCCTCCGTCACCGCTTTGTTGCTCCTGGAACAGGGCTATGACGTGATCGGTCTTTTCATGAAGAATTGGGAGGAGGACGATCACACCGGCCTTTGCACCGCTCCACAGGATTTCGCCGACGCGAAAGGCGTCTGCGACAAACTGGGCATTCCGTTGCACGCGGTTAATTTTGCCGCCGAATATTGGGACGAGGTGTTCGAGATCTTCCTGAGCGAGTATAGAGCTGGCTGTACGCCCAATCCGGATATCCTCTGCAATCAGCAGATCAAGTTCAAAGCCTTTATGGATTATGCGACGGATTTAGGCGCCGATTTGATCGCGACGGGGCATTACGCGCGGGTCGGACGTCGGGACGGCGGTTACACTCTGCTGAAAGGGATCGATCAACAGAAGGATCAAAGCTATTTCATCTACACCCTGGGACAGCCGCAGTTGGCTCGTATATTGTTCCCGATCGGGGGCATGGAAAAATCCGAAGTCAGAGCGCGCGCCGAGCAGGCGGGATTATCCAATTATCAGAAGAAAGACAGCACCGGCATTTGCTTCATTGGCGAGCGTCGTTTCAAGGAATTCTTGCAGCGTTTCTTGCCTGCTCAGCCGGGCGAGATTGAAACGCCCGACGGTCAAATCATCGGACGCCACGACGGGTTGATGTATTACACCCTGGGGCAACGGCAAGGACTCGGCATCGGCGGCATGAAAGGCGCCTCGGAAGAGCCATGGTATGTATTGGCCAAGGATTTGAAGCGCAATGTTCTGGTGGTCGGTCAGGGGCATGATCATCCGATGCTGTTCCATGCCGGCCTGGAAGCCGGAAGCTTGAGCTGGGTGCGCGGCAAGGCTCCCGATACGCCTGTTCGATGCGCTGCAAAAGTCCGTTACCGTCAGCCGGATCAGATCTGTACCGTCGAAGCTGTCGACGAACAGAGAATCCGCGTCGTCTTCGATCGACCGCAGCGCGCCGTGACTCCGGGCCAATCGGTGGTGTTCTATCAGGGCGAGGAGTGCCTGGGCGGCGGGATCATCGAGCGCGCGTTAGATGCCGCCCCGACCTCGACGTCGGTTTTTCGGGCTGTGGCCTGAGTTTCGCAATCTCACTATAAAGTTAAGGTTTTCTGAATGACGTCTCTCACCTGCCTTTCCCCCATCGACGGGCGCTATGCCGACAAAGCGGACGAGTTGCGCCCGATCCTCAGCGAATACGGCCTCATTCGTTTCCGGGTGCTGGTGGAAGTTCGGTGGCTGCAAACTTTGGCAGGAGAGCCGGGCATTGGCGAGGTGCCTGCGCTGAGCGATAGCGCCAACGATCGCCTGGAGGCTATCCTGACCGGTTTCTCCGTAAGCGATGCGGAACGCGTGAAACAAATCGAAAGGACGACCAATCACGACGTCAAGGCGGTGGAATATTTCCTCAAGGAAAAGATCGCCGATCATGTGGAATTGGTTCGGGTGAGCGAGTTCATCCACTTCGCCTGCACCTCTGAGGACATCAACAATCTGGCGTATGCCTTGATGCTGAAGGAAGCTCGGGACAGCGTTCTGCTGCCGCAGATTCGGCAACTGGTTGCCGCCATCAAAGAAAAGGCGGGGATCTATGCTGGCCAGCCGATGCTGTCTCGTACCCACGGACAATCCGCTACGCCGACGACCATGGGCAAGGAGTTCGCCAACGTGTCGGCCCGCCTCGAAAGACAGCTGAAGCAATTGGAGTCGATCGAACTATTGGGCAAGATCAACGGTGCCGTGGGCAATTACAATGCCCACCGGGTTGCCTATCCCGAGATCGATTGGCCGATCTTTTGCCGAAACTTCGTTACGTCTTTGGGTTTGACGTTCAATCCTTACACCACCCAGATCGAACCTCACGATTATCTTGCCGAGTTTTTCCACGCCCTGTCGCGTTTCAACACTGTGCTGATCGATTTCGACCGCGACGTGTGGGGTTATGTTTCGCTGGGCTATTTCCGCCAGAAAACCGTGGCTGGCGAAGTGGGATCTTCGACCATGCCGCACAAGGTCAATCCCATTGATTTCGAGAATTCGGAAGGCAATCTCGGGATGGCCAATGCGGTCTTCGGTCATCTTTCTGAAAAATTGCCGATCTCGCGCTGGCAGCGGGATTTGACCGATTCGACCGTGCTGCGGAACATCGGCGTAGGGATCGCCCATACGCTGATCGCGCTGCAATCGACCCTCAAGGGGCTCGGGAAGCTCGAACTCGACGCGGGCGTACTGGAAGCCGATCTTGCCGCCAATCTGGAAGTGCTGGCGGAGCCGATTCAAACGGTCATGCGCCGTTACGGCATCGAAAAGCCTTACGAAAAGCTGAAAGACCTGACCCGGGGCAAGCGCATCGAGCCGGAGGCGCTGTCCGAGTTCATCCTCGGGCTGAGCATTCCGGAAGACGCGAAGCAGCGCTTGCTGGCGTTGACGCCCCGCGATTACACCGGCTATGCGGAAGTTCTGGCCAAGAACTCTTGAGTAACAAACAAACGATGTTCAAAAAAGCATTACTTCTTTTATTGATCGTTCTTCCGGTCTTTCCGATAGCGGCGGAAGAGGCGCCGGTCCAGCGGCTCCGGAATTTCCTGGCGAAAGCGAATACCCTACAGGCGGAATTTTCCCAGGTCGTGATCGATGAAGCCGGCAGTCCCCGCCAGCGCACCAGCGGCGTGTTCTATCTTCAGCGTCCCGGCAAGTTCCGCTGGGATTACAAGAAGCCTTACAGCCAGGAAATCGTTTCCAATGGCGGCAAGGTCTGGTTCTACGACGTCGACCTCGAACAGGTAACCGCCAAGCGCCTCGACGATGCGATCGGTTCCACGCCAGCTCTGCTGCTGAGCGGCGAAGTGGCGCTGGAAAAGAATTTCAAGATCGAGAATCAGGGCATGGACGAGGGCTTGTTCTGGATCAAGCTGGTGCCGAAGGCCGAAGACAGCGGATTCAAATACGTCCTGATCGGCCTGGACGGCGACACGCTCGCGGGGATGGAACTGAGCGACAATTTCGGCCAGCTCACCCGCATCTATTTCACCGGGGTGAAAACGGGACTCAAGCTGGACCGCAGCCTGTTCGAATTCCGTCCTCCGCCGGGAGTCGACGTGTTCGAGGAAAAATAAACGCGTGAATACGGATCTTCAGAGACCTCTGGCCGACCGGATGCGGCCCCGCTGCCTGGACGAGTATATCGGCCAGCGGCATTTGATATCGCCCGGCAAGCCTCTTTATGAGGCCATCAAGGCCGGCAAGCTTCATTCGATGATTTTCTGGGGGCCGCCCGGCACCGGCAAGACGACCTTGGCGCGGATCGTCGCCCGTCACGCCGACGCGGAATTCCTGCCGATCTCGGCGGTACTGGCGGGCGTCAAGGAAATCCGAGAAGCGGTGGCCGAGGCGAAGCGGCTTTTGACCGAGCATAATCGGCGCACCATTCTATTCGTGGACGAAGTGCACCGTTTCAATAAATCCCAGCAGGATGCCTTTCTGCCCCATGTGGAAGACGGCACCATCTATTTCATCGGCGCCACCACCGAGAATCCGTCCTTCGAGCTGAACAACGCCTTGCTTTCGCGTGCCCGCGTTTACCTGTTGAAGTCCTTGTCGGAAGACGATCTGCTGGATCTCATCGAGCGGGCCTTGCGGGATGGCGAACGAGGCGTCGGCCGGCCGGACCTCGGATTTCCCGAGGAGCTTCGCTGCTGGTACGCCAAGGCGGCCGACGGTGATGCTCGAAAAGTCCTGAGTCTGCTGGAGATCACTCTCGATCTGTTGGAAGTGGGACAAGACAAAATCACCACGGACATCGCACGGGAAGTGCTCGCCGGCGGCGGAAACCGGCGATTCGACAAGCAGGGCGAGGATTTTTATAACCAGATTTCCGCGCTGCACAAATCGGTGCGGGGCAGCGCTCCGGACGCGGCCTTGTACTGGCTGTGCCGCATGCTGGACGGCGGCTGCGATCCGCTTTATCTCGCACGCCGCATCGTCCGTATCGCCAGCGAGGATATCGGCAATGCGGACCCGCGCGCGCTGGAGCTGTCCCTAAACGCCTGGGATGCTCAGGAGCGTCTCGGCAGCCCGGAAGGCGAACTGGCCCTGGCTCAAGCGGTTCTGTATCTCGCTTGTGCCCCCAAGAGCAATGCGGTATACGTCGCCTATAATACGGCTCGTGCCGATGCTGCCAAAACCGGCAGTTTGGAAGTGCCGACTCATCTTCGCAACGCCCCCACGCGCTTGATGAAGGAACTCGATTACGGAAAGCATTACCGTTACGCTCATGATGAACCCGAAGCGTATGCGGCGGGTGAAAATTATTTCCCCGAAGGGTTTCCGCCCCGTGCATACTACAAGCCGGTTTCGAGAGGGCTGGAAATCAAGATCGCGGAAAAATTGGAACGGCTGAAGGTTTTAGATAAGGCGGCTCTGGATAAGACTTAGTTACTATCGGATGAGTTTTATGGTCGACCACCAAGCGGATCATGACGAGGGGACGGAACCGATGAGTGGCAGGGACGCGGAAAAGGAGCGCAGGCGATATTTTCGGATAGAAGACGAGATTATTCTTTTTTTCAGGGAAATAGCGCCCGATGAGATTCCTGATAACCGAAGTCCGCGGGACTTTCCCTTGGATTCTTTCGCCCTTTCAGCCAGCCTGGATTTGCTGACTCAGGAGTCCCGAAAGCTGCTGCGGCGAATAGAAAAAGACACTCCGGAAATCGGCGATTTCTTGAAGGTTCTGGAGCGCAAAATCGATCTCATCGCCCGGGCTTTCCTGAGCTACGAGGCCAACTTGCCGGAGCAGACCACTCAAGGTGTTAGCCTCAGCGCTTCCGGTTTATCCTTCGATGTGGAAAAGCCCTATGCTCCAGGTAAAGTGCTGGAAATCAAGATGGTCTTGCCGCCTGATCTGATCGGGTTAATTGCGTACGGTCGTATCGTTTATTGCAAAAAGAACGGGCCCGATTCCGAGCTGCCTTACCAAATTTCCGTGGATTTCGTCGGCTTGCGCGACAGCGATCGGGAGCTACTGATTCGCCACGTCGTCAGACGGCAGCTGCAGCAGCTTAGAAACAAGAAACAGCCATCGGAATAAGCGCTTCCGCGCCCCGCTTTATTCATGCAGTACGATGCGCTGACTAAGACCCTGCTTCATTTGCTGTCCGACAATGGCTTTCACTCCGGAACGGAACTGGCGAGTCGCCTCGGTATCAGCAGAACGGCAGTCTGGAAAGCCGTTCGTGCCCTGCAATACCGTGGGATTGAAATCGCTGCCTTGCCGGGCAAAGGCTACCGGGTGACCCAGCCCGTTGAATTGCTCAGCGAAACAGTCATCCAATCCTCGTTGAGTCCGAGCGCCGGCCGGCTGCTCGGCGGTCTCGACATCTGCGACGAGATCGATTCGACAAATACGCATTTGATGCGCCTCGCTGCGAAAGGTGCTCCCTCGGGGGCGGTATGCCTCGCGGAAACGCAGACGGCCGGCAAGGGACGAATAGGTCGTTCCTGGCTTTCGCCCCTGGGAGCAAATATTTATCTCTCGGTCTTGTGGCGTTTCGACGATCACTCCCGTGTGGCAGGACTTAGCCTGGCTGTCGGAGTAGCCGTGATTCGGGCACTGGACCGGACGGGGATTATCGGGGTCGGACTCAAGTGGCCGAACGACATCTTGTGGGAAGATCGCAAATTGGGGGGGATCTTGCTGGAGGTCGCCGGGGAAGCCCATGGCGGATGCGCCGTGATCGTGGGCTTGGGGCTGAACCGCTACATTCCCCCCGTCGTGGGGCGCGGGATAGATCAGGCGTGGGTCGATCTTGCCACGGTGGCCGGCGCATCGGCTCCCTCGAGAAACCGCCTGGCCGCCTCGATTCTGAGCGAGCTTTTGCCTTTGCTGAACGATTATCGGCACACCGGACTTGGGCCCTATCTTGCTGAATGGCGTCGCTATCATCATCTGACCGGGCGCGAGGTGGTCGTCCGTCAGGGCGATACGGAAACCGCCGGCACAGTTGCGGATGTTACCGGAGAAGGGTTGCTGGTCGTGGTGTGCAAGGACGGGAAACGCCGCGAGTTCGCATCCGGTGATGTGCGGCTCCGGATCGCCGGCTGAGCCGGAGACTGTCATGCGGCTTCTGGTCGACATCGGCAACAGCCGAGTGAAATGGGGAATCGCCCAAGACAATCGGATTGTTTCGGGCGAATCTTTCCCTTCGGCTGGCGAATCGCTAGAAGAGTCATTCGACCGCCACTGGCTGACTCTGCCCATACAGCGCCGCATATATATCTGTAACGTTGTCGGCGGCGAGGCGGAACACATCGCAACGGCCTGGACGCAAAGACGCTGGGGAGTTTCGCCAAACTTCGTCAAACCGGCCGATCGAGGCTACGGTGTGGTGAACGGTTACGAAAAGCCGGAAAAGCTAGGGGTCGACCGTTGGGTGAGTCTGATTGCCGTGCGGGAGTTCAGCAAGGGGCCGGTCTGTGTCGCCGACTGTGGTACCGCGTTGACCTTCGACGTACTTGATGCGCAAGGCCGGCATCTCGGCGGCCTCATCGCGCCCGGTTTGGCGATGATGAAACGGGCGTTGGCGCTGGAAACGAAGGGCATCGGAGAAATCGACTGCGGCGATCCCGAGGTTTTAGGACGGAGCACAGCCGCAGCCGTAGAAGGCGGAGTATTAGCCGCTTGCGCGGGACTGATCGAGAGATCGGTCGGAAAAGCGGAGAAAGAATTGGGGCATGTACCCGATTTGGTCATTACCGGCGGCGATGCGGATAGGATTGCCGACAAACTCGACGGCCCGTGTAAGGTGGTTCCGGATCTGATTTTGCGGGGATTGCTCCGCATCGCGAGAAGCGTTTCATGAAGTATGCTTTTTATAGTCTGATTCTGGCGAACGTCGTATTTTTCCTGTGGGAAAGCAGCATACTCGGGCGGGGAGTCAGTAGTGCGTCGTCCTATCAGGAATTGCGGCTCCCCCATGTCGTGGAACAAATAGCTTTGCTCAGCGAGCGCACTGGGTCGCCCGAAAAGGCCCCTGACCTGGTTTTGGCCGAGGTGTCCACGACCGAGGCTAAGCCGGAACAGATCAAGGGGACGACATCGATTGTCGAATCGGAGTCGGCCCAAAAATCGGAAGTACCTACCGACACGCCGTCCACATTGTCGACACGGGCCGTGGAATCGGGCTGTTTTCAGTGGGGCCCGATTACGGACGAGACGCGGGCGCGCGAAGTCTTGAATCTGGTTAAGCCTGAGTCCGATCAGGCTAGCCTTATCAAGAAACCTTCGGATCTGACCGACGGTTGGTGGGTGCTGTTTCCCAAGGCTCACGATCTGGATACCGCCAAGGCGAACCGGAAGATGCTGCTCGAGAAAGGAGTAACCGACCTTTGGCTGTTCGACAAGGGCGCTTTGCAAGGCGCGATATCCCTTGGTCTTTTTAAAACCAGAAACCGAGCCGAGCAGGCTCAGAAAACATTCACGGAACAGGGCATCATTACCGAGGTAGTGCCCCGCCAGGTGCGAAACGAGGCTTATTGGGTTCGGATTCCATGGACTCGTCCAGCATCGGACTTGGACGAAATTCTGAAGTCTACGGATGCGAAGGGCGCAGCGGGGTTATCCCCGGCTCTCATTCCCTGTGATTGATCGGCCGCTATCCTCGATAAATCCGCTGGAGGCAGTGCCGAAGGTCGATAATCCTTCCCCGACGGATGTGTTTCATTTCTGGAAAGGCGTAAGTCGGCAATCCTTTGCCGACGCCTGAGATGTGGCTCGTTTCTCGACAGCTTGCATAACGCAGCGATCTCGTAAGCGGATTCGCCGACCACATCAACGAGTGCCTTGAGCATTTTTCACCACAGTTTAGCGGTGTGGATCTGAAAGCCGTTGCGCATGCCCTTTCTTACGCCCTCGTGTCCCCCCTCTCTGGCTAAACCCGTAATGGCGTGAGCACTTCAATTATTCACACCTCAACATCTGTCCGCTAAGGCTTACATATTTTTCAGCTTTGGCTGACTTGTCACGCTTGAGTTACAGCCGTCAAACTTGCGCGCAAGTACGAGAGCCGCAGGGGGCTTGATCGAGCCTTTATTCGGATTTCAGACGAAAACAAAAACCCGACTCTGAGGCAGACTGTTCGGGTGCGCCATAGGCATCGTCCGGAATGGCCATGATGACACCGCGTCGCCCCCTCCTATTCGCCGGTTAAGCCCTTGGCTAAGGTCGTTCGTTTTTCGCCAACTGATGTGCGCGCTGTAGGCGGGCGGATGTTCGAGATTTGATAGCCCATGTTCTGGGCTTCGGGACGTTTGCTGGATAAAGGCTCACGCGATTTCCAAATGAGCGCTCCATGCAGGCCCAAGCGGAATAGCCTTTGTTCCCCGGATTTTCGACCAGCGAGAGAACGGGGCAGAAATTTCGACTTCACTATAAGAACCAGGAGCAAGCCATGCGGCGAACAATTGTGCCACGCGTAACAAAAACGCCGTTTCGATCGGGTTTATACAGCGTTCTGGCCGTTGTGCTGTCGATTCCGGTATCCGGGTGGGCGGTCGGTCCGGGATGGACTCAAGACTGGTGCAAAGTGTACGCAACCCAGGCAAGTGGATCGGGCTTTTATGTCTGGGTAGATCCCCAAGCCTGTAATAATGTCAACAACTGTCCATACCATCTCGGGCCTACTGGATATGTGGAGCAGTCTGCAGCGGTATTTTGGATCGTCTACCCGACGACTAATACGCCCAGCGAAGCACAGAAAGTCATGATCTCCCAGCTTTCGCTGGCCGCTAGTACAGGCCAACTCGTCAGACTTCATTGAGTAATGGTCAAATGTTGTGTACGGGGGTGGGCTCAGGCGGCGACTTTCTCGACGTCTTCCTGAACTCCATCCTTGAACACGACTCCCTCGA